>NZ_CAJMEH010000004.1 GCF_905212365.1 uncultured Phascolarctobacterium sp.
CCGTCGGCGCTGCCACGATACGGCCCATGGCCGCGTTGCATTCGCCCACCGCCGTAGCGTAAATCACGGCGTCCAGCGCTTTATCTCCCAAAAGGCGGACAAGCTGCTGCCCGGCAGCCGCCTGAGCCAATTTTTTCGCGTCGCCGCCCGTCAGGCCGCTGTGCGAGCGCACGCCGGTCAAGCCATGCTCCACCGATTTTTCCATAACTTTAAGCATGGCTTTCATCTGCTCCAGCAAGTCTTCTTGGCTGCATTCCAGCTCGCGCATATTATAATCCAACAAAAATTCATCCAAAGGCTGCTGCCAACCGGCGGCTTCATCAATCCAACCGTTTAACGAAAGCATTTCTTTTTTCATCGCAAGCTCCTTACAAAACACTGCCGATAAAGCGCACTGATTCAATCTGCTGCAAAGCGCCGATAAGATTGATAATTCCCTGCGGCACAGCCTGGTCGCATTCAATAACCATGGAGGCCATACCGCCCTTATTGCTGCGGAAAACGCGCATCGTCGCGATATTCACTCCGGCATTAGCCAGCGTGCTCGTCACCAGCGCAATCACGCCGCGTGCGTCCACATGCACGGTTAAAATGGCCGGCAGCCTGCCTGTGAGCTCCACGGGAAAGCCGTCGATTTCCGTTACCTTGACCTGCCCTCCGCCAACGGAAGAACCGATAATTTCACAGTAGCTGCCGCCGGCAGAGGTCAGCTTAAACAGCACCGTATTAGGATGGGCCTTATTGCCCAAATCTATTTTATGGTAAGAATAAGCAAGCCCTGCATCCGCAGCATATTCTGCTGCCTGGGGAATGCGCTCGTCGTCGGGCAGCCATCCCATTAAGCCTGCCAGCAGCGCCATGTCCGTGCCGTGCCCCTGATAGGTTTCGGCAAAGGAGCCGTGCAAGTGAATTTCCGCCTTTACCGGCCGAGCTCCTAAAATGCTGGAGGCCAAAAGCCCCAAGCGCACAGCTCCGGCCGTATGCGAGCTGGACGGCCCAATCATCACCGGGCCGATAACGTCAATAATATTCATGGTCAATCACCCTTTATTCATCGCTGGCCAGGGAACGGTGAGCCAGCCCCACGCACATTTCGTTAAGATTGAGTACGCCCACGCCCATGTACAGCGCCACGCATAAATGCTCGCCGCAGCGGGCCAAGCCAATCTTGCCGCCCACATTAAAGCCCACGGCCTTATTCTTCACCTGCTCCAGCGCCTCGTGCGCCGCCCCGGCCACCGCGCCTGCGCCCACATGAGTTTCCGTCACCAGCCCCTGGCGCTGAGCGGCAACTACGGCGCGCTCGATAATCTTGACGATGGAGGGAATGAACTCGCCGCCAAAATCCACGGCCGTCGCGCGGATGCCCGAAGCCGCCAGCCTTTCCTTAACGCGCATTTCCTCCTGCCGGTTTTCCGTCAGGGCGATGCGCAGAGCGGCGCGGCCTATTTCGATACTGTTCAAAGAGTTTTTGCCATTTTCGTGCATTTCATCAAGCCTCTTCTGTTTTTTCTACATCCTTAATCTTATTTTTATCCACAACGGAAATCAGCAGGAAGGTGATAATGCAAATTACCCATTCAAAGTAAACTACCTCTTGGAAGAAAGGTTTAATAGCGCCCAAAACATTCCCCGGCATATACCACAGCACAATGCCCACAATGCCTACCAGCGTCGTCCAGAAGGCGCTGCTGCGGCGGCAGACTCCCGGCGCAAAAACCGTAAAGAAGAAAATGCAGGTCAGCGCCGTCGTCATGGACAGGCCGGCAATCATAGTTTTAAGAATGCCCGCGGCGTTGAAGGCAAACCACAGCGTTACCATACCTACGACAAAGATAATCATACGGTTGATTTTAACAAAGGCCGTATCGTTGATATTGGGATTGATAAAGCGTTTATAAATATCCTGAGAAAACAGCGTGCCTGCGCCCAGCAAAATTGTGCAGGCGGTGGATACGTCGGCGGCCCACAAAGCGGCCAGCGTAGCGCCGGAAGCGATGGGGTTCAGGCTCATAACTACCTTAGGCATAGCCAGCGCAGCCTTTTCCACAGGAATATCGGGGAACATAACCTTAGCGACCAAACCCAGAATCGCGCACAAAAAGCCGATGGGGAAAATCAGCAGGCCGCCCAGCAAAAAGCCGTTGCGGGCAGTTTTTTCATTGCTGGCGCCGCAGGCGATCTGCACCGGGCCCTGCGCCGTAATAGCCTGGGTAATCATAACGATGAACCAGCTTACGATAACGACGATAGGAATACCGCCCAGCGGATTCATCATCACGGTCGCGTTAGGCAGATTAGCTTCCAACGCTTCAAGCCCGCCCACATGAATCACCGCTTCGATGCAGGAATAAATGATGCCCAGATAAATCAGCGTCACGCTGACGATATTAGCCAGGCCGCTGGACCACAGGCCGCCGATCAGCGTAATGCCGATAAATACCACGGCGCTCATCAGCATACCGCTCTTAAAGGTAAAAATGTTAGGCAGCAGGGACGACAGAATAGCGCCGCCGGCTAAATATTGCAGCGCCGTAATAACGCACATAATGATAATCAGGCCGATAGCGCTGATAACGCGGCCCTTGGTATCATAATATTTTTCAAAGAACTCCGGAATAGTGGAAACCTTCAAAGCGCGCAGCTTGCCTGCCGCTACCAGGCCCATCACTACGGAGCCTGCCGCCCAGGCGGCGTTGTACCAGCCTGCCGCCATACCGACGGAGAAAGCTCTTTCCGCCACGCCTACGGTAGAAGCCGCGCCGACAGCCAAGCCGGTAATGTTGACGGCAATCAAGGCGCTGCCCAGCTTGCGCCCGGCAAAGAGATATTCCGTCGAGCCCTTATCAGCCCGGCGCTTTACCCAAAAGCTGATGCCGAACAGCATCAAGATGTACAGACAAACGATAACCAGTTGAATAGACATAAATACACTACCTTTCTTCCATGCTCCCTTGTATGCATAACGATAAACTGCTTACCATACTACCATGCTACGCGGGTACGATTAATTTTAATTATACCAATAATCAGCCGCAATTAAAAGTATTTCTGAAAAAATCCTATTATGCGGAATGTACTTCAAAAAAAGCCGAAGATATAGTAATCCCAGTCATCAAGATATCTTTGATGCATTAGCTTGTTGTAAAAATAATTGTCCCAATGAATATGCTTCAGTAAAAAATGCTATCATTGCCATTTATAATTGTGATGACTTAGATTTATCCCAAATCAATGCCTACTTTCTAGATTATGAAGGGACTAGACGTCCTATCCAAATAATCCTTTTAGCCATAAAATGGTTATTCATGGAACAGGACTGCGCCTACTGGAATTACTCTGGGAGAAAAATGCTTTTTGAAGGTCTTGCAAATCGTCAATTAGTATAAATCTTACTTTTTAAACACAAAAAGATATTCATGAGCAATCAATAAAAAATTATACTTTATGCTATTGGTTTTCCAATACCCAGTAGCTTTACAATTGTGTTGCTCTTTAATTATCAATTCCTTGAGCTTAAAGCCTGCATCTTCAAAAATATGCATGACCTCAAAGGACATAGGTATCATATTACCTTTTTGCCTAGTATCTCCCATTAAAATAGCGCAAAATTTATCTTTTTTAAGAACACGGTAGCATTCATCTGCTACCGTTTTCATTTCCTCAAGAAAATTTTTGACCTTTAAACGCGATAAATCATTTTCTATGTCTTCACTATATTTAATAATATTGGCATAAGGAGGATGCGTGCATATAAGATCAATACCTTCGTCCGGAATAAAATCTAAATGTCTTGCATCTCCTTTACGCAAATATACCTTGCCATCAGCGCCATTGAACTCAAAATTTACTTTCTCTTTGCATCTATTCAGTGCTAAATCGTTTACATCAACCCCAATGATATTCCTATTCAGCAATTTTGCTTCAACAAGCGTCGTTCCACCACCAGCAAACTGATCAAGTACCAAATCACTTTCTTTAGAATACCTGAGCATAATATTACGAGGAATATACGGAGACCAATTCCCGCGCCATTTTGCATCGTGAGTAGCCCAATCCCCACGCTTAGGAAACGACCAATGCGTTGTCATTTCGAGTTCAAAATCATCCGGCTCCCATTTTGTAATTTTCTTGGCCATTATTTGAAAACCTCTGCAATAATACCTTCTTCCAAATCCTTGATATTATAGATATTATCCATTACGTCAAAGGTTTCTTCAAGATTATTACGAGCACTCATCCATCCTTTGCCGTCAGTAAACCACACAAAAGTAAAGCCTTCAATAGTATCAGTTTCAAGAGCAAGCGTTTTGTAGCTTCTTGCAGTTTCATTAAGCTTACTTCCGCTACTGCCATAAAAATTAGTTTCAATTCCATAAATCATATTTGAAGTTTTAACAACAAAATCAAAACGTTTTTCCATCTTACCTTGATTAGAAATAGCTGAAAGATCAATCCCCCATTTCTCTGTAATTTGATGGATATACATTTCCTTAAAATAATCGCGCTCTTTAGTAAATCCTGCTTTTTTTATAAAACTCTCTACTAAATTTTCCATTAAATGTCCGCCACGATTTTTACGTCCATTAGAATCCAAGCCTGTTTCAACACCAGTTGCATAATCAACCAGATTATTGATAATGTGCTTTTCTAATAAATCAAATAAACCTGTGTGTTGCATAAAATAAGAGTATTGTTCAGGTAGCACCCTTATGTCAATAATATCTTTTCTAAAGCCAAACTTATACAGACACCCGCCGTTTTCATCCTGACAATAAATTTCATTTGCTCTGACTGCCAGCAATAACGGTATACATTTTAAAACCTCAGGATATTTCTCAATTAATGTCTCAAAATCTTTCTTAATATTTTTAGAGCCTATGAGAGAATTGAGAATGTTTAATTCAATCTTGATTTCATTCACATTATGATGTACCTTTTCAAAATCAATATAATACCCATAATCTGCGATACTATCACGAAATCCAGTCAACCAACTACTAAAACTTCTTTTCAACATATTAAAGCTCCTTAAATTCTTCAAATTGCCATTCCTATTTAAAATTTTTATAGTAAAATGACATCTTTTTCATTATTAACTTATCATAAAAAATTAGCTATAAGCAGTTCTCTAACTTTTCCTCTCGCTTCGCCATTACAGTTAATCATTCTATTTGCTTCAACTCTTTTAATATTATGTGAGGAGTAAATATTATCAAAAAAATCATCATCTATATTATAGTTCTTTGGATCAGAATTGCTAACAACAATCTTAGCGCCCTTTTCATTCATTTTATCAACAAATCTTGCTAGTTTAACCTGTTCTTCATCATCAAATAAATATTCTGTATATGCGGTAAAGCTTGAAGTATCACTAAGCGGCCGATAAGGCGGATCGAAATAAACAAAGGTCTTTTCATCAATAAAGCTTTCAGATTTTCGATAATCTCCACAAATAATATCGACGCCTTGTAAAAATTTCGACGCTGCACGCAAATTAGCTTCATCGCAAATCAAAGGATTTTTATATGATCCCATCGGAACATTAAAATATCCCTTTTTATTAACACGGAACAAGCCATTAAAACAAGTTTTATTAAGGAAAATCATAAGTGCGGCTTTTTCACTATTGATATTACTATCGCCGTTTACTTTTAAATCATTGAACCTCGCACGCTTCGCAAGATAATATTCCTTACGCCTAACTATATCCATCTGTATAAATTCTCTCTGCATAATTTCAAGAAAAAAAATCAAATCATCAATATTATTTTGGATAATATGATAGGTATTGATAAGTTCTGCGTTAATATCGCTGATATATACTGCTTCCAAATCATATTTATTTAAAATATCAAAAAGCACGGCCCCTCCGCCCACAAAAGGCTCAGCATACTTGGTAATCATACCGTTTTTAAAAGGGTAATACTTTTCTATTTCTGAAAGAAGTTGACTTTTACCGCCCGCCCATTTCAAAAAAGGCTTTGCTTTTTTGAAATTTTTTTGTATGTCGCGAACGTCCGCAAACATAAACTCCATGCCAGTACCTCCATTTATAATCAATAACAGTATATTCTAAATCAATCTCAAAAACAATACCACATAATGAATCGCCTGATAGTTTTTTCCCAATCGCTCTAATACCCTCGATTGTTTTGCTTTATACTTTTTTCCAAAAATCTCGTAAAATTTTTGCGAAAGGCGCGCCAGAAAAAGGATTTTATTTTTTTATGTCGAAATTTTTAATGTATGTTATGTCAAGCTGTATAAAAATCTCGGCCCCGCGCCGAAGCATGGAGGGAAATGATATGTATTCTTACGCACCCAGCGGCGTTTGCGCCCGTAAAATAAATTTTGAAATCGTCGACGGCAAGCTGCACAATGTAAAATTTATCGGCGGCTGCCCCGGCAATTTAGCGGCCATCGGTAAGCTTGTAGAAGGGCAGGACGCCCGCAGCGTCGCCGCAATTTTAGCGGGCAACGACTGCAACGGCCGCGGCACCAGCTGCGCCGACCAGCTGTCCAAGGCTATTTTAGCCAATCTGTAAGCGCCGTTTACTACACGAAAGGAGGGAGCGCCATGTACAAAATTTTAAAAAGCACCGACAATGGTTTGGACGAGCTGGAGCTGGACAATTTGGAAAAGGGCTACTGGCTCGACATAGTGGCGCCCTCTGAAGAGGAATTGCAGGAAATTGCGGCGGCCACCAAAATCCAAATGGATTTCTTAAGCGCCGCGCTGGACGAGGAAGAAAAATCCCGTATCGAAGTGGAGGACGACCAAATCCTCATTCTGGTCGATATCCCCTTTCTGCGCAGCAATAAGGATTACGACACCCTGCCCCTGGGCATCATTATAACAGCCACGGGCATCGTTACTATTTGCCTGGAGCCTAACGGTGTCACGGCTGATTTCGGCAGTCACAACAGCCGCCTGTTCAGTACCTTTAAAAAGACTCGCTTCCTGTTCCAGATTCTGTATAAATCCGCGACCTTATATTTGAAATACATTCGTATTATTATCCGCCGTACCGACGAATTGGAAATTCATCTGCGCCAGTCCATGGAAAATAACGAGCTGTTTAATCTTTTGGATTTGCAAAAATCCCTGACCTACTTTTCCACCTCTCTGCGCAGTAATTCCATCGTGATGGAAAGGCTGCTGCGCCTGCGCAACGCCACCCAGTCCCAGCATCTCATCAAGGTTTATGAGGAGGACGAGGATTTGCTGGACGACGTTATCATTGAATACAAGCAGGCCGTGGAAATGGTAGAGATGTACAGCCACATTCTCAACAGCATGATGGAAGTATTCGCCAGTATCATCAGCAATAACTTGAACCTGGTGATGAAATTTTTAGCTTCCATTACGATTCTGCTGGCCATTCCTACGTTAATAAGCAGCTTCTGGGGCATGAACGTGGCCGTTCCTTTCGAGGATACTCCTTACGGCTTCGCCATCGTCGTAGTGCTGGCCTTCGTCGTCGCTATCGGCAGCGCTTTGTGGCTGTGGAAGCGGCGTATGTTCTGACGCACTCTGCAAGAAGGAGAGCTTATGTCTAAAGTAATTGCTGAAAAGCTGTTGGCTGGAATTATTTTCGGCGACAGCGACAATAACGAATATATTTATCTGCCGGGCGGCGAGGTTGGCTCGGAACGGCCCCTTTGCGTATTGGAGCGCAGCGGCGGCCGGAACGACCTGCCCTTGGACGAAGCCGCCTATATGGTGCAGCATCTGACGCTCAAGCCATGCAGCCACCCTTTGCTGGGCAAGCGTTCATATTAAGGAGGAAAGCTTATGTATGTACCCGAACTGCACAAGGTCTGGCTCTGCCAAAACGCTCAGGGCAACATTTATCTGACGCCCAAAATGGCTAACCGTCACGGGCTGATTGCCGGAGCTACCGGCACGGGCAAAACAGTTACGCTAAAAGTTTTGGCTGAAGGTTTCAGCGAGATGGGCGTGCCCGTATTTTTAGCCGACATCAAAGGAGACGTATCCGGTATGTGCCTGCCGGGCGAGGACAGCCCCGGCTTTCAAAAACGTATCCGGGAAAAATTAGGTTTGGACATCGACTGGCAGTTTGCCGGTTATCCCGTGCGCTTCTGGGATGTTTACGGCAAGAAAGGCCTGCCCGTGCGCACCACCATCTCCGAAATGGGGCCGGAGCTATTAAGCCGTTTGCTGGAGCTTAACGATACCCAGACAGGCGTTATGAATATTATCTTCCGCGTGGCCGACGAGCAGGGCCTGCTGCTTTTGGATTTAAAAGATTTGCGCAGCATGACGCAATACGTCGGCGACAACAGCGCCGCTATCAAGCTGCAATACGGCAACGTGTCGCCGCAAAGCATCGGCGCTATTCAACGCGCGCTGCTGCGTTTGGAGGACCAGGGCGGCGATATTTTCTTCGGCGAGCCCGCGCTGGATATCAGCGAGTGGTTTGCCATCGATACTCAGGGGCGCGGTAAAATAAATTTACTGCACTGCGCCGAACTGTATCAAAGCCCGCTGCTTTATTCCACCTTCCTGCTGTGGATGCTGTCCGAGCTGTACGAAATTTTGCCGGAAGCAGGCGACCTGGATAAACCGAAGATCATCTTTTTCTTCGACGAAGCGCATTTGATTTTTAAGGACGCGCCGCGCAGCCTGCTGGATAAAGTGGAGCAGATCGTGCGTTTAATCCGCTCCAAAGGCGTGGGCGTTTATTTCGTAACGCAGCAGCCGGCAGATATTCCCGAAAGCATTTTAGCGCAGCTGGGCAATAAATTGCAGCACGCCCTGCGCGCCTATACGCCGAAAGAACGCAAAGGTTTGAAAGCGGCGGCGCAAGCCTTCCGTCCCAATCCTGAACTGAACGCGGAGGCGGCGCTCAGCGAGCTGGGCACGGGCGAGGTTTTGGTTTCCCTGCTTGACGAAGAAGGCGTGCCTTCCATGGTACAGCGCGCTTACGTTATGCCGCCGCGCAGCTATTTGGGCGTGTGCAGCGACGGCCTGCGCCAGCAAAATATAAACTCCGATTACCTTTATCATAAATACTCGCAAGCTATCGATCGCGAATCAGCCTACGAGGTTTTGCAAAAGCGCGCGCAGCAGGCGGAAGCAGTTCCTAACAAAAAGGAAGAAGAGCAAAATTCCAGCAGCCTGCGCGACGAGATTCGCCGCAACGCGCCCACCGGCAAAAAGGCGGCTCCATCTGCGCGTTCCTCCCGCACGACGCGTGAAACGCCGTCGGTTTTGGAAAAAGTTGCGACCAGCGCGCTGCAAACCTTCGGACGTACCATCGCCACTTCCCTGGCGCGCGGCCTGCTGGGCAGCCTGCTCAAAAAGTAAGCGCGTTATCATGGACAGTAAAAAACAAATTATTGGAACCTATAAATCCATCGGCAATTGGCACCGCTTTCGCCTGCGCCTGTTCGCCGAAGGCATCTTGACCGGCGTTTTTGCAGGAGTAGTAATCAGCCTGTTTCGCTGGTCCTTGTCGGAAGCGGAAGCCGGACGCGCCTACCTGTACGAACAACTAGCGCTTTGCGAATGGCCGTGGCACGCCGCCTGGTTCGCCGCGCTCATAATATTGGGTTTGATTTTGTATCGTCTGACCAAGCTGGAGCCCATGGCCGCAGGCAGCGGCATCCCCCAGGTTAAGGGCGCGCTGTTAGGCTTAATAAAAATGCGCTGGTTTTCCGTTATGTGGGTCAAGCTTCTTGCCGGCGTTTTAGGCATTGGCGCGGGCTTGTCCTTGGGCCGCGAGGGCCCGTCCATTCAGCTGGGGGCAGTGGCCGCCCAGGGAGTCAGCCGCCTTTTAGGCCGCACCCGCATGGAGGAACGCTATTTAATGACCAGCGGTGCCAGCGCCGGTTTGGCCGCAGCTTTCAACGCGCCCTTGGCAGGCGTAATTTTTGCGTTGGAAGAGCTGCACCGCAATTTTTCCATCATGGTGCTGCTGCCTTCCATGGCCGCAGCCATGACGGCAACTGTAATTTCCCGCGCTCTGTTCGGCCGCGATTCTATTTTTGAAATCCCCGATTTACAGCTTTTGCCCATCAATTATTACGGCATCGTCGTGCTCGTCGCGCTTTTTGCCGGTACGGCAGGCGTAATTTTTAATCAAGGGCTGCTTAATATCGGCCGCTTTTATAATTTACCGCTCTTTAAAAGCCAGGTGCATAAGATTATTTTCGCACTGCTGACTGCCGGTGCGCTGGGCTATTTTCTGCCGGAAATCCTTGGCGGCGGCAACGAACTCATCAATCATTTGGCAAAAACGCCGGTCAGCCTGCAAATGCTCCTGCTCCTTTTGGCAGGCAAGCTGCTTTTTACGCTGATAAGCTACGGCTGCGGCGTCCCCGGCGGCTTCTTTTTGCCCATGCTGGTCATCGGCGCGCTGAGCGGCAGCATTTGCGCCAATGTGCTTATCAGCTTACAGCTAATCGAACCGCTTTACGCCGCTAATATTATGGTTGTCGCTATGGCGGCGCTTTTTTCATCTTCAGTGCGCGCGCCCATTACAGGCACCGTTTTGATTATGGAAATGACGTCATCCTATCAGCAACTGCTTTCGCTGGCCATCGCCTCCATGGTGGCTTTCGTTATCGCAGAACTGTGCCAGAGCAAGCCTATTTACGAGGAGCTCTTGAACCGCATGCTGCAAAAGGAGCGCCCTGCAGCTTCTGTTTTAGAGCAGCGCAATGTCATCGAGCTGGCCGTTTGCAGCGGCAGCCAGGTCGCCAATAAATTTATCAAGGATATTTCCTGGCCGCATAACACTCTTTTAGTTGATATTAAGCGCGGCGAGCAGCAAATCGTTCCGGCCGGCGACACACGGCTGCTACCCGGCGATTTCATTTATGTGCTCACAGAAAACGAGCATGTGGAGGCATTGCAAGGTATGGCAGGCGCGGAGGAATAATATCATCATCTGCATTACAAAAAGCCCCGCTCATACGAGCGGGGCTTAATTGTTGTTTCATTGCATTGTCTTGAAATGCTTTAAGCCTTGCGGGCGGCACGCAGACGAGTGAGCGCTCTCTTAAGCGCACGCTCTGCACGGGCATGGTCGATATCGTTGCTTTGGCTTTGCAAACGATGTTCGGCACGCTCCTTAGCTGCATTAGCGCGGGCAGTATCAATATCAGTATCAGCTTCGGCAATAGTTGCCAAAACGGTACATTTATTGTCCTTCATTTCCAGGAAACCGCCGCACACTGCAAAGGTCTTTTTCGTACCGTCAGTAAACTCCAGCTTCATAGGCGCAATGTCCAGGGTAGCAATGATGGGCAAATGCTTGGCTTTGATACCCAGGCCACCGGACAAAGAGCGGAAGCCAACATAGGTTACATTTTCAGCGGAAAAAAGCATCTTATCCGGCGTGACAATTTCAAATGTAAAAGGTGTAGCCATTATTATTCCTTCATAGTTGCAGCCTTGGCAACAGCGTCATCAATGGTACCAACCATATAGAAAGCGCCTTCGGGCAGGTCGTCATGCTTGCCTTCAAGGATTTCTTTGAAGCCGCGGATGGTTTCCTTCAGAGGAACATATTGACCGGGAGTACCGGTGAATTGTTCAGCAACGAAGAATGCCTGGCTGAGGAATTTCTGAATCTTACGAGCACGGGCAACGGTTACCTTATCGTCCTCGCTCAATTCTTCCATACCAAGAATTGCGATAATATCTTGCAATTCTTTATAGCGTTGCAGGATAGCTTGTACGCCACGAGCAACTTTATAGTGCTCTTCACCAATTACCAGCGGGTCAAGAATACGGCTGGTGGAGTCGAGCGGGTCAACTGCCGGATAAATACCAAGCTCTGCGATTTGACGGGAAAGTACGGTGGTTGCATCCAAGTGAGCGAAGGTGCCTGCCGGAGCCGGGTCAGTCAAGTCGTCCGCAGGTACGTATACGGCCTGTACGGAGGTGATGGAACCGGTCTTGGTGGAGGTAATACGCTCTTGCAAAGCGCCGATGTCGTTCGCCAAGGTAGGCTGATAACCTACTGCGGAAGGCATACGGCCCAGCAATGCGGATACTTCGGAGCCAGCTTGAATGAAACGGAAAATGTTATCGATAAAGAGCAATACGTCTTGGCCGCCAACGTCACGGAAGTATTCAGCCATGGTCAGGCCGGTCAAGCCAACGCGCATACGTGCTCCAGGAGGCTCGTTCATCTGGCCGTATACAAGAGCGGTCTTGTTAATAACGCCAGACTCTTTCATTTCGCCCCACAGGTCGTTGCCTTCACGAGTACGCTCGCCAACGCCTGCGAATACGGAATAGCCGCCGTGTGCAGTTGCGATGTTATGGATCAGCTCCATAATAATAACGGTTTTGCCTACGCCGGCGCCGCCGAACAGACCGATCTTACCGCCCATTGCATACGGAGCGATCAAGTCTACGACTTTAATGCCGGTTTCCAAAATTTTAGTAGATGTTGCCTGTTGGTCGAAGCTGGGAGCCGGTCTGTGGATAGGCCAGTGGTCAGCAGCTTCAACAGGGGTATCGTCATGGTCAACAGTCTCGCCGAGCACGTTGAAGATACGACCCAGTACGCCGGGGCCAACCGGTACGCTGATAGGAGCGCCGGTATCAACTGCTTCCATACCGCGAACAAGACCATCGGTGGAGCTCATAGCAACGGCACGAACTACATTGTAGCCGATATGCTGCATAACCTCAGCGGTCAGGTGAATTTTTACCTTACCTTCATCGGTGGTGCCATCAATTTTGATAGCGTTCAGGATAGCAGGCATGCTCTTCGGAGGGAACTCAATGTCGATAACAGGGCCAACAACTTGTACGATTCTACCTGTATTCAAGGTTTTAGCCTCCCTACGAATTAATTAAGATTATTGCTGCGCTTGCTTCAGCGCTTCTACGCCGCCAACGATTTCGTTAAGCTCACGGGTAATGGAAGCCTGACGTGCCTTATTATAGGACAGCTCCAGGTTTTGTACCAGTTTAGCGGCGTTATCAGTAGCAGAAGACATAGCGGTCATACGGGAACCCAGCTCGCTGGCAGCGGATTGTACCAGAGCAGCGTAAACGACGGTTTCCAGATACTTGGGTGCAAGCACCTCAAGCGTTTCGTCCTCGCCGGGTTCGAACATAAAGGTTGCTTCAGCCTTGCCCTTTTCCTTCACAGGGGGCTCTACCGGCAGAATCTTTTCGCAGGTAGGAGTCTGGGACAAAGCGGTTTTAAACAAAGTAAAGATGATACGCAGCTCGTCAAAGCCCTCGTCGGCAAAACGTTTTGCCGCATCTTGGGCAATTTCAGCAGCGTTATCATAAGACGGTCTGTCAGAATAACCGAAGTGAGAGCTCAGCACATTATAACCGCGGCGTTTGAAGAAATCCCTTGCCTTACGGCCGCTGGTAATTACAACGACTTCAGAATCGCATGCGGAAATTTCCGCAACAGCCATTTTCAATGCGTTAGAGCTGTATGCGCCGGCCAGACCTTTATCAGAGGCGAGCACCAGATAACCAACTTTTTTTACTTCACGATGTTGAAGCAGCGGGTGTTTTTTGGCACTTAGGCCTGCAAGAATACTCGGATCGCTCACAACGTTGGACAACACTTCTTTGATCTTGATGGCGTAAGGACGGCTGGCGGCAGCACGCTCCTGAGCGCGTCTCAGGCGGGCGGCGGCAACCATTTTCATAGCCTTGGTGATCTTACCAATGTTACCTACGCTCTTCATGTGGCGATGAATCTCGCGTGCAGTAGCCATTAGTTAATCACCTGCCTTCACTGGATACAAAGGTTTCCTTGAACTCGGCGATAGCTTTCTTCAATGCTTCTTCATTCTCATCGGTGATTTTCTTGGTTTTGAGGATATCTGCGCCTACTTCAGGATGGTTAGCTTCCATGAAGTCCAGGAATTCTTTTTCGCAGCGGGTTACTTCTTTAACCGCTACGTCGTCGAGATAACCTTTAGTGCCAAGGTAAATGGCCATAACCTGTTTTTCAACAGACAGCGGGCTGTATTGACCTTGCTTCAAAACCTCGGTCAGACGCTGGCCGCGATCCAACTGAGCTTTAGTAGCTTTATCCAGGTCAGAAGCAAACTGAGCAAATGCTGCCAGTTCGCGGAACTGTGCCAAATCCAGACGCAGAGTACCTGCAACCTGTTTCATAGCCTTAATCTGAGCTGCGCCGCCTACGCGGGATACGGACAGACCGGAGTTGATAGCCGGACGGATACCGGAATAGAACAGTTCGGATTCCAGGAAGATCTGACCGTCGGTAATGGAAATTACGTTGGTCGGAATGAAACCGCCTACGTCGCCTGCCAGGGTTTCGATAACCGGCAGCGCGGTGATGGAACCGCCCTTCAGCTCGTCATTCAGCTTAGCAGCGCGTTCCAGCAGACGGGAATGCAAGTAGAATACGTCGCCAGGATAAGCTTCGCGTCCGGGAGGACGGCGGAGCAGCAGGGACATTGCGCGGTATGCAACAGCGTGCTTGGACAGGTCGTCGTATACGCACAGAACGTCTTTGCCCTGGTCCATGAAATATTCAGCCATAGTTACGCCAGCATACGGAGCCAGATATTGCAGCGGAGCGGAATCTGCTGCGGTAGCGGCAACGATGATGGTGTATTCCATTGCGCCGTGCTGTTCCAAAGTACGAACGATACGGGCAACGTTGGAAGCCTTTTGGCCGATAGCTACATAAATGCAGATAACGCCTAGGCCTTTTTGGTTAATGATAGTGTCGACAGCAACTGCAGTCTTGCCGGTGCCGCGGTCGCCGATAATCAATTCGCGCTGGCCGCGTCCGATAGGAACGAGTGCGTCGATACATTTAATACCAGTCTGCAGCGGAGTATCAACGGACTTACGGTCTGCGATACCATGTGCAGGGGATTCAACAGGACGATATTCAGCGGCAACGATTTCACCTTTGCCGTCGATGGGATCGCCGATAGCGCTTACAACGCGGCCCAGCAGGTTTTCGCCTACGGGAACCTCCATGATGCGGCCGGTACGGCGTACAACGTCGCCTTCCTTAATCTTGGTTTCGCCGCCCATCAATACGATGCCGACGGAATCAGGGTTCAGGTTCAGTACCATGCCGGATACATTGTGCGGCAGCTCTACCAACTCGCCTGCCATTGCGTTTTTCATACCGATAACGTTTGCGATACCGTCACCGATCTTCTCTACGATACCAACTTCTTCAAGATCAGCATCCACATTGTAATTCTCCAGCTTAGCGCTCAGAGCATCACCCATAGCTTCGGGTTTAGTGTACTCGTGAATGTCAATGCCACTCAGAGCAACTTCCATTTTCTTCAGCTTGCGAGCTGCGGAAGCGTCGTAAACCTTGTCGCCAACTTGGATAATGATACCGCCGAGAATTGCCGGATCAACCTTTTTATTCAGGAAGATTTCACGGCCCAGTTTCTCGGTGAGAATTGCAGAAATGGATTGATACTCGTCCACGGATAATTTTTTAGCCGTGGTAACGTTTACATCTAACAGCTCTTTAATGGAGCCGAGATCAATTTTGAAGCTGGACAATTCTTGCTTAATCAAAGCAATATTTTCTTCGCTCTTCATATTGTACCAATCACCTCCGAATACCGGCTTTCATCTTTGCTGATTCGCATTTCAGCAGATTCGTCCGGCTTGTTAGGGAAAGCGGCAAAACGCTTATTTCAGAATAGAATCAACGATTTCGCCGGCTAATTTTTTGTCTTCTTCAGAACCTAATTTTTGTTCAACGATCTTACCAGCAGCAATCATGGACAGGTTGATAACCTGAGCACGGATATCGTCCAGAGATTTTTGCTTCTCCAGAGCGATGGTTTCTTTAGCTGCAGCAATCAGCTGCTCCTGCTCTGCCTTGGTGTCAGCCATGATCTTATCATGAGCAGCCTGTGCAGTTTTGCGGGCATTATCGATAATAGCCTGTGCTTCCTGTCTTGCATCCGCTAATTTAGCAGCGTATTCAGATTTAACGGCTTCTGCGTCAGCCTTAGCCTTGTCAGCAGCCTCCAAATCGCTGGCAATTTTATTCTTGCGCTCTTCCATAATGTTCAACAACGGTTTGTAAGCGAATTTCGCAAGAACGAAAACAAGAACCAAAAAGTTCAGGATCTGCGCGATGAGTGTTGCGTTAATATCAACCAATTATAGCACTCTCCTTTATTGTTTTCTTAAAATCAGGGATACAAATTATTTAACGAAGGGGTTAGCAAATACGAGAACGATTGCAATTACATAGCAAAGAATAGGCATGGACTCTACCAGACCTACGGATACCAGCATGTTGGTGAACAGTTTGCCGGCTTCTTCCGGTTGACGAGCCATAGCTTCCAGACCCTTACCGCAAAGATTACCGTTGCCGTGTGCAGCGCCCAGAGCAGCGCCAAAGCCGATGAGACCTGCTGCAATCAAAGATGCAGCCGTAATGATAGCATTTTCAGTCATTTTATTCATCCTTTCGAACTAAATACTTTAATTTTTAAATGATTTTCGGTGCTGAACTGCATCTTATTCGTGATGTGCGAATACAAGTGCATAGCTGGTCAGCGTCAGCATGGTGAAGATAAAGGCCTGTAAGAAGCCAATAAATAAGCTGAACATTACCCAGAATTCGGGTACTACCCACGGAGCCAATTGATACAGTACAATCAGCAAAATTTCGCCTGCCAGGATGTTACCAAATAGACGAAGAGCCATGGTCAGCGGTTTGGTTACTTCTTCCAGCAAATGCAACGGCAGGAAGGCCATAGAAGGACTTACAAAATGTTTGAAATGGCCCAATCCGTTTTTGCCTATACCTACGACATAAACGCCGAGAGCAACTGTCAGAGACAGTGCAAAGCAAGTGTTCACGTCATTGGTAGGAGAAGTCCAATGTGCTCCAACCTGAGGAAGCATACCAAGTTCGTTACCAATGAAGATAAACATAAAGAGGGTAATGATAAAAGGAGCCATGTATTTGCGTCCTTTTACTCCCAAGGTATCTTCCATCAAGCTGCTCAGGAAATCAACAAAGAATTCCATCACATTTTGTAAACCGCTGGGAACCAGCTTCGGACTTCTTGCAGCCATGATGAAGAGCACGAAAACGATAGCCATCGTGATCCAGGTCATATACATTGTCTGCATATTGATGACGATACCAGGGGCTACTTCTGTGGCAAAATAATGGATGATCTCGCCGGAATGTTCTTGTGCTGCTGCAGCTGCTTCATTTCCCATTCTTTCACTCCTTTCTTCACGTCTCCTCCTTATTCAGTCGGTACGCGACAAATGTTAAAGTAATAATTAAAAAAATATGTATAAGAAGAAATCCTATGCACAAACCAGCTACATAGTATTTCATCTTCAACATCAAAAGAAAAATGCTGATAGCCGAAAGCATACGGTACACCTTGTAGCGCCGCATAATCTTCAGCCCCTCCAAAGGATACTGCGCATAAGGGAGAGCCTTACGGATACCGGCGAACATAATCAGCGTATCCAAAAGCCCCAGAACAACTCCCCTAAACAAGGATACGGTAAACTCCCGTGTACAGGCAAAGTAAGACAGCAACAGCACGGGCACAGCCCAAAGCGCCAGCTGCATCAAAATTTTATTGCTGTGTTTGGCCATCAGGGGAGTAAGATCAAATTTCATCATTTTTTCTCATCCTCATCGTCCTTATCCAGCATCGTAGTATACACCAATTTGAAGAACGTCAGAAATATAGAAATAAACGCCAGGCAGATGCATGCCATACGCCAGGTGTGATCGCCGGTCTGAAAGTAATTATCCAGCCAGTTGCCACCCCAATAAGCCAACAGAAAATCAACCACCGCCATAAAGCCTAACGACGAAACGGTAGCCAGAGCGTTCAGCGCTCTGATATATTCTCTATCACTTTTGCGTTTATCCATCTTCTCCATCCCTGGGCAGATATTACTGAACGTATGCCTAAATTCACAATTGTGTATAATATAATTTTAAATTATTTCACAAACAATGTCCACTTAATTATGCTGAAATTCGGAAAAAATTTCTGCGTCAAAGCCATTTTTGCGTAAAATAGCGCTGATGATACGTTGGCAGGCCTTGCCGTCGCCGTAAGGATTGGCTGCCTCCGCCATGGAGCGGTAATGAGCGGCGTCATCCAAGAGCAAATTAGTTTCCCGCAGCACGTCCTCGTAGGCCGTGCCCACCAGCTTAACGGTACCGGCCTCCACCGCTTCGGGACGTTCCGTAGTATCGCGCAGCACCAGCACCGGCTTGCCTAAAGCGGGAGCCTCCTCCTGAATGCCGCCGCTGTCCGTCAGCACGATGTCGACCTTAGCCATTAAATTAGCGAAAGGCTCGTAATCCATAGGCTCGATAAGATGCACACGGTTCAAATGCCCCAGCTCCTGCTGCACAATTTCGCGTACCTTAGGGTTCTTATGCACCGGGAAAATAGCCTCCACATCCTCATGAGCCTCCAGCACGCTTTTCAAGGCGCGGTACACATGACGCATAGGCTCTCCCAGATTTTCGCGGCGATGCGTAGTCATCAAAATCAGACGGCGGCCGCTGGCAAACACCTTGTTAAAGTCCTCATCCTCAAAATGATAATCGGAACGCACGGTAGTCTGCAAAGCATCGATAACAGTGTTGCCCGTTACCAGAATATTTTCCGGCTTGACATTTTCCCGCAGCAGATTGGCCTTGCTGGTCGAGGTAGGAGCAAAATGCATATCGGCAATAGCGCCTGTCAGCTTGCGGTTCATTTCCTCCGGATAGGGGGAATATTTATTGCCGGTGCGCAGCCCGGCCTCCACGTGCCCTACGGGAATCTGCGCATAAAAGGCTGCCAGCGCCCCCGCAAATGTAGTCGTAGTATCGCCATGCACCAAAACCATATCGGGCTTGGCTTCCTCCATAACAGGCTTCAGGCCCATCAGCGCACGGGTAGTAACGTCGTACAGCGTTTGGCCGCTGGTCATAATATTCAGGTCGTAGTCCGGCTTAATGCCGAAAAGCTCCAGCACCTGGTCCAGCATTTCGCGATGCTGAGCGGTAACGGCCACAATGGGCTGGATATATTCGGGATATTTGCGCATCTCCAATACCAGCGGACACATTTTAATCGCTTCCGGGCGGGTACCGAAAACAGTCATCAATTTAAGTTTTTTCACGGTTCTTCCTCCCCCTTTACCTGTCGTTCAGAATACCGATTTTTTTAGCGCCGACTGCCACAGCCGTAATGATAGCGGCAATGATTAAAGCCGCGTAAAAACCGTCCACCTCGGCCCACAGCACTGCCGCAATGCCCAAAACCGCGGTAATGCCGTACATCAGCAGCACTGCCTGCTTTTGGTTCATGCCCATGGCCAGCAAACGGTGATGCAGGTGCCCCTTATCCGGCTGGAAGATAGGGCGCCCGTTGCTGTAGCGACGCATGATGGCGAAGGCCGTATCCATAATCGGCAGGCCCAAGGCAATGGCCGGGACGATCAGCGCCACAGTCGCCGCCGTTTTTACCGCGCCGTATACAGAAATAGCCGCCAGCATATAGCCGATGAACATACTGCCCGTATCGCCCATAAAAATAGTGGCCGGATTAAAATTATAACGAATAAAGCCGATAATGCCGCCGGCCAGCGCCGCCGTCATGACCGCGATATGGTAATAGCCCATCTGCACCGCTACCAGAATCACCGTCAGCGACGCAATGGCAGATACGCCGGCAGCCAAGCCGTCCAGCCCGTCTATCAGATTAACCACATTCGTAAAGCTGATTACCCAAAAAATAGTCAGCGGTATGGACAGATAATCCAAATAAAAATAGCCGCCCAAAGGATTATTAACCCATTCGATGCGTATATCGAAAAGCACCAGTACGCAGGCAGCAAAAATCTGCCCCAGCAGCTTGACCTTCGCCGGCAGCTGGTATTTATCGTCCAGCACGCCCACGATAACAATCACCGTACTGCCAACCAAAATACCCACAATATCCTTAGTCAGCTCCAGGCTCGCTACTGCGGCAAACATAAAGGCAATATAAATAGCCAAGCCGCCCAAGCGCGGCATAATTTTTTTATGCACTTTGCGGTTATCGGGCCTGTCGATAGCACCGATGCGGAAGGCTATTTTTTTTATATAAGGAGTCAATATATAGCTCACCAAAGCGGCAAGCAAAAAGGGAAACCCATAAGCGCTTAACATTATTATTTTCTCCAAACGTCAAACAACAGACAAAACAGAAAATCTAAAGCTACGTCTATATAGTATATCATCTTTCAGTGTTGCGTCAATTACTTTTGTTACAAAAAATACAAGGACGCCGTATTTTCGTTATAAAATAAATATAAAATACAGCCCGATTATAGCCTGCGCGACGTCCGCAGCGAAATAATTCCATTACTGATAACAGCCTGTACGCAGCGTTCCGCGGCAGCAAAAAAGCGGCGCGCCGACCAGCGACGAACCGCTTACGAATTTTTATTTTATTTTTCGCACATCGCGAGAAAATATTTGTGAATCGCCATACTTTTATCCAAATCCAGCTCCGGGTGAAACGCCAACGCCAGCTGATCGCCGTAACGCGCCGCCACAATACGTCCGTCGACTTCCGCCAAAACTTTTACGCCAGCGCCGGCGCTTTCAATATAAGGCGCGCGGATAAAGGTCATAGGCACGCTGCCCAATCCGGCAAAATCCGCCTGCGTATGAAAGCTGCCCAGCTGCCTGCCGTAAGCGTTGCGTTTTACGGTAATGGGCATAGTAGCAAAATGCACCTTATCATCGTTGCTCAAATGCTCCGCCAATAGAATCATTCCGGCGCAGGTCGCCAGCACCGGCAGCCCCTGCTGAATTTTTTCCTTGAGCGCAGCATACATATCCAAATCACGCAGCAGCTTGCCCTGCACCGTACTTTCGCCGCCGGGCAGCACCAAGCCGGTCAGTTCCTGTTCCACATCCGCCTTCTGCCGCAGCTCTATGCAGGGCGCGCCTAAAGCGCGCAGCGCCTGAATATGCTCGATAAAGGCCCCCTGTACCGCCAAAACTCCAATCATTATTTACCACGCTCCGCCATCAGCAGCTGAATTTCCTGTTCGTTGATACCCACCATGGCTTCGCCCAGATTTTCGGACAGCTCGGCCAGCATTTTCGCATCCTTAAAATTAGTGACGGCTTTCACAATAGCCTGCGCTCTTTTTGCCGGATCGCCGGATTTAAAAATACCGGAGCCAACGAAAACGCCCTCTGCGCCCAGCTGCATCATTAAAGCGGCATCAGCGGGAGTTGCTACGCCGCCGGCGGCAAAATTAACTACGGGCAGGCGCTTATGCTCATGAACATAAACTACTAAATCATAGGGCACCTGCAGCTCCTTAGCGGCATTAAACAGCTCGTCCTCATTCAAGGCTGCCAGCTGCGCAATCTGCTGGTTCATTTTACGCATATGGCGTACTGCCTGTACTACGTCGCCGGTACCGGGCTCGCCCTTAGTGCGGATCATAGCCGCACCTTCGTTGATACGGCGCAGCGCTTCGCCCAAATCTCTGGCGCCGCACACGAACGGCACTTTAAATTTAGTTTTGTCGATATGATAAACGTCGTCCGCCGGAGACAGCACTTCGCTTTCGTCGATGTAATCGATTTCCAGCGCTTCCAGAATCTGCGCTTCCACAAAATGACCGATGCGGCATTTTGCCATTACAGGAATAGAAACGGCGTTCTGAATTTCTTTAATCAGCTTGGGGTCGCTCATGCGGGCTACGCCGCCGGCAGCGCGGATATCTGCGGGAATCTTCTCCAGCGCCATTACGGCGCAAGCGCCGGCAGCTTCGGCGATACGCGCCTGCTCCGGATTAGTAACGTCCATGATAACGCCGCCCTTGAGCATTTGAGCCAGCTGTGCATTTAATTTATAGCGTTCGTTCATTATAATTCCTCCAATAATAATTTACTTGGGATTTTGCTTTACAACAGCCTCCGCTACGTAGTATTATACAGACAGCTGAACATATTCATATACTCATTTTTTGCTAAATTATTATTGTCAGATGACAAGGAGAAATCAAATGCTGACTTATAGCTTTGCCAATCTGCACGGCGACAGTATGTATAACCATCTTTATAAATGCATCAAAAAAGATATTGCAGCAGGTACGCTGCAGGCCAACGAAAAGCTGCCCTCCAAACGGACGCTGGCCAAAAATTTAGGCGTCAGCCTTATTACCGTAGAAAACGCTTACGCCCAGCTCGCGGTAGAAGGCTACATTTATTCCCAGCCTAAGCGCGGCTATTACGTAGCAGATTTGCAGCAGCAAAAACCACCGCACCAGCGCGCCTTGCCGCCTGCAGCCGCTTGGACAATGGACAAAAAAAAGCCGCTGCTGAGCTTTGCTCAAAGCAGCGTTCCTGCAGATACCTTTCCATATAATACATGGGCGCGACTGCTGCGCCACACCCTGACTACCGCCGACGAACACGCGCTGATCAGCGACAGCTCCGCCGGGGGCGCAGCCCCTCTGCGCCGGGCGCTGGCACGCCATCTGTACCAGTTCCGCGGTATGCAGGTACAGCCGGAGCAAATCATCATCGGCGCCGGCACCCAGACTCTGTATAATTTAATCGTCCAGCTTTTGGGGCGCAGTCATATTTACGCGCTGGAAGACCCCGGCTACCCCCAGCTGGCGGCTATTTACCGCGCCAACGACGTTTTCTGCCGCCATCTGCCCATGGACAATCAAGGCCTATGCGCCGACGTACTCGCCAGCAGCGGCGCGGATATTCTGCACATCACGCCCTCCCACCAATTTCCTACCGGCGTCACCATGCCCATCAGCCGCCGCTACGAGCTGCTGCGCTGGGCTGCGCAAAAGTCCTGCCGCTATATTATCGAAGACGATTACGATTGTGAATTCCGCCTGTCAGGCAAGCCTATCCCTCCGCTGCAAAGCATAGATACGGAAGAAAAGGTAATCTATATCAACACCTTTTCCAAAACGCTGGCTCCTACCTTCCGCGTCAGCTATATGCTGCTGCCGCCCCATCTGGCTACACTCTTTTATGAAAAACTGGGCTTTTATTCCTGCACAGTTTCCAATTTCGAGCAATTCACTTTAGCAAAATTTATTGACGACGGCTATTTTGAACGCCACATCAACCGCATGCGCACCTATTACCGCAACAAACGCGATTTGCTGCTGCAATACCTTGCTGACTGCCCCGCCGCTAACGCACTGCGGCCGGAGGGCGAGGACAGCGGCCTCCACTTTTTGCTGCACTTGGCTACGGACGCGCCCGACACTACGCTCAAGCAGGCGGCCGCCGAGCAAAATATCGAAATAAAATTTTTATCCGACTACTATTACCAAAAAACTAACGACTACAGCCATACCCTGCTGATGAATTATGCCGGACTGGCGGAGGAACGGCTGTATCCCGCGCTGGATAAGCTTTTCAGCGCCCTGCTGCCCTATTTAAAGCTATAAGCTTATTCAACCGGCACCTCAGCATACTCGCTGCTCTCCAGCTCCAGCTCTATAGCTCTGTTCAGTCGTTCAGTCAGCCAAGCTTCCGCCTCCTCCTTCTGACTGTCGCGCATCTGCAAAATTATCTTAGCCTGCAGCCCGTATTCAACATCGGCAATGGCGAACAAGCTTTGCTGGTACAAAATATTTAAAATACGCCCTGCGCTGTTCACATCATAGGTAAAGCTAAAGCGGCTCATTAAAACCCGCTGGGCCAGCCCGCATTCCTTCAAGGCCCCGGCTACGCTGCCGCTGTAGGCACGCACTAAACCGCCTGCTCCCAGCTTAATACCGCCGAAGTAGCGCGTTACTACGGCCGCCGTACCGACGAGCTGGTTTTTACGCAGCACCTCCAGCATAGGAATGCCCGCCGTACCCGACGGCTCGCCGTCGTCGCTGGAACGCTGCGCCAAATCGTCCACTATATAGGCCGAACAATTATGGGTGGCATCCCAAAACTCTTTTTTTACGGCTTTGATAAACTCCTGCGCCTCAGCTTCACTGTTCACCTTTTTCAGCGTGCAAATAAAACGTGATTTTTCTATAATTATTTCTTTACGGTAATCCTTGCTTATCGTGTACAAGAGGTGTGCCTCCGTCCTTAATTTTCTTCATTTTTATAACTATTATAACACATCGCTGGCACGTGATGAAAAATTTTACTGTTTTTCACAGCATCACTTTATTTTTCAGCATATCTTTGCTATAATAGTGGACGTTTAAAATATAAAGGAAGAAGTTCGCGCAAGCGGATATTTTTCCAAGGGCATCCGCCCGCAGTATTTATTTTTTAAGGGAAAGAGGTATATCAAATGAAACAAATCTGCGCATTGATCGGCAAGTTCTTTGGCATTATCGCCATCGTCTTTCTGATCCTCGGTATGGTCATGCCCCAGAATTTTCTGTGGGTATTAGGTAAGGTGGGAGGCATCAGCGTTCTTAGCTGTCTCTTAGGCGTTGTAATGTTCGGCATGGGCACAACGCTCAACTTGAAAGATTTCGCTTTAGTTTTAAAACGCCCCGCCGACGTTTTAATCGGCGCATGCGCACAATTCTTTATTATGCCCGGTCTGGCTTACTTACTGGCTACGGCTTTCAATCTTGACCCAGCGCTGACTGCCGGCGTTGTACTGGTGGGCACCTGCCCCGGTGGCACTTCCTCCAATGTTATTACCTTTATGTCCAAAGGCGACGTAGCGCTGTCCGTTACCATGACCAGCGTTTCCACCGTACTATCTCCTATTTTAACTCCGTTCATCACCTATTTAATCATCGGTCAGAAAATAGCTTTCGATCCGGTAGGTATGTTCTTCTCCATCGTGCAAATCGTAATTCTGCCCATCTGCCTGGGTTTAGCAGTTAAATCTTTTCTGCCCAAACTGGCAGCTACGGCTACCGACTATCTGCCCGCAGTCTCCACTATCGCTATTTCCTTAATCATCGCCGGTGTAATCGGCGCCAGCCGCGACCTGATCCTCAAAACCTCCGGCCTGATTATTCTGGTAGTTATTCTGCATAACTGCTGCGGTTATGCACTGGGCTTCGGCATTGCACGCCTGTGCGGTCTCAGCTGGAAAAAAGCAGTCGCTCTTTCCGTAGAGGTTGGCATGCAGAACTCCGGTCTGGCAACCGGTCTTGCTAAAGCTCACTTTGCCGCAATGCCAGCAGCTACCGTTCCCGGCGCTGTGTTCTCCGCCTGGCATAATATTTCCGGCGCAGTTCTGGCTTGGCTGTTCCAAAACTATCTGAATCCTAAATTCGATCCTGATTACGATAAGGAAAACGCATAAAACTAATATTTATTCAAATGCATCGTTTCGCAAGCGCCGCTTTTCCGCGGCGCTTTCTTTTTCTGCTCAACAGCAGGAAATACCTATTTTGCAGCAAAGATAGTAAAGATATTATAGATTATTGCAGATCTAAGATAGCCGCTATAGTCTCCTGTACGCCAGTAAATTGCTCCGGTGCCAGTTCAGCCACTTTTTTCCAATTTCTTACTGTATAATCCATACTTTTTATTTGTTCACATAAAATATCCCCATGAACAGAACATTCCCCGGAAATCTTTACATGCAAAGGGAAGCTCTCCCTAATTGTCGATGTTATAGGGGCTACTACCGCCAAACCAGTATGCCTTTGAAATTCTGTAGCCGATATTACCAAAGCTGGCCTTCGTTTTTGAATTTCCACACCGGCCTGCGGGTCAAAATCCAATAAGATAATATCTCTTTGCATAGGAACCTTTGCTTTAAACTTAAAAATCATATTAGTCAAAATTCCTTTCCAACAGAGTCGCCTGAAGCAGCCTCGTGGCACTTATAGCTTCCTTCATAACCAGCAAATAATTCTTCCAAAGATCGTCTTTTTTTTAAGATTTTTTGAATAATAATTTGCTGCCCGTCAGCAGTAATAGAAATATCATCTCCTAAGGACATATTTGCTAAGGAAAGCATATCCTTTGTCAAGCGAATCCCTTGGCTATTTCCCCATTTGCTGATTGTAGATATTAATGTCATCGTAGTCATATTATCACCACCTTTAATCGCAAAATGTATATGCTTGTATATACATTTTAGCAAATAACAGCAATGCAGTCAAGAATAAACAATAAAGCCAACGCATTTGTGATTTTTTATCCCACCTCCTAAAAATAGCTTTGTTCATTCTCCTGTGCCAATAACTGCCGCAGTCCGGAAAAATCTGCGTTGACAAACGATAACAATGTATATTTATTATGCAGGTAAGCAATGAAATCCTGTAGATTATTGCAATTCATAAATCTGCCCTTCATGTGCAAATATTCGCGCAGCACAGCATTTACCATGCGCACAACGCTTACGTCCACAGAATCATTAGAAAATTTGTTTAATTGAAGATATATTTCTTTAAAACTATAGGGCATAGGACAAAAGCCTCGCTGCTGTAAGCTGATGAATAAACGCCCATAAAGCAGCAGCCTGCGCATTTCCTGATTAAGCTCATCTGCCGTTTCCGTATACAGCCACTTATTATCGTCCGCATATATACTCCACTTGGGTGGCAACGGCATTCCCCATGCCTTCAACAACTGCTTACCTATACTTTCCGGAAATACCGGATAGTACAAATTCAAATTTTGTATATCCTTGACCTGAAATGCTATGACTGTACCGCCTATCAATTTACCCCCATTAATCCAGCTATACACCTGCTGTCCAGGAGCTAAATCCTCGTATACCTCTACATCAACCTTAAAATATTTGCCAATCTGTAACCGTGTCCCTTCATTCCTGCAATATCGCTGCATGAATAGATTAATCTCCTTAACGGACGCCATAGTGAAATCATTCATCATACCAAAACGCTCTCCTTTGTTGTAAGATTTTGAAAATTTCGAGCAATCAATATGTATTCCAAAAATAATCTTCAAAATTTTACGCACTCACTCATTTTCATTACATATTTCTGCGTTTTTTCAGAACATTCCTGTTATACAATCAACTTGTTAATATTATACATTATTTTCTCTAAAAGTCTATATGTATATCAGAAATTTTTGAAATTTATTTTCAATTGAAGCAGGAGGATTTTTAACAAGTATCTAGAATAGAGCAGCTCTTTTATACATTTTTCCAAGAAATAATGTCAAGTAAACATATGTTAATCAAGCTGACCACAATATATAAGCGTCAATATAAGCCTAGAGTATAACACGATAACCGAGTACTAGCTTGCGTAAAACAGTTTAATATGTCAGCCTGGCGTACCGCCTGCCGGACAGCGACGAGCATTTTCAAATTTATCTGCGACCCGACGGCAGTCAGATAGAAGACGCTTTTTGGTCGTCCTATGATACTCAAGCCGAAAATTCGCAGGACAAAAACGAATCGTAGCAGAAACGGAAAGCGATAAATAACTGCACTACTAGCCAAGAGAAGAATTTACAATTCGTTGAAGAAATAATAAGCGAAAATTCAAGCGCTAACGCAATACTCAGCGCGCACAAAGTAGCCAACGCAGCTAAAGCGTTGGCTATTCTTCATTATGCTGGGATAAAATTCACAAAAGTATCAAGACATTGCCTCCTAATGGATAATAATTATCCTTGACATTGTTTGGTCATCCCTTTATAATATTTATAGAAGTTAGTTCTCGCTAACTAAAAATAAGTTATATTTTAAGGAGGTATTTTTATGTCCCTGATCAACAAAGAAGTTAATGATTTTACCGTACAGGCATTTGTAAATAATTCTTTCCAAGCTGTTTCCAAGGCTGATATTCTTGGTAAATGGAGTGTGTTCTTCTTCTATCCCGCAGATTTCACCTTTGTCTGCCCCACTGAATTAGAAGACTTAGCCAACAAGTACGCTGAGTTTCAAGCTATCGGCTGTGAAATCTATTCCGTTTCCACCGACACCCATTTTGTACATAAGGCTTGGCACGACGCTTCCGAGCGCATCAAAAAAATTCAATACCCGATGCTGGCCGACCCCACCCACGCTCTGTCCAAAGATTTTGAAGTACTGATTGAAGAAAACGGTCTGGCAGAACGCGGTACCTTTGTTGTTAATCCCGAAGGCAAAATCGTTGCCTACGAAGTAAACGCCGGCAACGTAGGCCGCAACGCCGACGAACTGCTGCGCAAGGTACAGGCTCTGCAATTTGTAGCTGCCCATGGCGACGAAGTTTGCCCGGCTAAATGGCAGCCCGGCGCAGAAACCTTGAAGCCCAGCCTTGATCTCGTAGGTCAGCTTTAATATCATGGCACAGAATTACGATAATTTATATGACGTAGTGGTTATCGGCGGCGGCCCGGCAGGCTTAACGGCAGCCCTGTATTTAGCCCGCGCTCGTTACCGCGTACTGGTCGTGGAAAAGGAGCAGTTCGGCGGCCAGATTACCATTACCGATGAGGTAGTCAATTACCCCGGCGTAGAACGTACCAACGGCAAAGCTCTTACCGAAACCATGCGAAAGCAGGCGCAAAGCTTCGGCGCAGAATTTCTGCTGGCCGAGGTAGAAAGCCTTTCCTTAGACGGAGATATCAAAACCGTGCAAACCAGCCGCGGCGAATTACGCTGCTTTGGTATCCTTTTGGCTACCGGCGCTCATCCCCGCAAGGTGGGCTTTCTGGGCGAAGAAGAATTTAAGGGTCACGGCGTAGCCTATTGCGCAACCTGCGACGGCGAATTTTTCACCGGCAAGGACGTTTTCGTAGTAGGCGGCGGTTTTGCCGCTGCGGAGGAAAGTGTATTTTTAACAAAATATGCCAAGCACGTTACCATTTTAATCCGCGGCGAGGATTTCACCTGCGCTGAAGCAACTGCCGAAGCAGCTCGTAAGCATGAAAAAATTACGATTCTTACCAATACTCAGGTAGAAGAAGTAAGCGGCGATTCCGCCCTGCGTCTGCTGCGCTACCGTAATAATATTACCGGCGAAGTAACCGAATACCGTCCGCCGGAAGGCGACACCTTCGGTGTCTTTGTTTTCGCCGGTTACGCTCCGGCTACCGAATTGGTTCGCGGGCTGGCCGACGTAAACGAACAAGGCTATATTCTTACAGACCGCAGCCAGCGTACCAGCGCAGAAGGACTGTATGCCGCAGGCGACGTTTGCGTTAAACCGCTGCGTCAGGTAGTCACCGCCGTAGGCGACGGCGCTTTAGCAGCAACAGAGCTGGAACGCTACGCGGCAGAAATGCAGCAAAAGACTGGCCTGCATCCCAAGCAGCCTAAAGCATCCGCTCCCTCTCCGGCTCCTGCTGCTGCCAACGCAGCGCCGAAAAGCGAAGCAGGGCTGTTCTCTGCCGATGTTTTAGCACAGCTGCAAACTGTCTTCAGCAGAATGGCACAGCCTCTGCGTCTGCGCCTGTATTTAGACCAACGCTCTGTTTCTGCCGAGCTGCGAGGTTACATGGAAGAGCTTGGTAAGCTCACTGATAAGCTGAACATAGAAATTGCTTCAGATGCCGGCTCCGTATCCGCTCTTCCCTGCGTGCAGGTTTGCCGCTCCGACGGCAGCTGGACGGGTCTTGCTTTCCACGGCGTTCCCGGCGGCCATGAATTTACCTCCTTCATTCTAGGACTCTACAACGCAGCCGGTCCCGGCCAAGCTCTGGACAGCGCTGCGGCAGCAGCTATCAACGCTCTTCCTGCCCCTATCGATATGAAGATTTTAGTATCGCTTTCCTGCACCATGTGTCCGGAGCTGGTAACTGCGGCTCAACGCATTGCGTCAGCACATTCTCAGATTACCGCGCAAGTCTACGATATCACTCATTTCCCGGAGCTGCGGGAGCAGTACAAGGTTATGAGTGTACCCTGTCTGATTATCAACGACAGCCAGGTTTCCTTCGGCAAAAAGAATATCAATCAGCTGCTGGAACTTCTCTCCAAGAAGGCGTAAAGCCACAGCCATGCCGCTAAACAAATGTCAGCTATAAGCTGCACGCTACTGGCACGGCATATGTTTTAAATTAAATAATCTCATAAACTTTCAAACCCGTACACAAGGCTTCCCCTTTGTATGGGTTTCTTCTTTTTTTATAATATAGTACACGCCAATTTTCACAAAATAATATATAAGAATACCTGTATACATCTGTTAGCCTGCTTGCATTACACCCGGCTTTTATATACAATAAGGCTGTAATCAAGACAAGGAGGAGCTATCATGCCCAAAATTAACACAGTTTTAGTTGCTAATCGCGGCGAAATCGCCATTCGTGTTTTTCGTGCCTGCAATGAATTAGGCATCCGCACTGTTGCTATATATTCTAAAGAAGACACCCTGTCCCTGCACCGCAATAAGGCTGACGAAGCTTATTTGGTAGGCGAGGGCAAAAGCCCTACGGACGCTTATTTGGATATCGAAGATATTTTGCGTGTAGCTAAGGAACACGACGTGGACGCTATCCACCCCGGCTACGGCTTCTTATCCGAAAACAGCAATCTGGCGCGCCGCTGCTCCGAAGAAGGCTTAATCTTCATCGGCCCGCGCCTTGAGCATTTAATTATGTTCGGCGATAAAATCAACGCCCGCAAACAAGCCGAGCTGGCCGGTATCCCTATGATTCCCGGCAGCAAAGGCACCGTCAGCAGCCTGCAAGAGGTTTTAGACTTCGGCGAGCAATACGGTTATCCTATTATCATCAAAGCTGTCAACGGCGGCGGCGGCCGCGGTATGCGCGTCGTCAAATCGGCGGAGGAAGCCGTAACAGCTTACGACATGGCTAAAAGCGAAGCGAAAAAAGCTTTCGGCAACGACGAAATCTATTTGGAAAAATATCTGCAGAACCCCAAGCACATTGAAGTGCAAATCATCGGCGACACCCACGGCAATTTGATGCATTTATTTGAGCGCGACTGCTCCGTGCAGCGCCGCCACCAAAAGCTGGTGGAAATAGCTCCGGCCTTCTCCCTGCCTGTGGAGCAGCGCCAGGCCATCTGCGACGCCGCAGTAAAGCTGATGAAAAATGTAGATTATATCAGCGCCGGTACGGTGGAATTTTTAGCCACTCCCGACGGCAAATTCTATTTTATTGAAGTCAACCCTCGTATTCAGGTCGAACATACCGTTACCGAGCAAATCACCGGCATCGATATTGTGCAGACTCAAATCCGCATTGCCGAAGGCTACAGCCTGCACGGCCCGGAAATCGCTCTGCCCCGGCAGGAAGAGCTGCGCTCCATCGGCCATGCCATTCAGTGCCGTATTACTACCGAAGACCCGTCCAATAATTTCATGCCCGACACCGGCAAGCTGATTACCTATCGCAGCGGCGGCGGCTTCGGCATCCGCTTGGATGGCGGCAACGCCTTCACCGGCTCCGTTATTACCCCTTATTACGATTCTCTGCTAGTTAAGGCCACCACCTGGGGTCTGACCCATCAGATAGCTATTACGAAAATGCTGCGCTGCCTGAAAGAATTCCGCATCCGCGGCGTTAAAACCAATATTCAATTTTTGGAAAACGTGCTGCAGAACGAGCATTTCGTCAAAGGCGACTACACCACGGACTTTGTAGACAAAACGCCGAAGCTGTTCGTTTTCCCCAAAACCCTTGACCGCGGTAACAAGCTGTTGCATTACATTGCCGATATTACCGTCAACGGCTATTCCAACGTAGGCGTGCAGCCCAAGCCAGACTTTGCGCCACTGAATCTGCCCAAACCCTATAACGGCATTTTAGCTTTGGGCGCTAAGCACGTTCTGGATACCCAAGGCCCAGAAGGCTTGGCCGATTGGGTAATGGCACAGCAGGAGGTACTTGTTACCGACACAACCTTCCGCGACGCCCATCAATCCCTGTTTGCCACCCGCCTGCGCACTAGCGATATGCTGCGCGTAATGCGCGATACCGCCGGTAAGCTGCCCGGACTTTTCTCCTTTGAATGCTGGGGCGGCGCTACCTTCGACGTAGCCTACCGCTTCCTAGACGAAAGCCCCTGGCAGCGTCTTGCTCAATTCCGCCAGGCAGCTCCCAATATTTTATTCCAAATGCTGCTGCGCGGCGCCAATGCCGTAGGTTATACCAGCTACCCCGATAATGTAGTGAAGCACTTCATCCAACTGGCCGCTAAGAACGGCATCGATGTTTTCCGTATCTTCGACAGTCTCAACGGTCTGGATAATATGCGTCTTTCCATCGACACCGTGCGTGAATGCGGTAAGGTAGCCGAAGCCGCGTTGTGCTACACTGGCGATATTCTCGACCCGCATCGCGATAAATATGATCTGCAATATTATATCGATATGGCGAAGGCCTTGGAAAAGGCCGGCGCTAATATTATCGCCATTAAGGATATGGCCGGCCTGTTAAAGCCGGAAGCCGCTTACAGATTAGTCAGCAGCCTGAAATCCTATGTAGGCGTTCCCATTCACCTGCACACGCACGAGGGCAGCGGCAACGCCATTTATACTTACGCCCGCGCTATCGACGCAGGCGTGGATATCGTGGATACGGCCATGAGCTCCATGAGCTGCGGCACCAGCCAGCCCTCTACCAGCAGTTTGTATTATGCATTAAGCGGACATCCCCGCCAGCCGCGGCTGGACGTTGATTCCCTCAACGAGCTGTCCCGCTATTGGGAAACCGTGCGTCCTTATTATAAAGCTGCCGACAGAACGGAAAACTTCCCCAATCCCGAAGTTTACGTTCACGAAATGCCCGGCGGCCAGTACACCAACCTGAAGCAGCAGGCTCAGGCCTTGGGCCTGATTCACCGCTGGGAAGAAGTCAAGGACATGTACCACCGCGTATCCATGCTCTTCGGCGATTTAATCAAGGTTACGCCGTCCTCTAAAATCGTAGGCGACATGGCGCTGTTCATGCTGCAAAACGAGCTGACGGAAGAAGACGTTTACGCTAAAGGCGACGTGCTGGACTTCCCGTCTTCCGTCGTAGAATTTTTCGAGGGCCGCATCGGCGTTCCTTATCAGGGCTTCCCGGAAAAACTGCAAAAAATCATTCTCAAGGGCCGTCAGCCTATTACCGTGCGTCCCGGCGCTGCTTTAGAACCCGTGGACTTCGAAGCTGTTCGCAGCAAGCTCAAAGACATGGGCGCGCCTACTACCGACGAGGCAATCAGCTCCTACTGCCTGTATCCCAAGGTATTCACCGATTGGGTAACCCGTTACAACGAATTTGGCGACGTATCCGTACTTGATACGCCTACCTTCTTCTTCGGTATGACTCCCGGCGAAACTATTAAGGTAGAAATAGAGCAGGGCAAGGTGCTGGTCATCAAATTAGACCATATTTCCGAAGCCAACGCCGCCGGTATGCGCACTGTGACCTTTGAGTTCAACGGACTGCCCCGCGAAATCATTATTAAGGACCGCAACGCCAAAGCAACCAGCGTCACCCGCAAAAAAGCGGACAAGAGCAAGCTGGGCGAAATCGGCGCTTCCCTGTCCGGCTCCGTAGTCAAGGTGCTGGTGGAAAAAGGACAGGCCGTAACCAAGGGCACGCCTCTAATCGTCACCGAGGCCATGAAAATGGAAACGACTTTATCAGCGCCTATCTCCGGTATCGTCAGCGCTATTCATGTAGCTGCCGGCGAGCGCGTGGAAAGCGGCGACTGCCTGATGGAGATTACAACGCAAATGTAAAACAAAGGCTTGCCATTTTCTTATCTCTATGCTATACTTTAAGCACAAAAGGTTATGGACACGTTTCTTCCAAAGCGTGGCACAAAAAAGCAGCGGAGGCGACCGCTGCTTTTTTATTATGCTGGTGCTGCTCTAATATCTGTCCAGCCATTTGCAAATATAGTAGGCGACTATACTTGCTCCAACAGATACGACAAAGGTATGGATACTATCTTCCAATGCTAGACACCTCCCTCCTACTGGAAAGAGTCGCAGCTTTTTTATTTTACCATAAAATTAAATTCAGTGAAAGTTTTTTTGCAAGCAAATCTATGAATAAATCATTATACCATTACATCAAAAATCATATTGACGAGGAAGGTTTTTACACCGAGCCCGACCTACCCGACAGCGGCGATTATCCTTACCTTACGGAGCCAGGACATACCGACGCTTTTTATTACACGATGGATATGCCCGCTGCGGTAGACGACGCCAGCCTTCTGCTCAAGGACCTGCGCGCCTATCTGGCCGAGCCCCTGCAGCCCCGCCGCCAACGCCTGTACCATGATCTCAAAAGTATGTCCATGGCCGAATACTGCGACCCCTTCATCTCCTCTTTTGACGCGGACGATATGAACATCATAGCCCTCGACTTGGCGCGCAGCTTTTTCTACAACGCCCGCCACCGCGAACCGCTGAAATTTGCCCTGATACTTTTCGGCCTGTACGGCATGGAGCGCCTGCAGCAGGAGGATCCCCAGCTGTGGCAGGATATTGTCACGCTGGCCCACTGCGAGGAATTTACCTTCAGCTTTTTATACGGCTGCCGCATCGGCAACTATACGCCGCAAAAAGCAGTATGGGAGCTGCTGGGCTGCACCAAAGGCTGGGGCAAGGTTTTCGCCATCATCGACTGCCAATGCGCCGACGAAGCTCAACGCTTGTGGCTTTTGAAAAACGGTCCCGATATCGACGTGGAATATCCGCCACTGTCCGTCAAGCTGATGCAGGCCACAAACATGGCCCAGGTGCTGCAGCAGCCGGTAATTTCCTTTACCGTTTATAAAAGCGCCATGGCCATTATCGGCAATTATTTATTTATGCTGCTGCATTATCCGCCGCAAAATGTGCGTGAAAGCTATAATCTGCACAACATCGACATTTATCCCATGCTGTGCAGCTTGCTGCGCCACGCGCAATATCTGGCCGTCATCCCCGAAGACCTGCTAGATATGATAACCATTGCTAACACTCTGCGCAGCCTGCTGGAGGAAAACAATCTGTATTCCTTGTCGCCCAATCAATGCCACGAGCTGATTTCCCGCTGCGATAAAATGGTCTACTGTCAGGATTGGCAGGAGCAGATACAGCAGCGCCTGATTATCGACGGTCAAATCAATTATCAGCTGGCTGATTTTGCCTACGAAACGGAAGTAGACGTTTGGCCTCGGCTGTTCGCCCACTGGCAGCAGCACCCCTTGGAATATACGCTCTTTCCTTACCTGCTGTTCTACGAAGGCGACGACCGTTCCCAGCGCGTTCTGCAGCTTATTACTAACCAGCTGCCATTATACGCCGCCGAACTGCACGCTTTAGTAGTGCCGCTACGTTACCTGCAAATCCATCCGGGGCAAGGCGAAGCAATTATCACAGCCGCTCTGGGTTCGCTGCACGAGCTGCTGCGCGGCTGCGCCTGCGACGCTTTGGAAAGCTGGGAACTGCAGCAGCTGACGCCGACAATTAGAGACGCCCTGCGCCAAACCATCCACACCAGCACCGACGAACTGGTCAAGGCCCGCGCCGCCGCGTTGCTGCAAGGGCAAAAGCTTGATTTAGAAGCCTTGATGCGCAAGCTGAAAAAGCTGCACGCCAGACAAAAATAATTTTTTCTTCATTATAATATAATACAAAACTCCTAAAGCAGAATTCTGAAATCAAAACAGTCTGCTTTAGGAGTTTATTTTATTCCAGCCCAAACATAGCCTGTGCCAACAATTTGCCGCTGTCCGTGCGGAAAATTTTCTCCACAGTATAAGCTATCGCATTTTTGCTTAGTCCGTCCTCATAAAAATTTACGAGAAAGTCGGCTTCGACTAAAATCTGATAATCAAGCCCATCTATATTATTATAGGTATGGTGATGCCCTACAAGATAACAAATTTGTTCTACTACCGCGGCGTCATAGCCTAGCTCCGCTAAAATCTTTTGCGCCACAGCAGGGCCCTCCTGCTCCTGAATTTTACCGGTGCATTTGCCTGCGCCGTACTTAGCTTCGCCAATTTTAATGCCACAGTCGTGAATGAGGCCCGCAGCCTCCACCAGCTCAACGGTCTGCGCGTCTAAATTTTCCAGCAGCGCTATTTCCCGCGCCAAGCTGGCTACCTTAATTAAATGCTGGCAGCGGCGCGGATCGCCGCTGAAATATTCCAGCATAGCTTTATATAAAGCGATATTTTGCATTTCAAAAATCTCCTTTCCCTATTAATTGTAATTCTGCTTTAAAAAAATATTTTGCATTTATATTATACTTCATCGCATAATAAACTCCAATAGGAAGCTAGTTTATAAACTTGGTTGCAGCTGCTGAAACCAAACCGTAGCCAGCCAACGCAAAAGAGACCGAAAACCCCGCATGACGCAAGGGCTTTCAGTCTCTTCTGCTATATTAGGGAGTAATTAGGGAGAAGCAATATTTAACCTTCAATAGGTTTATCCTGCAAGGCGTCGAAGCCGGTTTCGCCGGTGCGGATCTTCACAACGTCTTCCACATCGTAAACGAAGATCTTGCCGTCGCCGTATTTACCGGTGTACAGCACTGTTTTAGCGGTATTGACTACATCTGCCACAGGAATAGCGGAAACAATCATTTCTACCTTAACCTTGGGCAGCAGATGAGCGGCAATTTCCGCGCCGCGGTACATTTCCGTCTGACCCTTTTGAATACCGTACCCCAAAACCTTAGTTACAGTCATGCCGGTGATGCCCAGCTTATCCAGAGCTGTCTTCAAAGCCTCAAAGCGGTTCTGCGAAGTAATGATGACCACCTTGCTCAGCTTAGCCGCGCCTTCAGGCTTAACAGCAGAAGTCTTTACTGCTGCGGGAGCGGTATAAACGGCGACGGGGACCTCAACAGGAGCGGTAGGCATGAAGTCTGCATAACTGCTGAGTAAACCATGCTCTTCCATATCCAGGCCTTTGATTTCTTCTTCTTCGCTGACACGCAGGCCGAAGATTTTATCCAAAACTTTAAAGATGATTGTCATAGCCACGCCCACATACGCGGCTACCACTGCAACGCCAAGAATTTGAATTAACAGGAAATCCGTGCCACCGCCATACAGTAGGCCGCCGTCCAATGCGAAGAAACCGGTTGCGATAGTGCCAAAGGCGCCGCAAACGCCATGAACGGAAATTGCGCCGACAGGGTCGTCAATTTTCAAGGTCTGGTCAAAAAATTCAACGGAAACAACTACCAGAACGCCGGCAAGCAAACCGATAATCAAAGCTCCGGCAGGGCTTACCATATCGCAGCCGGCGGTGATAGCAACCAAACCGGCCAGAACGCCGTTCAGCGTCATGGAAACATCAGGCTTGCCGTAACGAGCCCAGGTGTAAATCATGGTAGCGGTCGCGCCTGCTGCGGCAGCCATATTAGTGGTAATGAAAATCGAACCGATGGAAGTCAGCACGTCGTCGCCCGTAGCGCAGACGGTTGAAGCGCCGTTAAATCCGAACCAGCCGAACCACAGCAGGAACACGCCCAAAGCCCCCAGCGGAATGCTGTGACCGGGAATAGCGTTGACGCTGCCGTCCTCATTATATTTGCCGATACGAGCGCCGATCATGCGCGCGCCGATTAAGGAAGCAACGCCTCCGACCATGTGTACCGCCGTGGAACCGGCGAAATCATGGAAGCCCATTTGCGCCAGCCAGCCGCCGCCCCAAATCCAATGGCCGCTGATGGGATAAATGAAAGCGCTGATAACAACGCTGTAAATGCAATAAACGAGGAAATTAGTACGCTCGGCCATAGCGCCGGAAACGATGGTCGCCGCCGTCGCGCAGAACATGGTTTGGAAAATAAAATATACGGTGGACGGATAGCTGGCGCCGTAATCACCCTGTACGAAAAAGTCCGGCGTGCCAATGAATCCGCCGATATCCGTACCGAACATCAGTCCAAAGCCGATAATCCAGAAAACGATAGAACCCAAGCACATGTCCATGACGTTTTTCATAACGATGTTCGCTGCGTTCTTAGCTCTGGTAAAGCCGGTTTCTACCATAGCGAAGCCCGGCTGCATGGAAAATACCAGGAAAGCACCAATGAGTACCCATATGGTGTCGGTTGCTGCAAATTTATCCATTATTAGTCACCCCTCAAACAAAATACAAATATGGATATTTTTATATGTCATGCCTGCGGCATGTTATTTTCTAGGCACTCTTTAGTGTTTATGGTCTAGAGATAAAGAAAGAGGCGTACCCCTTGCGGGATACACCTCGTTGTGTATCAAAGCTGTACGGTTGGCTTACGCATCCGCCGCGAGCGTCTTACTCGTTGACGCCGAAGAGCAGCTCGCCGTAGGTCGGATAATCCAAATATTTGCCGCCGGTCAAAGCTTCGGCCGCGTCTACTGCGCTGCGCAGCGCGCCCATATCCTCCAATACTACATCGTGGTAGAAGCAAGCCTGCTTCTTGCTGCATTCGATAGCTGCGGCCTCGTGCATATCTTTTTCCAATTTCACGGAAGCAGCGTACATTTCCGCGCTCAGCTTGCTCAGCTTATCCGCCAGCTCAGCCTCAAAGCCTGCGCTGATGCCTGCGGCTTTTTTATCCAGCACGGCTTTAGTCAAATCGCCGGTATAAGCGCTGACTGCCGGAAGGATATCCTTGTGGAACATATCCAGCGCGGTAGCCGCTTCAATGGAAATTGTCGTGCTGTAGTTTTCCAGCAGGATTTCCACACGGGATTTAACTTCCGCTTCGGTGAAAATATTATGCTTCGTGAACAGCGCTACATTTTTCGGAGCGCCCATGTACGGAATAGCTTCCGGCGTGGATTTGAGATTCAGCAGACCGCGTTTGGCGGCTTCCTCCACCCATTCGTCGGTATAACCGTTGCCGTTGAAGACGATGCGTTTATGCGCAAGATAAGTTTCTTTTACCAAATCGTAAACTGCGGCTTCCAAATCGGAAGCGTTCGCCAATCTGTCGGCAAAACCGTCCAGCTCTTCGGCGACGATGGTGTTCAAAACGATGTTGGGGCCGGAGATGGAGAACATGCTGCCCAACATACGGAATTCAAATTTATTGCCGGTGAAGGCGAACGGAGAAGTACGGTTTCTATCGGTATTGTCCTTTACCAACGCGGGAATAGTGTCGTCGCTGATTTTCATGAAAGCTTCGGGATTGCCGGTATAAACCTTATCGGCGGCGATAGCTTCCAGCACGGCGGTCAGCTCGGTGCCCAGGAAAACGGAAACGATGGCCGGAGGCGCTTCGTTAGCGCCCAAGCGATGGTCGTTGCCGGCGCTGGCTACGGATACGCGCAGCAGGTCCTGATATTCGTCAACCGCTTTTAAAATTGCTGCCAGGAAAGTCAGGAAGCGCAGGTTCTTATAAGGCTCCTTGCCGGGGTCCAGAAGATTCATACCTTCTTCCGTACTCAGGGACCAGTTGTTGTGCTTGCCGCTGCCATTCACGCCTTCAAAGGGTTTTTCATGCAGCAGGCAAACCAAACCGTGACGCAGCGCTACGCGCTTCATAAATTCCATCATCAGCTGGTTGTGGTCGGAAGCCACGTTCGTGGAGGAGAAGATGGGCGCTAATTCGTGCTGAGCCGGAGCTACTTCGTTATGCTCGGTTTTGGCAAGCACGCCAAGTTTCCACAATTCATCGTCCAAATCCTTCATAAAGGCCAATACTCTTTGTTTAATGATGCCGAAGTAATGGTCTTCCAGTTCCTGACCGCGAGGAGATTTAGCGCCGAACAAGGTGCGGCCGCAATAAACCAAATCCTTGCGTTTTTCCCACATTTTTTTATCTACCAGGAAATATTCCTGTTCGGGGCCCACGGTGCTGTTGACGCGTACGGTGCTGATGCCGAACAGTTTCAAAATTTTGCAGGACGCTTTGCTTACGGCGTTCATGGAGCGCAGGAGCGGCGTCTTTTTATCCAGCACCTCGCCGGTGTAGGAGCAAAACGCCGTCGGGATGCACAAACAGTTATCTTTTACGAAAGCGTAAGAGGTGGGGTCCCAAGCGGTGTAGCCGCGGGCTTCAAAGGTAGCGCGCAGGCCGCCGGACGGGAAGCTGGAAGCGTCGGGTTCTCCCTGAATTAATTCCTTGCCGGAAAAATCCATAATTACGCGGCCTTCAGCGGTCGGAGAAATAAAGCTTTCGTGCTTTTCGGCGGTGATGCCGGTCATGGGCTGGAACCAATGGGTAAAGTGGGTGCAGCCATGTTCCAGGGCCCAATCCTTCATTGCGTTAGCGATAATATTAGCAATTTCCAAATTTAACGGTTTGCCTTCTAAAACCGCAGCTTTATAAGCCTTGTAAGTTACGGTCGGCAGACGGTCTTTCATAACGGTTTCGTTAAATACTAAGCTGCCAAATAATTTCGGTACATCGTTCATACGTAAAACCTCCCTAATCTCTCTCGTTTAAAAACCAGAAGCGCTTTTGGGTTTACTCACGTAAGCCCCTCTCAATAAAATAATATCAGCAAGCATCCTTTTGCAGATTTTTTCTATCTGCCTCTGCAAAAATGAGAAAGCACCGCAGGCCGCTTATCGCCGCCCCGGTGCTTCGTTGCACTGCCTGGCAAGAAAAATTTTTTCTTGCGTAATATAAAACAAAAAAGCAACATTGGAGTTTGGATTGACGTCCAACAACACCATTGTTGCTTTATGGGCTTATTATAAAACCAGCCGGCGATTTTGTAAAGGGGGTAAAGCAAAATTTTTTAAAATTTTTTCTGCGCCGCCGGCGCAATGTTTTTCTTCAAAGCTGGGCAGGAATTTGTCCCAACGCGCAGAATTTAAATAATATATGCCAAGCTTGCCAAGGAGGATACAAATATGGAGCTGACCGCCGTTGCCCAACTGCGACGTATGGTGCTGGAGCATTTATCCCGCTATACCTGGAACGATGAACTCGTCGACCATGTTTACGATATTTTGCAGGAGGTGCGCGAGGACACGCCGCGCTACCGCTGCTGCGTCTATAAAGAACGGGCCGTTTTAAAAAACCGTATCGACATGGCCCTGGGACAGGAATGCAAAACCAATATCATTGAAGCGTCCAAGCTGACGCTGAACGAGCCGGAGCGCAAAGATTTGCCGCTTATCGACGTGCTTCCGGCAGCCTGTGACCAATGCCCCATCGAAGCTTATCATGTAACGGATATCTGCCGCCACTGCATCGCCCATAAATGTATGAACAACTGCCCGCGCAAAGCCATCAGCCTGGTGCAAAACCGCGCCTTCATCGATAAAACCAAATGCGTGGAATGCGGCCGCTGCAAGCAGGTCTGCCCCTACGGCGCCATCATCGAAATTCACCGCCCCTGCGTCCGCGCCTGCGCCTTGGGAGCCGTCAGCATCGGCGAAGACCGTAAGGCAGTCATCGACCACGAAATTTGCGTCAGCTGCGGCGCTTGCCGCAACGCCTGTCCCTTCGGCGCTATTGACGAACGCAGTAATATCGTGCGCGTTATCGCCAGCATCAAAAGCGGCCGGGAGGTTATAGCGCTGGTAGCTCCCTCCATCGTAGGCCAGTTCGGCTTAAAGGTCACCATGGGTCAGGTCTACAGCGCGCTGAAAGCAGCAGGCTTCGCCGACGTGGTAGAGGTCGGACTGGGCGCAGACATCACCAGCGTTAAGGAAGCCAAAGAATATATCGAAAAAGTACCATCCGAACAAAATTATATGACCAGCTCCTGCTGCCCGGCCTTCGTTAAACTTATTAAAACGCAAGCGCCCCAGGCCGCGGCTAAAATCAGCGAAACGGATTCGCCAATGATTTCCGTCGGCCGCTACGTTAAAGCGCAGCGACCCCAAGCAGTTACCGTTTTTATCGGCCCCTGCATAGCTAAAAAGAACGAAGCCCGCGAGCATAACGATATTATCGATTATGTGCTGACCTTTGAAGAAGCCATGTGCATGCTGGAGGGCAAGGATATTGAATTTGCCGACCAACCGGTTGGTCAGTACGAACGCGAAGCGTCTAAGCTGGGTTTAGGCTTCCCCTTAACGGCGGGCGTTACCGCCGCAGTACAGGACACCGTTGCCGCTATGGGCGGGCAGGTACGCCAAGCGCATTACGCCAGCGGTTTGGATAATTGCCTACAAGCTGTCAAAGACGCCGAAGCGGGCAAGCTCGACTGCAGTTACCTAGAAGGCATGGCCTGTCCCAACGGCTGCCTTGACGGACCGGGAACGGTGGGCGACTTCCGTATCACCAAGGTCGCTCTCAGCAAGTACGCCACCGCCGCGCCCAACCAGCAGGCTGTGAACACGGAACATACAAAATAAAATTTAAAATTCATCTCTGATTTCCCTGCGAAAAATTAAACCAGCCCGCGGCCGCGTAAGCCCGGGCTGGTTTTTGTTTTTAAAGCAGCGTAGTAATTTCTTGATGGTTGGCAGCCAGCTCCGCGCGCAACAGCTGCAAGAAGCCGCGGCTATAATTATTTGTGCGGCGCGCGTCCTTGGGTAACAAATAATAAATTATTTCATCCGGCGGCGGGTTCTGCAACCGCCGTTTAAAAATTCCCTGCCGCCGCGCGAATAAATCCGCAATATAGACGGGCGCAACCGCCCAGCAATCCGTGTGGCGCAAAAAATATTCCAAAAGCGGCATCTGGTCGAGCACTATCTTCGCTTTCGCCGTACTTCCAAACCAATAATCGTGCCACAAATCAAATTCCGGCGTCCAAGGCAAGCGTATTTCCCGAAGCGGGTCAAGCTCGTTCGGAGCGACGGGATCGTCACCACCCGGCACACGGCTGAGCAGATAAAATTCTGAGCGCATGGCGGGCACGGTTTCCACCGTCGGCGAAAACACGTCGTCCGAAATCAAAGCCAAATCCAAATTTCCGCTTTCCATATGCTCGTAGCATTCCGTAGAATGATGCTGAAAAATATTCAGGCGGCATTCAGGATATTTTTGTAAAAAGAGTTCCGCCACCGGCGGTAATAAAATATTGCAGACGCTGCCCACCGAAGCCAAACGTAGGCTTGGCGTCCTGATGAAATTTCGCAGAAACCCGCTTTCGGCCAGCAGCTCCTGCCAGCGCTGCGCCAGCGACACGAAAGCTTTGCCCGCGTCCGTAAGCTCGATATAGCGCTGCCCCTTACGCCTGACCAGCAGCGTGCAGCCCAATTCTTCCTCCAACGACGCCAACCTTCTGCTCAGCGCCGGCTGGCTGACGAATAAAGCCTGCGCCGCTTCCGATATCGTCCCATGCTGCACCACGCTTAAAAACGCGGCTATTTCCTGTTCTGTCATACGCTATCCTCTTAATATGCAAGATACGTATATTATAACTTCTTAATAGGCATTTTACAAATATTAGATGCGATAGTATATTATCTTTAAAGCAAGAAGGGAGCAAAAGCCATGCCTAAAGAACTCGCCCACGGGAATATACCGCGCCAGCTGTTGACGTTGGCGGTTCCCTTAATCATCGGCAATATTTTGCAACAGCTTTATAATACTATCGATGCTTTGGTAGCCGGACGTTTTATCGGAACTGAAGCCTTCGCCGCCATCGGCGTCGCCTCCTCCGTCATGAACCTATTTATTTTTGTAATCGGCGGCGGCTGTACGGGGGTCGGCATCATTTGGGCGCAATTTTACGGGAAAAAGGATTGCCTATCCTTCCGTAACGAAGCTTTTCTGGCTTTTGCCGTCGGAACGGCGTTTACCATTTTGATAAGCGCCGCCGGTTGGTACGCTACGGACGACGTTCTGCGCTTGATTTCTACGCCGCCTGAAATTATCCCGTCTTTAAAAATTTATTTGCAAATTATTTTCGCCGGGCTGTTGACGACTTTTTTATATAATTATTGCAGCGTGCTGCTGCGCGCCGTCGGCGATACGTTCATGGCTCTGTTTTTTCTGGCTGTGGCTATGCTGCTCAATTTGTTATTGGATTTGCTTTTCGTCGCCGCGCTGCAATGGGGCATCGGCGGCGCTGCGTGGGCGACCGTGCTGGCGCAGCTCTTTGCCGCGCTTTGCTGTTACATTTATTTACGACGGCGCCTGCCCCAGCTTTTATTTGGCAAGGACGATTGCAAAATAGATTGCAAACTTTTGCGCCGCACCTGCGGCTACGCTTTGGCGACTGCCATGCACAATTCAAATCTTTACATCGGCAAGCTGCTGGTGCAGGGCGCGGTCAACAGCTGCGGCGTCGGCATGGTAGCGGCGTACACCGCCGCCGGGAGATTAGAAGGCTTCGTCAATTCTTTCGGCGACAGCGGTACGGCAGCGTTGAATATTTTTATCGCGCAAAATATCGGCGCACTGCGCCTCGACCGCGTTAGGCGAGGATTTTTTACCGGGCTTAAGCTGCTCGTGCTGTTCGGGGCAGCGTCATCTCTATTGCTTTACGCCGGCGCGCCTGCGGGCATCGCTTTTATGCTGGGAACAGGCGTTGGTGAAGGCTGGCTGCAGGGCGTGGAATATATGCAAACCGTAGCGCTCTTTTACTTTTTATGTTTTACGGGCAACGCCTTAGCCGGATATTTTGAGGGCTGCGGCCGGTTAGCGCTTCCCACAATCGGCGCGACCGGGCACATCGCCCTGCGCGCACTCCTTGCCTATCTGTTTATCGGCGAATACGGCTTAATCAGCGTAGCCTACGCTACTGGCGTTGGCTGGCTATGCGTAGTCTGCTTCTGGTCCTGGGCTGCGCGAAAGAGTATGCGTTCCCATACCAAGGACGTAGATTAAAAATTTGCCAATATAAAAGGCTTCCCCGCTTTATTAAGCGCCCGGGAAGCCTCAATTTTTTCTCGCCGTTACCAGCCCACGCCAATCCACGGCCCGTGATGCCTATGCCCGCCTATGCCGATACCGATGCCGATAGGCACGTTCCAACCGCGGCGGCTCGCCTTCTCCCGCTCAATCTTCATGAACCAGAAGCGGTAAACCTGCGCGCCGTTGTCCAGCTTACGCGTTAAATCCTTATCCGTAATAATTTTATAGCCGTTAAAATTTGTATTGTCGTTTTCGTAATCAAGCAGCATCTTGCTCATCTGCTCGTAAGTCGCTTTGTTCAAAGTGTACAGGCGCAGCATCTCAGCGTTAGGCAGCTGCAAAATAAGCTGCTTGCGTAAGGAGCGGTTCTTAGCCAGCCCTTCGTAAACCTCCACCTGGTCGTCCTTGACTTTAACGTAAAGCAAATCTGCGTCCGCGTCCTGCTCCGGCCAGCGGCGCTCCATTTCTTCTACCGTTATAACGACTGCCGGGCGCACGCCTTCGTCCTTGGCGTCCGCCTGCTTTTCCTTGGCCCAAGCCGTACAGCTGAGGCATAATACAAAAAGCAAAAAAACAAGCCATAATTTACGCATTGCGCATACCTCCTTGCCGCTATTTGTTTTCCGCAGGTTATTTTTACTGATTATATGCTTACATCCTTTTCTAAGAATATGATAACATATCTCTTAGAAGTTAGGCAACGAAGTTATACTAATGGTTTTATTGTATTTTTCAGAAGAGGATTAAACTACTAAGGCGCTAAAGCCGCACCGATATTTTGATTGAAGAGCCGGAAAAGTATCTGCCCTTGCGTTATTTTCTGCTCAAGCGGTAACGTCTACGTCCCGCGCGGACAAAATTTGATAAAATTGTGAAAAAATCTGCGAAGAACTGCTCTGCGGCAGTTCTTTTTTTTGGCAAAATGTGATAAAATTTACTTGTAATTTTCAAGAAAATTCAGCAAGGAAGTGACAGAATGGAATTTGTAAAATCCGCTGATGTAGTCGTTATTGGTGGCGGCATTGTGGGTACTGCTGTTTTGCGCGAGCTTTCCAAGTACGACCTGAAATGCGTACTGGTTGAAAAAGAGCCGGACGTCGCTTTAGGAACCACTAAAGCCAACAGCGCTATCCTGCACGCAGGCTTCGACGCCCCTACGGGAAGCCTGAAGGCTATTACCAATGTCCGCGGCAACAGGCTGTATCACGAATTGGAAAAAGACCTGGATCTGGATATTAAATGGACCGGTTCTTTAGTCGCTGCAACTACCGACGAAGAAATGCAGACTTTGCAGGAGCTTATGCAGCGCGGCCGCGCCAACGGCGTAGAGGGCCTGCAAATCCTGACTCATGAAGAAGTTTTAGAGCAGGAGCCTAACCTGACAACCGTAAAAGGCGCATTGTGGGCTCCCAGCGCCGGCGTATGCTGGCCTTTCGGCGCAGCCATCGCTTTCGCTCAATGCGCTGTGCAAAACGGCGCGGAAGTAATCCGCGACTGCAAGGTATTGGGCTTTATTAAAGAAGAAGGCCGCATTACCGGCGTTCAAACCTCCAAAGGCGTTATCGCAGCTAAATACGTAGTCAACGCTGCCGGTATTTATGCGGATGAAATCGCTAAATTAGCGGGCGACGACAGCTTTACCATCACCCCGCGTAAGGGCGAATATATTTTGTTTGATAAGACTGCGTGCAGCAGCCTGGTTTACGGCGTCGTATTCCCCACGCCGACGAAAAAATCCAAGGGTATTCTGGTTTGCACCACTACCCACGGCAACACCTTTATCGGCCCCAACGCCAACGAGCAGGAATCCAAAGATGATCATGCGGTTACTACCGGCGGCATGAATGAAATCATTGCTTCCGCCCGCAAGCTCATCCCCAATCTGCCCATGGGCGCCGCCATTACAGAATTTGCCGGCCTGCGCGCAGTTTCCAGCACCGGCGACTTCATCATCGGCCCCTGCGACGCCGTTCCCGGTTTATTTAACGCCGCAGGTATGCAGTCCCCCGGCCTGACCGCGGCTCCAGCCGTAGGCGAGCTTATCGCCAACGAAATCGCCCGCGTATCCGGCGCTGCCAAAAAAGCCGACTTCAAGGCTGCGCTGCCTAAGAAAAAAGCTTTCACTCGCATGACCGCCTCCGAGCAGGCAGCTAAAATTGCAGAGAATAAGCTGTATGGCCGCGTAATCTGCCGCTGCGAAACCGTAACCGAAGGCGAAATTGTGGAAGCTATCAACTCCCCCGTAGGCGCCCGCACTGTGGACGGCGTAAAACGCCGCACCCGCGCAGGTATGGGTCGCTGCCAGGGCGGCTTCTGCGGCCCGCGCGTTACCCAGATTTTGGCCCGCGAGCTGAATATCCCCATTCCGGAGGTACTCAAGGAGCGCGCAGATTCCAATATGTTCTATGAAAAATATCCGGTAGACGGCGGGGAGGAATAATTATGAACCAGTTATATGATGTAATTATTGTCGGCGGCGGCCCTGCCGGTCTTTCTGCTGCTTACAGCGCCTGGCAGAACGGCGCCAAGAAAATCATCGTTATCGAGCGCGACCGCGAATTGGGCGGCATTCTGCAGCAATGCATCCACAACGGCTTCGGCCTGCATCACTTCAAAGAGGAGCTGACCGGCCCCGGCTATGCGCACCGCTGCATCGAGCTGATTAAAGACAAACCCGAAATCGAAACTTTGGTTGACACCATGGTTTTAGACGTCCAAAGCAATAAAACCGTTATTGCCGTCAACCCGGAAAAGGGCTTGCTTAAATTAGAAGGCAAAACCGTAATCCTGACCATGGGCTGCCGCGAGCGTACCCGCGGCGCTATCCGCATTCCCGGCGAGCGTCCCGCAGGCGTATTCACCGCCGGCGCAGCACAGCGCATGGTAAATATGGAAGGCTATCTGCCCGGCCATAAAATCGTTATTCTGGGCAGCGGCGACATCGGCCTCATCATGGCCCGCCGCATGAGCCTGGAGGGCTGCAAGGTGCAGGCCTGCCTGGAAATCTGCCCCTTCTCCAACGGCTTAACCCGCAATATCGTACAATGCCTGAACGATTACAATATTCCTCTGTATCTGTCCCACACCATCGTGGCTATTCACGGCGAAGAGCGCGTAACCGGCATTACCGTGGCCAAGGTTGACGAACGCATGACGCCGATTCCGGGTACGGAATTTGATATCGAATGCGATACCGTGCTGCTGTCCGTAGGTCTGATTCCCGAAAACGAATTGTCCCGCGGCCTCGATTTAGCCATGAACCCGCTGACCAACGGCCCCGTTGTCGACCAGCACCGCGAAACCAGCCTGGACGGTTTCTTCGCCGCAGGCAATGTAGTACACGTACACGACCTGGTTGACTTCGTATCCGAGGAAGCGGAAATCGCCGGCAAGTATGCCGCTCTCAAAGCGCAGGGCAAACTGGCCGCCGACAACCGCACCGTTACCGTAAAAGCTGTCGACGGCGTGCGCACCTGCGTACCGCAGCAGCTCACCCTGCCCGCCGCCATTCCGGCCGACGAAAAAATCAAGCTGTTTATGCGCGTAGCGGCTCCTCACCGCAAGGTCAAGCTGGTCATCAAGAGCGGCGACAATACGCTGCTGACCAAGCCCCTGCCCGTGGCTAAGCCCAGCGAAATGATCGCGGTAGAAATTCCTGCCGCCAAATTCAACCAGATCGGCGACGAAGTTACCGTCGGCCTGGTACTGTAAGGAGGGTATAAAATGGCTGTTGAAACTCGCGTTATGAACTGCATTATGTGCCCTATGGGCTGTGAATTAACCGTAACTATTGAAAACGGAGCCGTTACCAACGTTACCGGCAACACCTGCCCCCGCGGCCCTAAATACGCTAACGACGAAGTTACCGCGCCCAAGCGCATGCTGACCTCCACCGTGGCTATCGACGGCGGCGTACTGCCGCTGCTGCCCGTAGTCAGCGCCAACGTGCTGCCCAAGGAGCGCATTTTGGACTGCGCCCGCTATCTGCGCGGCGTTAAGCTGCAGGCTCCCGTAAAAACCGGTGACGTAGTCGTAGAAAATATTTTAGGCTTAGGCGTAAATATCATCGCCAGCCGCGACATGGAGCTGCACCAATAAGCTCAACCATTCTAACGCATCATTGCAAAGCTCCGTCCGTATTGCTCAAGCAGTATGGGCGGAGCTTTTTGTTTTTCATTCTTCCCGGACAAATTCGCGCTTCTATACTTTATAAAATCTATGATTTATGGTATCATATATAAAGTTAAGAAGACTGTTTAATGAAATATATTATCGTTTTCCAACAGGTGAATCAAGCAATGCTTATTAAGAACGATTTTTACTATCCGGCGATGCTGCGCTTACAAGGAAAGTACTGCGTCATCGTCGGCGGCGGCGCAGTGGCGGCGCGCAAGCTGACCACGCTGTGCGAGGCTGCGGCCAGCGTTACCGTGATAGCTTTGGATTTTTGCGGCGAGCTCCGGCAGCAGGCGCAAAAATATAATTGCCGGTTGATTCAGGCGTCTTACGACCCGCAATACCTTAACGGTGCTTTCATCGTCGTCGCCGCTACGGACAGCGCCGCAGTCAACAGACAGGTCACAGCCGATGCGCCCTGCCTGTGCAATAATATTACCGAGCCGGAGCTGAGTAATTTCATCGTCCCCTCGTCCTTCAGCGAAGGTACCATTACCGTAGCCCTGGCCACCGGCGGTATGCCGGCCTTTACGCGGCTGCTCAAACGGCGCTTGCAGCAAACCGTTACGCCGGAGCTGGCCGACTTCAACGATTTTTTATTACGGCAGCGCGCTTTGGTGCGGCAAATCCCCTCTGCCCCGGCCCAGCGCACAGCCTTTTGGCGGCAGACGCTAAGCGACGAGCTTTTAAATTTAGTGACGGCAGGCCAAGCTGCTCAAGCAAAGGAGAGAATATTAAATGCAATTAACGGTTTTAGGACTCAATCACAAAACGGCCCCCGTTGAGATCCGTGAACGCTTTAATTTCACTAGCGACCGGGTAGCCAGCATACTTCGGCGTATGCGCAATTACGATAATATCCCCGAAGCCATGCTGCTTTCTACCTGCAACCGCACGGAGCTGTACATGGTTATCGAAAATCCGCACGAGGCCATTCCCTTTTTAAAGCATCTGCTCAAGCATTTGGCAGGTGAACATTACAAGAACGAATATTTTTATCATCTGACGGGAACGCTCTGCGTACAGCATCTTTTCCGTGTTGCCTCCAGTCTGGATTCGCTGATTATTGGCGAAGGGCAGATTTTAAGCCAGATTAAAAATGCTTATCAAATCGCCCGCACCAACGGCATGACCGATACCATTTTAAATACGCTGATGAACCGGGCCATCGCCGTAGGCAAGCGGGTGCGCACGGAAACGAAAATCGCCTACAGCAGCGTATCCGTATCCAGCGCCGCCGTTGACCTGGCCATCAATATTTTAGGCGATTTGACGCACGCCAATATTCTCGTAGTCGGCGCTGGCCATATGAGCGAGCTGACGGCGCGTCACCTCATCGACAAGGGCGCAAAGACGATTTTCGTCAGCAACCGCAATTTGGATCACGCTCAGGAGCTGGCCGAAAAATTCAGCGGCACGGCCATCCCCTATCAGGAAATGTTTAAGCAGGCGGCGCAGGCCGATATCATCATCACCTCTACTGGCGCGCCCCATTATGTGCTGACCGCCGAAAATTTAGGGCCGCTGCTGCCCCAACGTCAGGGACGGCCGCTGATTCTCATTGATATTGCCGTGCCCCGCGACGTGGACCCGGCCTTAAACGGCATGAAGGGAGTAACCGTTTATAATATCGACGACCTAGAGGACGTGGTGGACGTGAATAAAAGCTTCCGCAGCCACGAAGCCCAGGTGGCCGAGCAAATTATTGCCGAGGAAATTGCGGCGCTCAAGGAACGCCTGCGCTATTACACCATGCGGCCCGTTATGGTGCAGCTGCACGATAAAATGAATTTTCTGCGCCAGAAGGTGCTCAAAAAAGCCTTTATCAAGCTGCCGGAGCTGACGGACGAGCAGCGCCGCATTATCGATTTAATGACCCAGCGGCTGGGGCATAAATTTCTGCGCGAGCCCATGAAGGCCATGAACGCCGTAGCCGGTACGCCGGAGGAAGAGCGCTACAAAAAAATGATGTGCGATTTATTCTTACTGAACGAAAGCGGAGAGGAGTTTGGCGATGAAAGCAAAATTGAAGATTGGGACTAGGCAAAGCCTGCTGGCTCTGTGGCAGAGCAACCACATTGCAGCCTGCCTGCGCAGGCAATATCCCGAATGCGAAATAGGATTAAAAAAGATAGTTACCAAAGGTGATAAAATTTTAGACGTGCCCCTGGCCCAAATCGGCGGCAAAGGTCTTTTTACTAAAGAAATCGAAGAAGAGCTGCTGAGCGGCGAAATCGATTTAGCGGTTCACAGTTTGAAGGATATGCCCACGGTGCTGCCCGAAGGCTTGTGCCTGACGGCCATCACCACCCGCGCCAACGTAGGCGACGCCTTCGTCAGCAATAAATACGCCAGCTTTGCGGAGCTGCCCCTGGGCGCGGTAGTCGGCACATCCAGCCTGCGCCGCAGGGCCCAGCTGTTAGCCGCTCGCCCAGATTTAAATATCCGGGATTTGCGCGGCAATGTGGATACCCGCCTGCGCAAGCTGGACGAGGGGCTGTACGACGCCATTATTCTGGCAGCCGCAGGCTTGGAGCGTTTGGGCCACGCCGACCGCATTAAAGGCTTGATTCCTTCCGGCGTTTGCCTGCCCGCCGTAGGTCAGGGCGCACTGGCTATAGAATGCCGCGCTAACGACACAGAAACCCGCGCCATGCTGGACTTTTTAGACGACCTGCCTACACGTCAGGCCACCAGCGCCGAACGCGCCTTTCTGGGCTTGGTCGAAGGCGGCTGTCAGGTTCCCATCGGCGTGCACGCTGACGTGGAGGGCGACAAAATCCGCGTGGAAGCTATCATCGCCGCTTTGGACGGCAGCACCGTTTTACGCGATACAATTACAGGCAGCGCCGACAACGCCGTCAGCCTGGGACAGGAATTAGGCAGAAAAATGCTGGCTAACGGCGGTCAGGAAATTCTGGCCGCAATACTTTAAGGAGCGTGACATAATGACTAAACAAGGTAAAGTTTATTTGATAGGCGCAGGCCCCGGCGACCCGGGCTTATTGGGCTTAAAAGCCAAGGAATGTCTGGAAACTGCCGACGCCGTAGTTTACGACCGTTTGGCCGACACCCGCATTCTGGCCTTCGCCCGTAAGGACGCAGAAATGGTTTACGTGGGCAAGGCCAGCGCCAACCACACCATGCGTCAGCCCGATATCAACAAGCTGCTGGTAAAATTGGCCCAGGAGGGCAAAACCGTTGCCCGCTTAAAGGGCGGCGACCCCTTCGTTTTCGGACGCGGCGGCGAAGAAGCCATCGAGCTGTTGGAAGCAGGGCAACCCTTTGAATTTGTTCCCGGCGTCACCAGCGCCATTGCCGTTGCCGAATACGCCGGCATTCCCGTTACCCACCGCCATGTAGCGACCTCCTTTGCCGTAATCACCGGCCACGAGGACCCCACCAAGGGCGAATCCACCATTAACTGGCAGGGTCTGGCCACTGCCGTGGACACTCTGGTCTTCCTCATGGGCGTAGAAAATATTGAAAAAATCAGCAAGCAGCTGATCGCCAACGGCCGCAGTGCCGACTGCCCCGCCGCCGTTATCCGCTGGGGCACTCATCCGGAACAGCGCACTCTGGTTACTACCCTGGGCAGCGCCGCCGCCGACGTCAAGGCCAATAACTTCAAGCCCCCCGCCATCTTCATCGTCGGCGAGGTGGTTAAGCTACGCCAGCAGCTGCAATGGTTCGACAACAAGCCGCTGTTCGGCAAAACCGTTATCGTCACCCGCGCCCGCGCTCAGGCCAGCGAGCTGACCAAAAAGCTGGAAGCCCAGGGTGCAAAGGTTATCGAAGTTCCGGCAATTAAAATCGTAGCGGCCGCAGATTACGCTCCCCTGGATAAAGCTATCAGCGAGCTGCACGCTTATAAATGGCTTGTATTCACCAGCGCCAACGGCGTGGATTATTTCTTCCAGCGTTTGCTGAAAGCAGGCAAAGACGCCCGCGCCCTGGCCAACGTCAAGCTGGCGGCTATCGGCAGCGCCACCAAGCCTTGGCAGACCGCGGCCTCACCGCCGACCTTATTCCCTCCGCCTACAAAGCGGAGGAACTGGCCGAAGCTTTGGCCGGACAAATCGCCCAAGGAGATAAAATTTTAATTGCCCGCGCCAAAGTGGCCCGCGAGGTGCTGCCCGAATCCCTGCGCAAAATCGGCGCTCAGGTTGACGTAGTCACCGCTTATGAAACCGCAGCTGACTGCGAAAACAGGGACGAGCTGCTGGCAGCCCTGCGGAACGGCAGCGCCAGCGTCGTAACCTTCACCAGCTCCTCCACCGTTACCAATCTGCTGAAGGTTTTGGGCGAGAATAAGGAGCTGCTGCAAAAGGCGGCTTTGGCGGCCATCGGCCCCGTTACCGCCGCAACTCTGCGCCAGCACGGCCTGACCCCGGCAATCGAAGCAGAAAAATATACCATCGACGGCTTAATGCAGGCCATCGAAAATTTTTACAATAAATAAGCCGTTGACCAAGCGCCGTCCGCTTCCTCTCGGCAGGATTAAGGAGTGAAAGCAAAATGTCTATTACAGGATTTCCTATTTACCGTCCGCGCCGCACCCGCGCTACCGAAAATCTGCGCGCTATGATCCGCGAAACCGAAGTATCCGTTAAAGATTTAATCTACCCTATTTTCGTCGTTCCCGGCGAAAATATCAAACACGAAATAGAATCCCTTCCCGGAAATTATCACTGGTCCGTTGACCGCGTATCCGAATGCGTGGACGAAGTCGTTAAGCTGGGCATCCCAGCGATTATCCTTTTCGGCGTGCCTTCTTACAAGGACGCTGTCGGCAGCAGCGGCTGGGATATGAACGAGCCCGTGCAGAAGGCCTGCCAACTTATCAAAGCCAAATATCCCGGGCTGGTCATCATCACCGACGTCTGCCTGTGCGAATACACCGACCACGGCCACTGCGGCGTACTGCAGAACGGCTGCACCGTCAATAACGACGAAACCCTGCCTCTGCTTGCGAAAGTCGCCGTTTCCCATTGCCAGGCCGGAGCCGATATGATTGCGCCCTCCAATATGATGGACGGTTATGTAAAGGCTATCCGTGAAGCGCTGGATGGGGCAGGCTTCAAGCATATTCCCATTATGGCTTACTCCGCAAAATTTGCTTCCGCCTATTACGGCCCCTTCCGCGCGGCAGCCGACTCCACTCCCTCTGCAGGCGACCGCAAAGGCTACCAGATGGACCCTGCCAACAGTGACGAAGCGCTGCGCGAAACTGCGCTGGACATTGAAGAAGGCGCGGATATCATCATGGTGAAGCCCGCGCTGGCCTTTTTGGATATCGTGCAGCGCGTCCACGAAACCTTTAACCGCCCGCTGTGCGTTTACAATGTCAGCGGCGAGTACGCAATGGTCAAAGCTGCGGCAGAAAAAGGCTGGATTGACGAAAAGCGCATCGTTATGGAAACTATGCTGGGCTTCAAACGCGCCGGCGCTAAAATGATTATCACCTATCATGCGCTGGACGTAGCCAAGTGGCTGCGTGAAAATCGCTGATAAAGCCTTTTGGATAAACCAAAAATAAAGCAGTCGAGAAAGTACCAGATGCGAGGCGTGGCGACGACGGCGTATAATAAATACTCCTAGGAGCCGCAACGAAGCAGATGGTATTTTATCGGCTGCTTTGAAGAAAGGAAATTTCTATGACTAATAATAAATCATTTGAAGCCTTTGAAGAAGCGTGTAAATACATCCCCGGCGGCGTCAACAGCCCCGTACGCTCCTTCCGCAGCGTCGGCGGCGTCCCTCCCTTCATCGCCGGCGGCAAGGGCAGCAAAATTTACGATATCGACGGCAACGAATATATCGATTACGTTTTAAGCTACGGCCCGCTGCTTATGGGCCACGTTCCCGACTGCGTAACCGCAGCCATTAAGGAAGCCGCAGAAAAAGGCACCTCCTACGGCGCGCCCACGCTGGCCGAAACCGAGCTGGCAAAATTAGTCTGCCGTCTGGTTCCCTCCATGGAAATGGTGCGCATGGTCAACAGCGGCACCGAAGCCACCATGAGCGCCCTGCGTCTGGCCCGCGCTTACACGGGACGCGACTGCATCGTAAAATTTATCGGCTGCTACCACGGCCACCACGACAGCCTGCTGGTAAAGGCCGGCAGCGGCGCTACAACCTTCGGCGTGCCGGACAGCCCCGGCGTGCCTAAAGCCGTAGCGTCTACCACTATCACCGTGCCGTTTAACAATTTGCCCGCGCTGGAAAAAGTTTTTGCCGAACGCGGCGCAGAAATCGCAGCCGTAATTTTAGAGCCTACTCCCGGCAATATGGGTCTGGTGCTGCCGCACGACGGCTACCTGCAGGCAGTGCGCGAACTGACAAAAAAATACGGCGCTCTGCTAATCTGCGACGAGGTTATGAGCGGCTTCCGCAGCGCCCAGGGCGGCAGCCAATCGCTGTACGAAATCGACCCGGATATTACCTGCTTAGGCAAGGTTATCGGCGGCGGCCTGCCGGTAGCAGCCTACGGCGGCAAACGCGAAATCATGCGGCAGGTTTCGCCCGCAGGCCCCATGTATCAGGCCGGAACCCTGAGCGGCAACCCGCTGGCTATGGCAGCAGGCATTGCGGCGCTGAACTATATGGAGCAGAACAAGGTCTGCGAAAAGCTGGAGAGCATGACCGCGATTTTAACCGGCGGTTTGGAACGGGCCGCAGCCAAAGCCGGCGTACCCGTGCAGGTACACCGTCTGGGCAGCATGTTCACCGTCTTTTTCAGCGATAAGCCCGTTACGGATTTTGACAGCGCCGCCGCCAGCGACTTGGAGGCCTTCAAAATTTATTTCCATTCCATGCTGGAACAGGGCATTTATCTGCCGCCGTCCCAGTTTGAAACCAATTTCCTCTCGCTGGCGCACAGCCCGGAGGATATTCAAAAAACCATCGACGCCGCAGCCAACGCTTTCGCAAAGGTTGCTGAAGCAAGAGGGTACAAGGCGTAAAATTTCATAAACAGCAAAAAGCCAGGAACTAAACTTTAAGATAAAGTTTCCGTTCCTGGCTTTCGTTTTTATTTTTATTACCACTCTTGCAGTAAAAAATCACGGATATTGCAATGAATAATGCCGTTGCGGCTCAAATCAAATTCGTCCATAGAAACTACATACTTAGGAAAATTATCCTCGATACCGTCGTATGCGCCAAATTCTCTCTCCACAGTTTCCGGCGACGCTAACAGATACGTTACCTGAACATAAAGCTTCTTTCCCTGCTTGGCAGCCACAAAATCAATTTCCTTAACGCCGTTGCGCCCCACATGCACAGTATAGCCGCGCCGCAAAAGCTCCAGATAAACTATATTTTCCAAAATCAAATTGATATTAGGCAAATTGCCGCCAAGCACCGCCTCGCGAATACCATGGTCCGCCACATAATATTTTTCATTAACCGCTAAAAGCTTCTTCCCCGGCAAATCCTCAAGCTTCACCTGATAAAATAAAAAGGCGTCCGCAGCTGCCTTAATATAATTCAGAATTGTTTCTGCCGAAACCTTGCGTCCTTCGCTTTTAAAATATTTAGCGATACTGTTGGCCGAAAAGCTGCTGCCCGTGTTCACCGTCATATAAGCGATAATTCTTTCCAGCAAATCCACGTCCCTGATATTATTGCGTTTAATAATATCTTTCAGCTCCACCGAATTATACAAATCCTGCAAATACTGACGGCAAGCCCCCGGCTCATAGCCTAAACGATGCAGATAGGGCATGCCGCCCAGCAATAAATATTTATTGAAGCAAGCGCTTAGGCCGCTTTCCGGAAACGCATCCCGATACAGCTCGTAAAATTCCCCAAAGGAAAATGGGTAAATAACAAACTCCACATAACGTCCGGCCAAATATGTCGCCAGCTCTCCGCTCAGCAATTTAGCGTTGGAACCCGTAAGATAAATATCGCAGTCCAAAGCCATGCGCAAGGAATTAATACATTTTTCCCAGTCCTCAACCTCCTGGATTTCGTCAAAAAACAAATAAACCTTGCCTTCTATTTTTTCGGCGCGCCGCAATATTTCATCATGCAAGGCCAGAGCAGTACACAGCCTCGCATTACTGATATCCTCAAAATTTATAGTAATAAAATTACCGGCGGCAGCGCCCTGCGCCAGCAGCTCCTTTTGTATCAGCTCCAGCATTACGGATTTACCGCTGCGGCGAATCCCTGTAATTACCTTAATCAAATCATTGCCAATAAACGGCCGGATTCTGTGCATATACAATTCACGTTCAATCATGCTATCACTTCCTTTGCTTTCATCTTATCACGGTTATAACCGAAGTGCAAGCCACTTTTGCAAATTCTATCGGTTATAACCGAAACTCTTCTGATTTTCAGCTATTATATCGGTTATATTGGTTAGCCGGATTTGCCTATAAATATAGGCAAGTGAATGTAATAATTATCTTAATCGAAAGAAAAAGCTCCTTACGCTCGCAGACGTAAGGAGCTTTTGCTGTGCAAAATTCAATATACGTTATATCAATCATTTTTTCATTCTTTTAAACGCTTCTTTAAAAACAATCTCGTCCTCTCTAACTGAAACGACGATTATTTCCATAGATTTTTCTTTTATAACCAGCTTATAAACAGCTCTTATACCCATTCCTCTAAATTTGATTTCTAGCAAGCCGGAAAGATTTATTCCGCGTTTATTCCCTAATCTTTTTCCATATCCTCCCTGATCCTTTGGATAAGGATTATACGAAGCCTTTTCTATACCGCCGGCTACGCGTGCTATGACCGAATGGCCTAATTTTTTCATATCCTCGATAGCATCTTCAGAATAAAAGACGTCAAATTTTTGCGAGCTATCATTCATTCAAATTCTACCTCACAATCAGGATTTACTTTATCAATACCCAAAATAGCCATTGCTTCTTTAGAAGAATATAATTTGCGGTCTGGCCTGCTTTGCCTTTCCACAGCCTCAATATATAATTCCATATCTATCAAATTATCCACAAGCTTTTCATACGCCTCCGGCGAAAGCAAAACACATTCCGGCAAATTATTTTTAAAAACATATTTCGTACCAAAATTTTTAACTTCAGAAAAAATTTTGCTGGCTTCCCCTTTATTAAAACGAGAAACGGGAATAATTTTATCGGCTGTTAAAATAGTCATGCGCGTCTCACCTCTTTTTTATTACAGTATAGCTTAAAGAATCTTTCTTGTCTATAAATTTATCTATATTTATATAGATAATATTGGCTTTACTGTTCCTTCGCCAGCAGTTCTTCCGGACGGTAGTGCATATCGCGCAGCTGCTTGCGAACCTCCCGCAGCTCGGCCGGAACCTCGTCCTCGTTCATTTCCCGCGGTACGGCGGTGGTGCCTGCTTCCTTAGCCGTTTGGTAATACCAAACCTTGTAATCCAAAATGCGCATGATCTTCTGCAAATTTTCCATTTGCTGCTCCATAGCGGCCTGCTGCTTTTTAATAAGCTGCAGACGCTCCTCGATGGACGCGTCGCCCCGCTGCACCATGCTCATAAATTCCCGGATATCCTTTAATGGCATACCGGAATTTTTCAAACAGCTGATAATGCACAGCCCTTCGTAATCGCTTTCTTTAAACATACGGATGCCGCCCTCGCTGCGCTCCACGAAGGGCAGCAGTCCTTCCTTATCATAATAGCGCAGAGTTGAAGGCTGCACCTGCATAATTTTCGCCATTTCGCCAATCGTATAAAACATTTTCCCGCCTCCCAAAATTTTTTCAAAAAAGCTCTTGACTTAAAGTTAGCTTTAACTTCTATAATTTAATTAAACTTACAGCTACATTTTACCACATCTACCACGGCTCTGTCATCGCCTTTGGCTTGCCAATCGCCGGGTGCTGGGTATAAGTTGTGCTAGACTCTCGCTTCGCCTTTGGCTCGCGAATCGCCAAGCATAGCTTTATACCAACCAACACAGATAATGTAAATACGATGCGGCTGCATCCGACAAAAACGAAAGCGAAGTTTTCATTATGGAAGAGGGCATGGTTTATTACGGCCGCACTCTGTAAAATTACATAAAAAATTTCACAGACCTCCTCTGAAACGCTTGACTTAAAGTCAACTTCAGGTCTTATAATAAGACTAGGAAGCGCACAGTCAATTCTGCGCGGCGCTACAAAGGAGGTCTTTTTATATGAAGGTTTTATTGGTTAACGGCAGCCCCCATCTGCACGGCAATACGAACTCCGCCTTGCAGGAAATGATAAAAATTTTTCACGCGGAGGGCGTGGAAACAGAGGTGCTGCATATCGGTCACAAGGCTGTTCGCGGCTGCATTGCCTGCCGCAGATGCGCGCAAACAGGCCGCTGCGTTTTTGACGACGAGGTTAACGCCGCAGCGCCGAAATTTGCCGAATGCGACGGTTTGGTAATCGCCAGCCCGGTTTACTACGCTTCGGCCAACGCTACGCTTATCGCCTTCCTCGACCGTTTATTTTTCAGTACTCCGTTTGATAAGACTATGAAGGTTGGCGCCAGCGTCGTCGTGGCCCGCCGCGGCGGTTTGTCCTCCACCTTCGACGAATTAAATAAATATTTTACTATCTGCGGTATGCCCGTGGCCTCCAGCCAATACTGGAACAGCGTTCACGGCCGCGAACCCGGCGAAGCGCTGCAGGACGGCGAAGGCCTGCAAACTATGCGCACACTGGCCCGCAATATGACTTTTTTAATGAAAGCCATCGCTTTGGGCAAAGAAAAATACGGCCTGCCGGCAAAGGAGCCCTGGATTGGCACCCACTTCGTCCGCTGATACCGCCGCTACAGCACCTATCTTGTAGACCAGCCCCGCCGCGGCAAGGCCGGGCAATCCACTGTTGCTGAAAGCATTCCCGCCGCTACTATGGATCAGCTGTGGTTCAGCAATTTCCGTCTGGGCAACTGGCCCGACTTTTTCCCCGGCGTGCAGGTGCCGCAGGATAAAGGGGCGCTGGAGCAGTTCTTCCGCCAAATGACGCCCAACACCGGCGCTTTTGACGAGCAAATTATCAGCGACGCCATGGCGGCAGTTTTTGCCAAAGCCGGCGACGGCATTCTCGTCACCCATTCCCAGGGCGGCGGCCCCGGCTGGTACACGGCGATTAAAAGCGAAAACCAGTAGGACAGTCTTTTTTCATTGATGAATTGACTATTTTTCATTTTCCGTTTATAATAAAAAAGAGATAGCCGGTTGGGTAGGCCGGCTTTCCTCTGGTTTAATTTAATTTGAAGGAAGCCGCCTTAACCGCTAGGCGGTTTTTCTCATTTTATTTACGAAATGAGAGAATGATAACTACTAACACCGCAAAGTTTACCATCAAAGATAAAGCTTCAAAGGTTGTCATAGTATATCACCCCCTACTCTTAGGAAGTAGGAAAACCGACGCCGACTATCTCATGCCCAACATTATATCATATATACACAAAACTGCGAAGCATTTTACAAAAATATTTTTACATTAAAAGGACTGTCGTACTTTTTCGGTACGGCAGTCTTTTTTATCTTTAAAGTCCCAGCATGACGTCGATAATTTCTTTATCGGTTTCCACCATGCCCTGGCTGGCAATTTTGCCCACGGCGGCAATAGTTTCGTCCGCTGTTTCCTGCACAATGCCGTCGCCGCCCGCAAAATTGCGCTGCGCCATGGACATATCGAAGCCCAGCAGGCCGCCCTCTACGGCCATGGCGATTTTCGCGGCGCAGGAGGATTTCGCGCCGTCGCAGATAATGCCGGAATTGATGGCCAAAGCGTTCTCCACCGTATGCTCAATCTGCTCGTCCGTCATATCGTGCAGATAAGCGACGCCCGCCCCGCTGCCACAGCCCGCGCTGACCGCGCCGCAATAAGCCGACAGCTTGCCGATACCCTGCTTTAAGTAAACCGTTACCAAATCGCTGAGCAGCACGGCGCGGTATAATTTTTCTTCGCTAACTTCCAGCGCACGGGCGTAAACTACCACGGGAACGCTCGCCGTAATCCCCTGGTTGCCGCTGCCGGATACGATAACTACAGGCAGCTCGCA
>NZ_CAJMEH010000005.1 GCF_905212365.1 uncultured Phascolarctobacterium sp.
AGGTTGGCGCGAACAGCGTCGCGCTGTTCGGGAGTCATATTATGCAGCTTTTCGCGGCGCTCCTGACGTTGGGCGATATCCTCTTTTATGAAGGCTTCTACCTCGGCTTTTTGTTCGTCAGTCAGCTTATCCATGGTTTTCTTAGCGTATTGCTCGTGGCGCTGCTGCCATTCCTGACGCCATTTTTCGTGAGCCTCGCGGCGCTGTTCCGGCGTCATTTTTTCCCATTCGGCGCGGCGCTGGGCCATCTTTTCGCGCTGCTCCGGCGTCAGCTGCGGTCTGCGGCGTTTTTCGCCGCGCGGAGCACGGTCGTTGTCGGCAGCGCTGTCCTCATGCAGAATAGCGTTTACGCGGTCGCGCATCGTCGGTTGTTTTGCGGAATTATCCGCCGGGTCGGCGGCGAAAGCGCTGGCGCACAATGCGGTTAAGATGGCGCCTGCCAATAAAGTTTTTTTCAAGTTCAACATAAAGAATCACTCCTCGTCTGTAAATTTTTTCTTGATTTTATTTTTAGGATGCCGGGTGCTGGACGCGCCCTGATTTTTGTTTTTGCTTTTTAACTTGCTCCTTGGATTGTCTTTATTGTACAGGACGATTATGACTTTTTTATGTTTTTTGGCGGCGTTTAAAAAAATTATTTTGGCCGGCGGTCATACTTTTAACACAAATTTGCGCTACGCTATTATATAATATAGAAGAAAGGAATAAGCAGACGGAAGCTGCGGAGATGACGCGAGTGAAAAAAATTTTAATCGCCGACGATAATAAGCAAATTACGACTATTCTTTCCAGCTATGCCAAGAAGGAGGGCTTGGGGCCCGTTATCGCTTTGGACGGAGCGGAGGCATTGGATAAATACGCCCGCTATCAGGACGAAATCGTTATGGTGCTGCTGGATGTGATGATGCCGCAGGTGGACGGCTTTGAGGTTTGCCGCCGTTTGCGGCGCGAATCCATGGTGCCGATTATTATGATTACGGCCCGCGGCGAGGATTACGATAAAATTATGGGGCTGGATATCGGCGCGGACGATTACGTTATCAAGCCCTTTTCCGCCAGCGAGGTGATGGCCCGGGTGCGGGCGGTGCTGCGGCGGATTCAGGCGCAGGAGCCTGCGGCGAAAAATGTTTTGACCTGCGCTAATCTTTTTATCAATTTGGATAAGTACGAGGTGCAGATAGACGGGCAGGAGGTGCCGCTGACCAAAAAGGAAATCGAGCTTTTGTGGACGCTGGCGAAAAATAATACTAAGGTTTTCAGCCGCGATAATCTTTTGGACAGCATTTGGGGCTACGATTATTTCGGCGACAGCCGCACCGTAGATTCCCATATTAAACGGCTGCGGGCTAAGGTAGATAAATTAGAGCATCCGGGATGGGAAATCAAAACCATTTGGGGCGTAGGCTACCGTTTTGAGATCAAGGCATAGGCGGGCATGATGAAAAATAAAATCGCTCTTAAACTGACGCTGTATTTTACGGCGGTGCTGCTGGTATTCGCGCTGATTATCGGCGGCGTGTTTTACGAATTTTTTAAGCAGCACACTATTGGCCTCAAGAAAAAAGAGATGACTATGCAGGCGCAAAAAATCGCCGAGGTTATCAGCGATAATATGGAGTTTTTAGAAAGGCGTTACGGAGATAATATTTCCAGCAGCCGTTTTATTAACTATTTGGATAATCTGACGCAGGAAATCGTTTGGGTGGTGGACAGCGAGCGGGGTTTGAATATCAATAAGGAGCGTATGCAGCGACAGATGCAGGCGCGTAAGCAGCGGGCGAGCCATCACGGACAGCGCGGCGGTATGGAAATGCCAGCGCCGCCCGTCGACCCCAAGGACGCTTATAATAAGCTGCCGCAGCATATCCGCGAAAAGGTGGAACAGGGTTTTACCGGGCAGCGCTTTATCATTGAAGAATATAACGACTGGCTGGATGGCATTATGCTGACGGTGGGCGAACCGGTTTATGATAAAAACGGCCAGGTCAAGGCTGTAGTGCTGCTGCATTCGCCGGTGCAGGGCATGCACGACGCAATTTGGGCGGGGCTGCGCATTTTGCTGCTGAGCGTGTTGGCAGCGCTGGCCTTGGGCATGGCGCTGAGCGTTATTTTGAGCTGGCGCTTTACGCGGCCCATGAAGCTGATGCGCAACAACGCGGAGCGTTTGGCCGAACGGGATTACGAAGTGCGCAACGATATCGCGCAAAAGGACGAGATAGGCGAGCTGGCGCACACGCTGGATATTTTAGCGCAGCGCCTGCAGCTGGCCGACGAGGAAAGCCAGAAGCTGGAAAAGCTGCGCCGGGAATTTATCGCCAATATTTCACACGAGCTGCGCACGCCGGTTACGGTTATCCACGGCAGCCTAGAGGCGCTGCGCGACGGCGTGGTGACGGACAAGGCGGAGGTGGACGAGTTCCACGAGCAGATGTATAATGAAAGCATTTTTTTACAGCGTTTGATTAACGATTTGCTTGATTTGTCGCGTTTGCAGAATACGGATTTTCCCATTGAAAAAGCGCCGCTGAATTTATGCGACGTGATTCAGGACGCGGCCCGCGGCTCGCGGCAGCTGGGCAAGGATAAAAATTTGCAGATTACTTCGCAGCTGGATACCGATTTATATATGGTCAACGGCGACTATGGTCGCTTGCGCCAGATGCTGATGATTTTTCTGCATAACAGTATTAAATTTTCGCCGGATGGCGGCGGCATTGAGCTGCGCTTGGAAAAATCCAAGCTGCAAATCATCGACCACGGCTGCGGCATTAAGCCGGAGGACGTGCCGCACGCGTTCGACCGTTTTTACAAGGCGCGCAACGAGCAGAATAAAAACGGCAGCGGGTTGGGCTTAGCCATCGCCAAGCAAATTGCGCTGCGCCACGATATGCAGCTGGAATTAACGAGCGAGGTGGGCAAAGGCACGACTATCACGGTAAATTTGCCGCCGCAGCTAAAGATGAAGGAGAATGATCATGACGAAGCTTAATTACGGCTGTCAGGGATTGACGGCGTTAATCAGCGGCGGTACGTCGGGCATTGGCTTGGCGGTGGCTGCCAAGCTGCTGGCCGACGGCGCGCGGGTGTATATTGCAGGGCGCAGCCAAAGGCGGGGCGAGCAGGCGGTGGCTGCCTTGCGGCAGCAAACGGGAGCGGAGGCAGTGTATATTGGCTGCGACGTGCGCAGCGCCGCTGATTGCCGCCGGGCGTTGGCGGAAATCGGCGTCTGCGAAGGGCGCGCGGACTGGACGCTGGATATTTTGGTCAACAGCGCGGGCGTATACAGGGAGCAGCGTTTGGAACAAATGTCGGAAGCAGACTATGCGGAAATTATGGACTGCAATGTGAAAGGTACGCTGCTTTTGACCCAGGCGGCGCTGCCGCGGATGTACGGGGGCGGCAGCATTGTTAATATTGCCTCGGACGCGGGTGTCAGCGGCAATTACGGCTGCCCCGTATACTGCGCCAGCAAGGGCGCGATCGTAGCGCTGACGCGGGCCCTGGCGCTGGACTTAGCTCCGTCCGTCCGCGTGAATTGTGTGTGCCCGGCGGATGTGGATACGCCGCTTTTGGCGCGGCAGCTGGTGGACGCGGACGAGAGCTATACGCTGGCCGATATGGCGGCGGCGTATCCCTTGGGACGCATAGGCCGCGCTGAGGAAATCGCTCATACGGTATGCAGCGTGGCGTCGCCAGCCAACAGCTTTATGACGGGCTCGGTGGTGACCGTCGACGGCGGCTTGACTGCGGGCTGATAAATAATTATATTGAAGAAAAATGAACGGCGGCTCTGTCTGAAGCGTAAGGTTTCAGGCAGAGCCGAATTTTCATATTTGCGCTTTTCTTCGGATGAGTAAAAAGTTTCAGAAAATAATTTACAATTGTGCCGACAAATGTTAAAATAAAGGCAGCGAAAGGAACGGTGATAATATGCTGACTTTAGAATTGCTGCAACGCATGCTTTTAGCCGCCGCTACAGAGCTGAAGGATAAAAGCATGATACTGTGCGAATTGGACGGCGTGGCCGGCGACGGCGACCACGGGCTGACCATCGGCAGGATGGCCGACGCGATTAAAGCAAAAATTGAGGCCAATGACAGCGCCGATATTAAGGAGCTGCTGGACGATTTATCCATGGCTTTTATGGGCGTGAACGGCGGCAGCGCAGGTCCGTTGTGGGGCACTGTTTTCGGCGGCTTTGCCGAGGGAGTGGACGAAGGCGTGACCTCGTTGGATACTGACGGTATACACAAAATGCTGGCGCAGGGCAAGGAAGACTTTATGGATATTTCCAAAGCCAAAATTGGCGACAAGACGATGGTGGACGCTTTGTATCCTGCTTTGGACGCAGGCCTGGCTGCCAGCGGCAGCGTTAAGGAAATTTTTGCCGCTATGGCGGAGGCTGCCTGCAAGGGTGCGGACGCTACTGCCGGAATGGTAGCGCGCTTTGGCCGCGCTAAGAATGTGGGCGAGCGCAGCCTGGGAACTAAGGACCCGGGCGCAGTATCCATGTCCATTTTATTTTCCTCGATGGCGTCAGCCTGTGAATAAGCTAGCGCATATGCTTGACAGTTAAGCAAAATAATATATCAACGGAGGCGTAATTATGCAGAAATTTATCAACAATCCCGAAAATCTTACCAGCGAATTATTGGAAGGCTTGGCTTTGTCCAATCCGGATATCATTTCCTTAGAGCAGGGCAACCTGGTGGTTAACAAAAAGCTGGCCGAGGCTGACCGCGTTACCATCGTTACCCTGGGCGGCACCGGCCATGAGCCTGCTATCAGCGGCTTTGTCGGCGAAGGCATGGTGGATATTTCCGTAGCCGGCAATATTTTTGCCGCACCGGGACCCCAGGCCTGCGTGGAAGCTATTAAAATGGCTGACAAAGGCCACGGCGTACTGTTCGTGGTTTTGAACCATGCGGGCGATATGCTGACCGGCAACCTGACCATGAAGCAGGTGAAGAAGCTGGGACTGAACGTCGTTAAGGTAGTTACCCAGGAGGATATTGCCAACGCTCCCCGCGAGAACGCCGACGACCGCCGCGGCCTGGTGGGCTGCGTGCCTCTGTACAAGGTAGCAGGCGCTGCTGCGGCAGCAGGCAAATCCTTGGAGGAGGTTGCCGCTATTGCGCAGAAGTTTGCCGATAATATGGCGACTATCGCTGTGGCTACCAAGGGCGCTACCCATCCTGCTACCGGTATGACCATTGCGCAGATTGAGGACGGCGTTATGGAGGTTGGCATGGGCCAGCACGGCGAAGGCGGCGGCGGCAGCCAGCCTATGAAATCCGCCGACGAAACTGCGGCCATTATGATGAATGCTCTGCTGGCAGACTTGAACGTACAAAGCGGCGAAAAGCTGCTGGTAATCATCAACGGCAGCGGCGCTACTACATTGATGGAGCAGCTGATTGTATTCCGCGCCTGCCACAAGCTGCTGGCTGAAAAGGGCATCGAAATTGTTGCCAGCATCGTAGGCGAGGTGCTGACCGTACAGGAGACCGCAGGCTTCCAGATGTGCATCGCCCGCATGGACGAGGAAATGCTGGGCTACTGGAACGCGCCCTGCCGCACTCCTTACTACAAAAACTAAGAACAGGCTTTGAAAGGCGAAGCAGGCTGCGGCAACAGCCGCCCTGCTGCCGCCGTTTGGGAGGATTTTAGATGGCTGATAAAGATGGTAATGTTTTAGCTAAGGATTACGGTATCGGCATTGAGCCGCCGCAGCGCCTTTTCCCCGTTAAGGGGCATCAGTGCGCCGGTTGGGGCATGCAGGGCCGTTTGTCCCAGATTTTTGGCGACGATGGCCGCACGATTATGCTGGCCTTTGACCATGGCTATATTATGGGTTCTACCGCCGGACTGGAGCGTTTGGATTTGGTTATTCCGCCGCTGCTGCCCTATGCGGACTGCCTGATGGCTACCCGCGGCGCGCTGCGCACATGCATTCCCGGCAATCACCGCAAGGCTGTGGCTCTGCGCTGCACTGCCGACACCAGCGTACTCAAGGACGATATGAGCTTTGGTTCTGCTAGCGTAGATATCGAGGACGCTATCCGCATGAACGCTTCCTGCATGGCCGTGCAATGCTTTGTGGGAGCTGCCGGCGAGCTGGATTCTTTGAAAACTCTGTCCTATTATGTAAATCAGGGCGAAAAATACGGCGTGCCTGTGCTGGGCGTAGTAGCCGTAGGCAAGGAAATGGAACGTACGACTCGTTACTTCTCCCTGGCTACCCGTTTGTTGGCAGAGCAGGGCGCGCATATCATTAAAACCTATTACTGCGATAATTTCGAGCAGATTACGGCTGCCTGCCCCGTGCCCATTGTGATTGCAGGCGGCAAGAAAATTCCTGAAAGCGAAGCTTTGGCGATGGCTTACCGCGCTGTCAACGAAGGAGCCGCCGGTGTGGATATGGGCCGCAACGTATTGCAGGCCGCCTGCCCCAGCGCTATGCTGCGTGCTATCCGTATGGTAGTACACGAAAACGCTAAGCCGGAAGAAGCATATCACGCTTATGAATTATGGCAGAAGGATGTGAAATAAATGAAAGAATTTATGCATGTGGGCGTGCCCACCGATATTGCCCGTGAAGGTGAAATTTATGCCGAAGGCATTAAAACCCATATTATCATCCCCGACACCAACGAATTCCATATCGAATATCTGCGCTTTGAGAAGGATACTCCTTTGCCGCAGGAATTGCAGACCATGGTGCATGTAGCCTATAAGGTGGACGATCTGGACAAGCAGCTGGCGGAAAACACGGTGGTTGTGGAGCCGTGGATGGCGGACGAGCATACCCGCATTGCTTTTGTCATGAAGGACGGCATTTTGTTTGAATTGATGGAAGAAGTTAAATAATGCTGCAGGCAGGAGAACGGGCACAGCTGATCGCTGCTGCCCGCTTATATTACGAGGAGGCGCTTACCCAGGCTCAGGTGGCTCAGCGTCTTGGCGTCTCGCGTCCTTCCGTCAGTAAGATGCTGACCCGTGCCAAAAAGCTGGGCATTGTCCGCATCGAGATTTGCGCCGGGGACGAGGGCGAAAGCAGTTTGCTGGAACGCTTACGCATACGATATGGCCTGGAGGGCGGCTGCGTGCTGCCCGCAGGCAGCAATCCCTGGCAGCAGACGGCGCGGTACCTGCTTTCTGAAACAGCTGCCGATGTGACCCTGGGCTTGGGCTGGGGCTACGCTTTAGGCGAAGCCGTCGTCAGGCTGGAGCGGGGCCGCTGGTACCAGCAGACGGGTAAGGTGCTGCCCTTGATAGGCGAGGCCCACTTCCCTCATAAGGGCTACCACCCCGACGCCTTGGCGCTGCTGTGGGCGGAAGCCAGCGGCCGCACTGCCTATAGCCTGGGCTGCAGCGCTTTCCCCGCCTCGGAGGAGGAACGGGAGGAGCTGGAGGGCAAGAGCGAGTTCCATCAGTTGGCTGGCTTATGGCAGCAGCTGGACGTGGCCGTAGTTGCCGTCAGCGGTTATCCCGGCGTGCCGGACGAGGGAACAGCTACACGCTTTGGCGATTCCTTGAGCAGGCAGCGCGCCGTCGGCAGCTTTTTGTCTTATTATTATAACGAGCGCGGGGAATTTATCAGCGGCAATAACGATTTTTGCCTGCATATTCCCATGGCGCAGCTGCGCCGCTGCCGCAAGCTGATCGGTGTTGGGGTGAACGCTGGCAGCAGAGCCTTAAAGGGCGCGTTGGCGACGGGGCTGTTTACCCATTTAGTTATCGGTGAGGAGCAGGCGCGCAGTTTGCTGTAGACTGTTTCAGACCGCAGGCAGGGCGGAGCGTTTCGCTGTGCCCTGCGGTTTTATTTTTTGAAACGGCGATATGTAAGCTTTTGAACATTATCGGCGGAGCAGAGAATAAATTCTTGAAAATAGCCCGACGGATATTTACATTCTGCAAGAAATATTATACAATCAATACAACTACAGCATACACTAAAAATGTAGGATGGAAGGATGGTAAACATGATTTCTTTGAAAAATTGCAAAATTAAGGCGCTGGCCGCCGGTTTGCTGCTGACCTTGGCTCTGGGCGTAACGGGCTGCGGCGGCAACGGCAAGGAAGCTCCCAAAAAAGCGGAGAAGGCCAACGTAGGCATTGTGCAGCTGGTTGAGCACGCCGCTTTGGACGCTGCCAATAAGGGCTTTGTAGAGGGTTTGGCTTCCAAGGGCTATAAGGAAGGCGAGAATATAGCCTTCGACCGGCAAAATGCCCAGGCAGACCAATCCAATCTGCAAAATATTGCGCACCGCTTTGTAAATAATAAGGTTAATCTGATCTGCGCTATCGCTACTCCGGCTGCGCAGACGGTGGCTAACGTAACCAGCGATATTCCTATTGTGGCTACGGCCGTAACCGACTATAAAACCGCTAAATTAGTTAAAGATAACGCTAAACCGGGCACCAACGTAACCGGTACTACCGATATGAACCCTGTGGAACAGCAGCTGGATTTGCTGCTGAAAATCGTGCCCAACGCTAAAGCCATCGGCACCATTTACTGCTCCAGCGAGGTTAATTCCCAGCTGCAGGTGGACATTCTGAAAAAAGCAGCCGCCGCTAAGGGCGTTACCGTAAGCGAGGCCACCGTTTCCAATGTCAACGACATTCAGCAGGCAGCACGCAGCTTGGTGGGCAAGGTGCAGGCTATTTATGTTCCGACCGATAACGTGCTGGCTTCCGCAATGCCTACCCTGGCAGTTGTTACTGAAGAGGCTAAGCTTCCCGTAATCTGCGGCGAGGGCGGCATGGTTAAGGCAGGCGGCTTGGCTACGTTGGGCGTGGATTATTACAAGCTGGGCTTCCAGGCAGGCGAAATGGCAGCAGATATTCTGAGCGGCAAGTCCAAACCCGCCGATATGGCAATTCAGGCGCAAAAGGAATTTACGGCTATCGTGAATATGAAGGAAGCTGAAAAAATCGGCCTGAAAGTGCCGGAGGATGTTCTGAAAAGCGCGGAAGTAATTAAATAAGCCTGTGGGCAAAACGGCGGTCTGATTTTGCAGTCCGTGCATAAGTCTGGAAAAAGATGCAGAAGTCTGTCATAGATGCCTATGGCAGACTTTCCTTTATGTATAAAGGAGTTTAACTATTTGCTACATATTTTTCGGCATAATGGTACTGCTTGTGCTATAATAAAGGCTATAAGAGATTTTGACGATGGAAGGATGTTCCTGATGATTGATTTGTTGATTCCCACAGTGGCGCAGGGCCTGCTTTGGGCGCTGATGGCTTTGGGTGTGTATGTAACATTCAGAGTGTTGGATATTGCCGATTTGACGGTAGAAGGCAGCTTCCCTTTGGGCGCGGCTACGGCTGCTTCCATGATGGTGGCCGGTTACGGCGTGATGCCGTCGCTATTGGCTGCGTTTATAACCGGTACGCTGGCCGGCGTTGCTACCGGCCTGCTGCATACGAAAATGAAGATTCCGGCGCTGCTGGCCGGTATTCTGACGATGATTGCCTTATATTCCGTGAATCTGCGCATTATGGGCAAGGCGAATTTGTCGCTGCTGGGCGTGGATACCTGCTTTAAAATTGCCCGCGAGACTTTGGGCGTGAATATGGCGCAAACCACGCTGTTGGTGGGCCTGGCCGCTACTGCTTTAGTGGGGCTGTTCCTGTACTGGTTCTTTGGCACGCAGATTGGCGCGGCTATTCGTGCGACCGGCTTCAATCAGCAGATGATCAGGGCGCAGGGCGTGGATACGGATGTGACCATTATTTTGGGCCTGCTGCTGAGCAACGGCTTGGTGGCTCTGTCCGGCGCGCTGGTGGCCCAGTCCAACGGCTTTTCCGACGTGGGCATGGGCACGGGCACTATCGTTATCGGCCTGGCCTCCGTTATTATCGGCGAGGTGCTGTTTGGCACGCGCAGCTTTAAAAATTGTTTGATTTCCGTAGTTTTGGGCTCCATAGTTTACCGCATAGTTATCGCTGCGGTTCTGGCTATGGGCATGCCGCCCAACGACCTCAAGCTGTTTACTTCCGTATTGGTGGCTCTGGCTTTGTCCATGCCGCTGATTAAGGCTAAGCTGAGCGGCAGAAAGGCGGTGCGGTAAATGCTGCAGGTAGATAATATTTATAAAACCTTTTTCCCTGGGACGATTAATGAGAAGCGCGCTTTGCAGGGACTGACCCTGAATTTGCAGCCGGGCGATTTTGCTACGGTTATCGGCGGCAACGGCGCGGGCAAATCCACGACGCTGAACGCTATTGCCGGCGTATTCCCGGTGGATTCCGGCAGAATCGTTATCGACGGCGAGGATATTACGAAAAAGCCTGAGCATAAACGGGCTAAGTATATCGGCCGCGTTTTTCAGGACCCTATGCTGGGCACGGCTGCCGGTATGATGATTGAAGAAAATTTGGCTTTAGCCGCTCGCCGCGGCGAAACGCCGGGCTTGGGCTGGAGCCTGTCCAGCGACCAGCACGACCGCTTTTACGAGCTGCTGAAGGAGCTGGATTTGGGCCTGGAGGAGCGCATGACGGCTAAGGTGGGCCTGCTTTCCGGCGGCCAGCGCCAGGCGCTGACTCTTTTGATGGCTACCTTGAAGAAGCCCAAGCTGTTGCTTTTGGACGAGCATACGGCTGCTTTGGACCCGAAAACTGCCGCTAAGGTGCTGGCTTTAACGGAAAAGATTGTTACCCGCGACCAATTGACCACGCTGATGATTACCCATAATATGCGCGACGCGCTGCGTTATGGCAACCGTTTGATAATGCTGCATAACGGACGCATTATTATCGATGTACAGGGTGAGGAAAAACGGCATTTGCAGATACCGGATCTGTTGGCTATGTTTGAAAAAGCCAGCGGTTCGGAGATGGCCAGCGATCGTTTACTGTTAGGCTAAGGCTGTATGCCGATAAGTATTTCAATAAACATTTGTATATTTTAACAATACGATAGTGCTAAAAAGCAGTGGTTTACCTGCTTTTGTTGTGATATATTATCGATATCGATAATATATAGAAGAAAATAAATAAATTTTAGAAGAAAAAGACTTGATAATTTTGCGATTCGTGGTACACTTTAAATAAGTGCCTGATGAGTTTAAGAATGTTTATTGCAAATTAACCGAAAGGCGGTGCAGAACAATGCAGGAAGAAATCAAGCTTATTGGTCGCAGAATAAGGTTGCTGCGGACGGCTAAGAATTTAACTCAAACTAAGTTGGCAAAGGCAATGGAAATTTCACAAACGCATTTATGCAATATTGAATGCGGTCGTGTGCCCGTTACCCTTCCGAATCTCTTGAAGCTTCATAACTTATTGGAGTGTAATATGAGCAGCTTTTTTGTTGATTTGGATCAACAGCCTGATACGAAGGATCAGGATATCAGTTTGGATGAGGTGCTGCAGGTCGTTAAGCTGTTGAAGCAAAGAAAGTAAACAGAGAATTTATTTTGCTTTATGGCAAATTGCGGAAATATAAAAACTGGCGTAGGCTTTCGGGCTTACGCCAGTTTGCTTTATGCGTATTAGATGGCCTGCAAATGCGAATGCCTGCTTGCGGTGCGGCGGTGAATATACTATAATATTGATGTATGTAACGTGCGCCAGCAAGGGCGTCGCAAGCGAAGGGAGAGGGACGTATGGCTTATGTTGCGCTGTACCGCAAATGGCGGCCGCAGAATTTTGACGCGCTGGTAGGGCAGCAGCCTGTTAAAACGGCGCTGACCAACGCTTTGACCAGCGGACGGATAGCTCACGCCTATTTGTTCGCCGGGCCGCGAGGTACGGGCAAGACCAGCACGGCGCGTATCTTAGCGAAGGCGCTGAACTGCGAGCAGGGGCCGACTCCCGCTCCCTGCGGCTGCTGCGATAATTGTGTGCGCATTGCCGCCGGGACGTCCATGGATGTGTTTGAAATCGACGCGGCCTCCAACCGCGGCATCGACGAGATTAAGGCCCTGCGCGACCAGCTGGCCTTTACGCCGGTGGACTGCCGCTACAAGGTATATATTATCGACGAGGTGCATATGCTGACCACCGAGGCCTTCAACGCTTTGCTGAAAACCTTGGAGGAGCCTCCGGCCCACGTTATTTTTATTCTGGCGACGACGGACCCGCATCGGATTCCGGCTACCATTCATTCCCGCTGCCAGCGTTTTGATTTCCGCAGAGTGACGGTGGACGAAATTGCCGAGCATTTGGCTTTGGTAGCCGAAGGCAGCGGCATTGCGGCAGATGCCGAGGCTTTGCGGCTGATTGCCATTCAGTCCGAGGGCGGTATGCGCGACGCGCTGAGCCTGTTGGACCAGTGCGGCGTAATGGCTAAGACGGTGACGGTGGACGTAGTGCGCGAGGTGCTGGGCATCGTGGGGCGCGAAGCGCTGCGGGAGCTGGTGGGCGCTATAGGACGGCAGGATTTGGCGGCCGCTTTAGGCAAGCTGAACCAGCTTTTGGAGCAGGGCAAGGACGTGGGGCAGGTGCTGACGGAGCTGGCGGAATACTTGCGCGCTTTGCTGCTGTATCAGGCGGTGCCTGGTTATGACGAGGTTTATTTAACGGATACGCAGGAAGCCTTTCAGGCTCTGTCGCCGCTTTTTGCCCGCGACCGCCTGCTGGCGGCGGAGGAACGCCTGCATGCCGCCGTGCTGGAGCTCAAGGGGACGCTGCGGCCGAAGATTACGGCGGAGCTGTGTCTGCTGGATTTGTGCCGCATCGAGGGCAGCACGCTGGCGGCGCTGACGGCCAGAGTGGAGCAGCTGGAACGGCGGCTTGCCGGAAGCGCGGCTGTGCAGCCTGCGCCTTTTTCAGTCGCAGTTGAAGCAGAAAGTACGGAGAAGCAGTCACAGCCTAAAGCTCAGCCTGCTTTTGTGCCGCCTGTCGGCGCTAAGCTGTATACCGGGCCGGAGCTTCCGCCGGAAGCGGGGCAGGACGATGGGCCTACGGCGGAGGAATTAGAGCAGCTGTCGTCTGCGCCGCCGGTGAATAACCGTCCGGCAGCAGCTAAAACGATTCCTACTCCTAAAGCGAGCGCAGCGTCGCAGAAGCCTGCGCCGCAAGCTACGGTGCAGCCTGCCGCGCAGCCAATGGCAGCAGGCGAGGAATACGGCGGCGATTGGGCGGCTGGCGACGATTTTTGGAAGCAGACCCTGGAGCTGGTGCGTTCGGAAAAGAAAATGTCCATGTATTCCTGCGCCAAGGACGGGCGGGTCTACAGCTTTAGCAACGACGTGCTGGTGGTGGCCTTTAAAGCGCCCTTTAAAAGCGAGCGTATGAATAAGGACGATTTCCGCAGCTATTTTGAGGAAATATTGCTGCGGCTGGCGCGCAGGCCGCTGCGGCTGCAGTGCGCGGCGGAAGCCAGCCTGCGTGGTTCAGGCGGGCCTGCTGCGGGAACGAAGGCGCAGCCTGCGCCTCCCAAAAAAGAACAGGCGCAGCCGGCCGCTCCGCGGCAGCTGCCGGATAATCTGCGCAAGGCTATGGACGCTTTCGGCGGCACGATAACCGAGCTGTAATGGGATATGATGCTTTGTGATGCACAAGGCTCAATATAAATATTAAGCAATTAACGTATATTAAGGAGGAATTTTATTATGTTTCTTGGTGGCATGGGTAATATGCAGGCAATGATGAAAAAGGTGCAGAAGATGCAGGCCGATATGGCAAAAATGCAGGAGGATTTGAAAAGCCGTACTGTAGAGGCTTCTGTGGGTGGCGGCGCCGTAACCGTCGTAGTCAATGGCAAGAAGGAGCTGAAGTCTATTAAAATCGCTCCTTCCGCTGTGGATCCGGAGGATGTGGAGATGCTGGAGGATATGCTGCTGACCGCCGTTAACGACGCTATGAAGCAAATTGACGAAATGACGGAAAAGGAAATGGCTAAGGTTACAGGCGGTATGAAGCTGCCCGGCATGTTCTAAAATGGCAAGAATGATCAGGCCGCTGGCTAATCTGTACGAGCAGCTGCGGCGGCTGCCGGGCGTAGGCTCGAAAACGGCCATGCGCCTGGCCTATCATATTATCGATATGCCTGCGGAGGAAGTGCGGCAGCTGGCGGAGGCTTTGAACGGAGCCAAGCAGCATATTCATTACTGCAGCCAGTGCTATAACCTGACGGACGGCGAGCTGTGCGAAATCTGCGGCGCGCCCGACCGCGACAGGCATATTATCTGCGTAGTGGAGCAGCCCCAGGATATTGCCGCCATGGAGCGCAGCCGCGGCTATAACGGGCTGTACCATGTGCTGCATGGGGTGCTGTCGCCCTTGGACGGCGTTGGCCCAGACAAGCTGCGCATCAGGGAGCTGTTCCAGCGCCTGCAAAGCGAAACGGTCAGCGAAATTATTATTGCTACCAATTCCGATGTGGAGGGCGAGGCTACGGCTACCTATCTGGCCCAGCTTCTGAAGCCCCTTGGCATAACTGTCAGCCGCATTGCTCACGGCCTGCCCATGGGCGGCGATTTGGAATATGTGGATGAAGTTACGCTGTCCAAGGCTTTGGAAAATAGAAGGGCTATGTAAAGAGGTGTACTGATAAATGGAAATGTTGGAGGGGATTGCCGCCAGCGCAGGACTGGGGCCGTTGGGCGCTTTAGGGCCGCTGCTGGTAGGCGTAGTGCTGCTGCTGCTCGTGGTCAAGCTGCTTTCCATGCCCTTTAAGCTGGTGTGGAACGGTATCTGCGGCGCGCTTTTGCTGTGGGTGGTTAACCTTTTGGGCTCCTTTGTGGGGTTCGGACTAAAGATTACCGTTATTAAAGCGCTGATTGCCGGCTTCTTTGGGGTTCCCGGCGCAGCGGCAGTTATTTTATTTGAAATATTTGGCAAGTAAGCAGATTCCCTGTGGAGCGCAGCGCTTCGCAGGGATTTTTGTTATTATTGTAACCCTTTAGCAAATATAATGTATACACGGCAATAATACTGTATACAATCAGACTTTTACGTTTTACTCTGTTATAATTTAAAACAGGAAAAAGATTACATTTTTATTAGGGGGTTGTCAAAGTGAATTTATCTACAAAAATTTTGATTGGTCTGGCTCTCGGTATTATCGCCGGTTTAGAGCTGGGCGCTGAGGGCGCAGGCTTCGCCAAAGCCTGGATTGGGCCTTTAGGCACTATCTTCATGAACATGATCAAAATGGTCATTGTTCCGCTGGTATTTTCCAGCCTGGTTATCGGTGTGTGCAGCTTAGGCGATATTAAAAAGGTTGGCCGCATCGGTATCAAAACTCTCGCTTATTACCTGTCCACCACCGCCTTCGCTATCGTTATCGGTCTGGCAATCGGCACCGTTATGCAGCCTGGCGTAGGCCTGACGCTGCCGGTTGAAACTACTAAGGTTGCCGCTAAAGCCGCTCCTCCGATTATGAAGGTTATCGTGGACATTTTCCCGACCAATCCGATGGAAGCAATGCTGAAGGCTAATATGCTGCAAATCATCGTTTTCTCCCTGTTCATTGGCGTGGGCATTACCGCCGTGGGCGAAAAGGCCGATTATTTAAAGCATACTATTAACGGTTTAGCGGAAGTTTCCTATAAAATCGTCGGCATCATTATGGCTGTAGCTCCTATCGGCGTATTTGGTTTGATTACTCCCGTTGTGGCAGCCAACGGTCCCGCTGTACTGCTGCCTTTGCTGAAGGTTGTCATCGCCGTATACTTGAGCTGCTTGCTGCATGCAATCTTTGTCTATGGCGCAATGCTGAAATTTATTGGCAACACCGATGTTGTGAAATTTGCTAAGGGCATCGCTCCCGCTTCTTTGATGGCATTCAGCTCCTGCTCCTCCGGCGGCACGCTGCCCCTGACTATGAGCTGCGCGCAGAAATTGGGCGTATCCAAAGAAGTTTCCAGCTTCGTTCTGCCCTTGGGCGCTACCATTAACATGGACGGCACCGCCGCCTACCAGGGCGTATGCGCTCTGTTCATCGCCCAGCTGTACGGCATCGACCTGACCGGCGCGCAGTACTTCACCATCATCGTTACCGGTACCTTGGCGTCTATCGGTACCGCAGGCGTTCCCGGCGCAGGCTTCATCATGCTGACCATGATTCTGACCGCTTTGGGTCTGCCTTTGGAGGGCTCCGCTCTGATTGCTGGCATCGACCGTATTCTGGATATGCCGCGTACCTCCGTTAATATTACCGGCGACGCAGCAGTTGCTTTCCTGGTTGACAAGAGCGAAAGAGCTAAGGCTAAAGAGCCTCTGTACTGATTTTCATACTGTCTTTCCCTGGCGTCGTTCGCTTTTTGCGGGCGGCGCCTTTCCTTTACTTCTTTGCTGCAATATCATGATAATTTTCCTAAATAATGGTGTAAAGCAGCTTGATTTTTGTTATAATGTAGATGAGAAGACAAAGGAGGCTGAGCCATGAAAATAGAATTTACGAAAATGCACGGAGCTGGCAACGATTACGTTTATGTGGACTGCACTAAGCAGGAGCTGCCGCATCCGGAAATTATTTCTGAATACGTCAGCCCCAGACGTTTCAGTATCGGCAGCGACGGTCTTATCTGCATCTGCAAATCCGACGTCGCCGATTTTAAAATGCGTATGTTCAATGCGGACCATTCCGAGGGAAAGATGTGCGGTAACGGCATTCGCTGCGTAGCGAAATTTGTTTATGACAAAGGTCTGACGGATAAGAATCCGGTGACGATTGAAACGCTGTCCGGCATAAAAACTATTGAAATGAAGATAGAGGAGGGAAAGGTTGTGTCAGCGAAGGTGGATATGGGTAAGCCGATTTTTAAGGCTACAGAAATTCCCATGAATTGCGATCATTATATTTTTGTGGACCAGGGCTTGGTGCTGGACGATAACCATGACGATGTGACCAAGGAAAAGGTGGTTTTCAACGGCACTGCCATTTCCATGGGTAATCCTCATTTCGTAACCTTTGTGGACGATGTGGACTCGCTTAAGCTGGAGGAAATAGGGCCTTTGTTCGAGCATCACAAGCTGTTCCCCGAAGGCGTAAATACTGAATTTGTGCAGGTCATCGATAAAAATACCGTTAAGTTCCGCGTATGGGAGCGGGGCAGCGGCGAAACCTGGGCCTGCGGCACGGGAGCCAGCGCTGTGGCCGTAGCCAGCATTATGCTGGGACGCGCCGGTAAAAAGGGCGAACCGCTGACGGTTATCGCTAAGGGCGGCACCTTGCAGGTTACGCACGCGCTGAACGACCATGTTTTCCTGGAGGGCGAGGCCGTGGAGGCCTTTACCGGTACGGTAGAAATTCCTGACGAGCTTGTTAAATAAAGCGAAGGCTTCAAGCGCCTTCCGCCTGCGGGCGGCGGGCGCTTGCCATTCGTTTTTTATAATTTATATTTTATATTCAATGGGGGTTTATAAGTAAAATGGCATTTGTTAATGAAAATTACTGCAATCTGAAAGAGAGCTATCTTTTTGCCGATATTGCGCATAAGGTGAACGCTTATGCCGAGGCTCATCCTGATAAGAAAATTATTCGCCTGGGCATCGGCGACGTTACGCTGCCGCTGGCGCAGTGCGTAGTGGACGCTATGGCCAAGGCCGTAGCGGAAATGGGCGTGCAGGCTACCTTCCGCGGTTACGGCCCGGAGCAGGGCTACGGCTTTCTGCATGAAGCGCTGGTAAAATATTACGCTTCCTTCGGCGTAAGCCTGGCCAGCGACGAAATTTTTATCAGCGACGGCGCTAAGAGTGATTGCGGTAATATTACCGATATTTTCAGCAATGCGAACACGATTCTGATTCCTGACCCGGTGTATCCCGTTTATCTGGATACTAACGTGATGTGCGGCCGCAAAATTATTTATATGGAAGGCAAACCGGAAAACGACTTCCTGCCCATGCCGGACGACAGCGTGCAGGCCGACGTTATTTATCTGTGCTCGCCCAACAATCCCACCGGCGCTGCCTATACTAAGGAGCAGCTGGAAAAATGGGTGGCTTATGCCCTGAAAAACGACGCCGTTATTCTGTACGACGCCGCTTACGAGGCCTTTGTCAGCAACCCGGCTATTCCCCGCAGTATTTTTGTCATCGAGGACGCGAAGAAGTGCGCCATCGAGCTGTGCTCCCTGTCCAAGACCGCAGGCTTTACCGGCACTCGCTGCGGCTATACCGTAGTGCCCCACGCTTTGGTGCGCAAGACTAAAGACGGCAAGGATATGGAGCTGAATAAAATGTGGCTGCGCCGTCAGACTACGAAGTTCAACGGCGTGCCCTATATCATTCAGCGCGGCGCCGAGGCTGTGTTCAGCGAAGAGGGCGTTAAGCAATGCCGCGAAAACATCACTTATTATCAGGAAAACGCGCGTATTATGATGGCCGGCTTTGACAAAGTAGGCATTAAATATTACGGCGGCGTACATTCCCCGTATATTTGGCTGCAATGCCCCAACGGCATGAGCTCCTGGGAATTCTTTGACTTCCTGCTGGAAAAGCTGCAGGTAGTAGGCACCCCGGGCGCAGGCTTTGGCCGCATGGGCGAGGGCTATTTCCGCCTGACCGCTTTCGGCAGCCGCGAAAATACCGTCGAGGCTATGGAGCGCATTGTCAACGGTCTGAAATAAGGAAACCGTTTGGCAACAGAGCAGTATAATAAAATAAGCTGAAACAAAAATAAGGCCGTACCTTTTTATTGATGGTACGGCCTTTGTACATCTTTATTTTTGCCGCTGCAGGGACAGAGGCAGCTCCAGCCCGTAGTTCTGCAGCAGCTCCTGATTGGCAAGGATGGCGGCGGTTGGGCCGTCGTAAACTATTTGCCGCTTAAAGAATTTTCCTATAAGGCAGGCCCCGTTCCCAGAAGAATTACGGCGGCGCTGCCCAATAATCCAGAAACGACGGTACCCCGGGCGGAGTCTGAATTTTTAAAGCTGTAATCGGGAAGCGGCGCTATGGTTTCCTGTACGGCGGCTGCTTGTCCGTGGAAGGCTGTGCTGGCGTTCAGTTCATCAGTACCGGCAATTTGCAGCAACGACCATTCCAATCCGTCGGGCTTATCGGAAGCGCCCAGGGAGAAGGTTTCGCTGCGCTGAAAGCATACATTGCGCCTGCTACGGCAGGGTTTACTAAAGCGTCTGCCATGTGCATGATGTGTTTCCTCCTTGGGATTATACGGGACTGAGCCCGTAGCTTTATCTGCGCTCATTATAGCACCTTGGGTGCGCTTAAAGTCAAGAGGGAGGATAAGCCTGAAAAATATGTAAAGAATGGGCGCTATTGCTTGCCTGCCGTCGCGTAAAAGATTATAATAAAAGAATAGTCGAAAGCCTGAGCGACAGGATGTTTTTAAGAAGGCTTGAGGAGGAATATTCCATGAAAAAAATATTTATACTGGCCGTAACGGTTATGATGCTGGCCGTAAGCGCTGTTTGCAGCGCGGCAAGCGGCAAGTCTTTGGATGCGGAGGAGGCTGCCGTGGATAAATTCATCAACGGCGGTAATTTCAAGGCTGCCAGCGCGGTGATGTCCGCTAATATGCAGTCTAATTGGGACGAAGCAGCCTATAATAATATGCTGGAGCAGGTGCAGAAGAATTTTGGTAAGCTGACTACCAACCGTCTGCGCGTTATCGAAAAGCTGGACGATGCCGATGTGCTGACTTATCAGGTAGTTTCGGAAAAAATCCCTGTAGCCCGCTTCGTTTATGTTTTTGTAGTAAACGGGGACAAACCGCTGCTGAATGAGTTTGAAATTCTGTTACCGCAGCAGAAGGAAGCGGCGGCCGAGCAGAAATAAGCGCTTTAAAATAAGCAGATAATGGGAAGCCAGTTGGCAGCGCTAGGCGGCGCTGCTAACTTTTTATAGGAGAGAAGTTATGGCAGATAAGTTTTTGATAATTGACGGCAGCAGCCTGATTCACCGGGCGTTTTTTGCGCTGCCTCCCTTGATGAGCCGTCAGGGCGTACACACGGGCGCTGTTTACGGCCTGTGCAATATGCTGCTCAAGCTTTTGGACGAGGTGCAGCCGCGTTATATGGCGGTAGCCTTCGATAAATCACGCAAAACCTTCCGCACGGAAATGTACGCAGCTTATAAGGGCCAGCGCAAGCCTACGCCCAGCGAGCTGTCCGAGCAGTTTCCTTTGGCTATGAGGGTTTTGGACAGCCTGGGCATCCACACGCTGGAGCTGGATAATTACGAGGCCGACGATATTATCGGCACCTTTGCCGTGCATGCGCCCCAGGACGTGGAGGTTATTATCGTTACCGGCGATCGGGACGAGCTGCAGCTGGTGGATAAGCGCACCAAGGTTTATTATACCAAGCGCGGCATCAGCGATATCCAGATATTTGACGAGGCGGAATTTGCCGCAGCTTACGAAGGCTTGGAGCCTAAGCAGCTCATCGAGCTGAAAGGCTTGATGGGCGATACGTCGGATAATATTCCCGGCGTGCCCGGTGTGGGGCCTAAAACGGCCTTGAAGCTGATTAAGGAATACGGCACGGTGGCTAATGTGCTGGCGAATACCGATAAAGTAACGGCCAAGGCCTTGAAGGCTAAGCTGGAAGCCAATAAGGAATCGGCTCTGCTGTCCCAGCAGCTGGCGACCATCTGTACCGATGCGCCTGTGGACAGCAGCGTGGCTAATTATGAGCTGGCTCCCGTTAAGGAGGAAGCCCGCACGCTTTTGCAGGATTTGGAATTCCGCAATATGTACGAGCGCTTTGCCGCCGTTTTGGGCGGCGAGCAGCACAGCTTCGATTTGTTTGGCGAAACGGTGGAGCAGGAATCTGCGCCCGTGGTGCTGGTTAAGACTGCGGAGCAGGCGGAAAATTTATTTGCCGCTTTGCGTCAGGCGAAGGCTGCGGCGCCGGTAGTAGCGCAGACGGCTGGCACGCTGCCGGAGCTGTATTTTACAAGAGCGGAAATACTCTTAGAGAATACGGTGTATGTGCTGAACGCAGCCAGCGGCTGCTGGCCGCAGTTTGACCAATGGCTGGCCGACGGCAGCTGCCGCAAGCAGACTGTGGACAGCAAGGAGCTGTATAAATGCTGCCTGTGTCGCGGCGTGAAGGCGCAGGGCATTGTGGACGACGCTGCCCTGGCGGCCTATGTGGCCGAACCCGGCCATAGCTCCTATGCTTTGGATGATTTGTGCAAGCGTTACTTGAATAATATTTTGCCCAACGACAGCGAAAATCTGGCTCAGCTTTTAGCGCTGCTGCGGCAGGAGCTGGAACAGCGGGAGCAGGTCAAGCTGTACGAGGAGCTGGAGCTGCCCCTGGCGGCGGTGCTGGCGCAGATGGAATATTATGGCATTATGCCGGACATGGAGCTGTTGAGCCAGCTTAACGAGGATATGAGCTTTAGAATCAGCCGCTTGGAGCGCTTGGCCGAGGAGCAGGCTGGCGAAAGCTTTAACCTGAAATCGCCTAAGCAGCTGGGCGTGGTGCTGTTCGAGCATTTGCAGCTGCCGGTTATCAAAAAGACTAAAACAGGCTATTCCACCGACGTTAAGGTGCTGGAGGCTTTGGCAGGCAAGCATCCGCTGATTAGCACTATTCTGGAGCACCGCAAGCTGGCCAAGCTGCAATCCACCTATCTGGAAGGCTTGAAGCCCTTGGTCAACAGCAAGACGGGACGTATCCATACGCATTTTCAGCAGACGGTAACGGTGACGGGGCGCTTGTCCAGCACCGACCCCAATTTGCAGAATATACCCACGCGCACGGAGGAAGGCAAGCAGATTCGCCGCATTTTTGTGCCGGGAGCAGGCTTCGATTGTTTGATGAGCTGCGACTATTCCCAGGTGGAGCTGCGCATTTTGGCCTGCATCGCTCAGGACAGGCTGCTGCTGGAATCCTTCCGCCATGGGCAGGACGTGCATGCCCGCACGGCGGCGGAGGTTTTTGGCGTGCCCTTGGAGCAGGTGACCAGCGAAATGCGCGGCCGCGCTAAGGCCGTTAACTTCGGCATCGTTTACGGCATCAGCGATTTTGGCCTAGCCAATCAGCTGCAGGTGTCCCGCAAGGAGGCTGCAGGCTATATTGAAAGCTATTTTGCCCGCTATACAGGGGTTAAGCAATATATGGAAAGTATTGTGGCGAAGGCTAAGGAGCAGGGCTATGTCAGCACACTCATGGGGCGTCGCCGCTATCTGCCGGATATTAACCACAGCAACTTCAACCTGCGCAGCTTTGCCGAGCGCACGGCCATCAATACTCCTGTTCAGGGAACGGCGGCCGATATCATGAAGCAAGCGATGATTGCCGTGGCACGGGCCTTGGAGCAGGCAGGCTGCCGCAGCCGTATACTTTTGCAGGTACACGACGAGCTGGTGCTGGAAGTAGTTAATGAGGAAAAGGAGCAGGTGGCGGAGCTGGTGCGCACAGCTATGGAGGGAGCCGCCTCTTTAGAGATACCCCTGCTGGCCGAGGTCAACTTCGGTGTCAACTGGGCGGAAACGAAGTAAGCAAAGGAGACTGATTATGCCGGAAATGCCTGAAGTGGAGCAGGTCAGGAAAACGCTGGCTCCGCACATAGAAGGAAAAACCATTACCACCGTTGAGGTGTATTTGGACAGATTGATTAAGCATCCCAGTCCGCAAGAATTTGTGGAAGGACTGGTGGGCAAAACCATCAGCCATGTGGGACGCAAAGGTAAATATCTGGTGCTGACTACGGATAAGGAGCAGCGGCTCATCGTGCATCTGCGTATGACGGGAGCGCTGCTGGCGCAAAGCAGCGACGCGCCGGAGCCTGCCTATGCCAAAATAAAATTTACGCTGACAGGCGGCGTAACCATGTGGTTCACGGATATCCGTACCTTTGGCACGTTGTATTTAGTCACTAACGGAGACGTTTATATCGAAGGCTATGAAACGCTGGGGCCGGAACCCTTGAGCTCAGGATTTACGGCGGATTATCTGGCTCCCTTGGCGCAGAAGAGTCGCAAAGCCATTAAAAGCTTTATTTTAGACCAGCGCGTTATCGCGGGTCTGGGTAATATTTACGCCGACGAATGCCTGGCGCTGTCCGGCATTCTGCCCATGCGCCCGGCCAATACGCTGACGCGGCAGGAAATAGACGCTTTGTGCGCGGCGGTTAATGCCGTTATTGCGCAGGGAATTAAAAATCGCGGCACTACCTTCCGCGATTATAAGGATGGCGAAGGCAATAAGGGCAATAATCAAAATCATTTGCTGGTTTATGGCCGCGGCGGCCAGCCCTGCAAAAGCTGTGGTCAGGCATTGAGCACGGCTAAGGTGGGCGGACGCGGCACGGTGTATTGCGCCCAGTGCCAAAAATAGGAGCATAATATGGTTATTATCGGATTAACGGGAGGCATAGCCTCCGGCAAAAGTACGGTGTCGGCAGAGCTGCGGAAAATGGGCGTGCCGGTGTTCGACGCCGACGCGGAGGCGCGCAGCGCCGTAAATAAGGGCAGTGAAGGACTAGCGCTGGTGGCCGCAGCCTTTGGCAGCGATTATCTGACAGATGTCGGCGAGCTGGACAGAGCGAAGGTGTCGGAGCTGGTTTTTCACGATAAGCAGGCTTTAAAGACACTGGAAAGTATTATTCATAAAATAGTTTGGCAAAGAGCCGAAAGCTTTTTGCAGGACTGCCGCGAAGCCAAGCAGCAGGCGGCAGTCTTGGACGTGCCGCTGCTTATCGAAACCGGCTGGCACAGGCAGGTGGACTGCGTGTGGCTGGTGGCTGTGAGCCGCCGCCAGCAGATAGAGCGTGCCATGCTGCGCAGCGGTATGACGGAAGAAGAAGTGACCGCTCGCATCGAAGCGCAGATGCCGCTGGCTGAAAAAAAGCAATATGCCGACGTAGTGTTGGACAACAGCGGCAGCCTGGAGCAAACTATTGCCGCAGTACATAAAGAGCTGGCCAAGCTTTTAGGTGACGGCAGTGGGCGTTAGACGCAGAATCAGACGCCGTCGGCGCAGGCTGGACTGGCGTCCCTGGCTGGTGCTGGGAGCAGTTGTGCTGGCAGTGCTTTGGGGCTGCTGGCGCGTGTGGAACAGCGACGCGGTACAGATGCGTTTTGTTTACATGTGGGATTATCAGCAGGATATAGTGACCTACAGCCGCAGAAATAAGGTAGACCCTTTTTTGGTAGCGGCCATTATCAAAAATGAAAGCAATTTTGAGCATAAGGCTGTTTCCGGCGTGGGGGCCGTGGGCTTAATGCAGATTATGCCGGAAACAGGACGCTGGATAGCAGAGCAAATGGGGTTGGAGGAGTATAAGGACAGCGACCTGTACCAGACCAAGACGAATATCCGCATGGGCTGCTGGTATTTAGGCGAGCTGGAGCATGAGTTCAAGAATAATATGGCCCTGGTGATGATTGCCTATAACGCCGGACGTGGGCAGACACACGAGTGGATGGAAAAGAACGGCTGGGATTATGACTTCAATGATATCAAGGCCATACCCTTTCCCGATACGCGGGAATACGTGAGCCGGGTGCTGCAGGACCGGGATAAATATTATTTGCTGTACAAGGATAAAGTGCGCTAAAAAGCTGTTGACAAGCAGCTTTCTTTGTGCTATTATATCTATGTTGCTTATGGCGGCAGCAAAAGAATAAAGAATGCGGTAGTGGCGGAACGGCAGACGCGCTAGCCTCAGGAGCTAGTGGGGGCGACCCCGTGGAGGTTCAAATCCTCTCTACCGCACCATTTTTTTATTCACAGGTTTTTACTCCAAAGACGCGGTCGTGGTGGAACGGCAGACACGCTACTTTGAGGGGGTAGTGAGGGAGACCTCGTATGGGTTCAAATCCCATCGACCGCACCAAAAATACCATAAAATAAGGCTTTGTAAGGCGTTGTACATTATTGTGCAACGTCTTTTTTGTGTGCTGTAAAGTGCTACTTACAGTTTTTGTGTCTTTGCAATAGCTGAAAGAAGCAGGTCAATTACGCTACTTTCATGTTATTTTGTGTTATTATTCTCAAAAACGAGGGGAGGTAATTGTAAAAAGATTGTGAAATAATTTTTCTGTTAAGGAGATTTAGACAATGCAGTTTATTTATCTCAAGAAAAAGTTTATGCAGCGGAATTATGCAAAAAAACTTAACCGAGAACACGCTCACATCCTACGAGTATTTTCTAAAGTCTCTAGAAAAGTATCTACAATCTATAGGACGGTTAAACAGTATGGAGCGGGTAACAGCAGGAGACATAAGAGGGTACTTTGTAGAAGCCAGCAAGACGATGAAAGGCATAACGCAGGAAGGCTATTATAGACGGCTAAAGACATTCTTTTCCTGGTTAGCAACGCGCACACCCAAGGTGTCCAGTTCGTCGGGGTAGTGGCCAGCACGTCGAGGTAGGCCTGAGCCAGCTTTTGCATTATCGGCTCCAATAATTTTGTATCGGCGTTTTTGTTCCAAAAGGCGCAATACTTAAAATGTATAGGTTCGCCATTGTCGTAAAGCTGCGCTAAACGGGAGAACTCGCCGATAAAATTGGAAACGCTGCTATTGCTGCTGATGGGCATAAAGCCTTCGTTATTGATGAGCATAGCCAGGGCTGAAGGCAGATCTTTAGCTATTAAAAAATTCCCGTTGAAATTCAAAATACAGCGGTAAAATAATTTTTCCTGCTCCTGTGAATTTTTATCGGCGATGAGGATGCAGGGCATATTTTTTATGGAGGACAATTCAATAACATCTGTGCTTGAGGGTGGGACTAGCGTGTTTTGCAAAGAGATGGCGACAAGGCCTGGTACTTCTTCAACCAAATGGTAGCAGAACTTTTTCTGTTCGGCTTCGCTGCGCAAATCGTTTAACACTATATCTAGCTTGTGGCTAGGAGGATAAGGCATGAAAAAGTAGAGCGATATTTTTATCCTGCTGTGTTTACATATGAAGATGGACAGGAGATAGCTGTTGAATTTCCTGATTTAGGTTGCGCTACAAGCGGTGCGGACGATAAAGACGCTTTGTTGTCGGCGCGCGAGTTATTGGGTTGCGTCCAGTTTTTATAGGAAAAATAAACAAAAGCCCGCAGAAGCTTACTGCGGGCGGTTTTACATGGAGCGGGTAACGAGACTCGAACTCGCGACACATAGCTTGGGAAGCTATTGTTCTACCACTGAACTATACCCGCGTATGAAGTTGAGTACAAAGCAAGTGCAATTATTTTGTACTGTTATATTATATACTAAAATAGTATGGCTGGCAAGCCTTTTGCTATGGCTCATCCACTATTTTAAATATGCCGGAGCCGAAAATTTTTATAAAAATTTTCACGTACATTGTATACAAAATACAAAACTGTGGTATAATATGGGTAGATAAAAAACGGACAGCTTGAAATGGTTGCCGCAGATAAAAAAATGCATTATGCGTGGAGGTGAAGTACTATGTTCAGCGCAATAGGTGTTAGCTTAGTATTTTTGTTTGCTTTGACAGTAATGTGCATTTTTGAATAATATGAGGGGAACTAAGCGCCCTTGGTCTTATGACCAGGGGCGTTTGTTGGTGTAACGCTGGTCTAGATGCCGAACAGCAAATGCATCAGCCCGTAAAATACCGGCGGAACGAGAAGCGAGGGCAGCATGTTTAGCGTTTTGCAGTCGCGAATCTGCAAAATTCCCAAGCCGGAGCTCATGAGAAAGATGCCGCCTAAAACGGAAATTTCGCCCATCAGCGCCGGAGTCATATAGGGAGCGATAAAACCGGCGAAAAGATAGATGCTGCCCTGCCAGCAGAATAGCACCAGCGCCGCAATGGCGATGCCAATGCCATAGGCCGAGGATAGAATAATGGAGGATACGAAATCCAGCGTCGCGTTGGTGAAAAGATAGGTGTTATTGCCGTTAAGACGGCTTTCAATGGGGCCTAAAATAGAAAGCGTGCCGATACAGAACAGCAGAATAGCCGTGGACAGGCCTTCGGCCAGGCGTGAGCCGCCTTTAGCCTTTTCCAGTAGCTTGTGGAAATGGCCGTCAATATCCAAATAAGTGCCGATGATGGTGCCGATGGCAATGCTGGCAATAAAAAGCACGGGATACGTTACCTTGGGCACGTTGCTGACGAATGCGTTGGCGCCCAGCCCGACGGTGGCCAGCCCCAGACCGTCGAAAAGCGCTGTTTTGTAATTTTCTTTTATGCCGCGGCTGACGAAGCTGCCTACGATGGAGCCGGTCAGGATGCAGCCGACGTTGACGATAGTACCTAACATTTGTCGATCATCTCGCTTCACAAAAAATTCTCTAAAGACACGTAAAAGTTGCTTTACTTATACTCTATTATTTTATACTATGATTATAGAAATTTCAAATTCAGATGAGGAGGCGACTAATTATGTTGAAAAAATTTTTACTTCCCCTGGCTCTTTGCCTGACCGTTACGGCTACGGCGTTTGCGGCAGTGCAGGAAAAAGTTGTAACCAGCAGACGCTACAAGCTGACCTATCCTGTGTTCACCTTTGAGAACGCTAAGGTGGCGAAAAAGGTCAATAAAGAAATTAAGCGGATGGTTAAAGATACCCGCGGCCTGTTGAAAGACCCTGTATATCAATCGGTGGCTACGGATTATAAGCTGATCCAGGAAACGGAGCAATTTGTCAGCCTGACCTTTACCAGCTGGAATTATACCGGCGGCGCTCATGGTATGTATTATACCAAGGGCCTGGTTTACGATAAGGCTACCGGCGAGGCGCTGCCCTATACGCACTTTGCCAAGGAGGTGGAAGCAGCGCAGCTGAAGCAGGGTATTGCCGACGGCGCCTTTAAAGTGTTCTGCGACGATTTGCAGACAACAAGCGAAGCGCCGTTTTTAAAATATAGCGAAGATTTTAAGGTCAGCGATAATTATATTGTCAGCGAGGACGGACGCGTATATCTGATGTACCAGCCTTATGAGCTGGATTCTTACGCAGCGGGCGTTACCTATGTGCAGCTGCCTTTAAATAAATAGTTGTGAGGAAAAATGTCGCTGCAAGGCGGCGTTTTTGCTTTAGGCAGAGAGTTTAGTTTTTAGCAGACAAAAACGCATCGCCCCCTGAAAATAGCAGGTGTTCAAGCCGCTGTCAGAAAGGGGAACGATGCGCTTTTTTGCCAATTAAGTTAACGTCTTTATTTTTGGATATTCTCTTTATGCCAGCATTCGATTTCAATGCCGGAGGCCTTCATCATATCCTCCGCCAGCTTATCGGGATAAGGATTGGCGTAGACGATACGTTTGATGCCGGCGTTGATGAGTATCTTGGTGCAAACCACGCAGGGCTGGTGGGTGCAGTACAGCGTACCACCGTTTACTGATACGCCGTGATAAGCGGCCTGCACGACTGCGTTCTGTTCGGCATGAATGCCGCGGCACAGCTCGTGCATTTGCCCAGAGGGCACGTTGAGCTTTTCCCGCAGGCAGCCGACGACGGCGCAGTGGGGCAGGCTTTTGGGCGTGCCGTTATAGCCGGTGGCGACTATCTGCTTGTTTTTGACAATAACCGCGCCTACGCTGCGGCGCAGACAGGTAGATCTTTTGCTGACTACCTGCGCTATTTCCATGAAATACTCGTCCCAATCGGGTCTTTTTTGTTGTTCCATTTTATACGGTACCGAAAATGCGGTCGCCTGCGTCGCCCAAACCGGGAACGATGTAGCCATGCTCGTTGAGATGATCGTCCAGCGCGGCGGCGTAGATTTTCACATCGGGATGAGCGGCGTTCAAGCGCTCCACGCCTTCTGGCGCGGCGACTAAGCACATAAAGCAGATGTTTTTCAGACCGCGCTTTTTCAGCTGGTCCACAGCAGCCACAGCGCTGCCGCCTGTTGCCAGCATCGGATCGACCACGATGGTGTATGCGTCTAAATCCCTGGGCAGCTTGCAGTAATATTCCATAGGCAGCAAGGTGGTTTCGTTGCGGCTCATGCCGATGTGGCCCACATTAGCCTCCGGCAGCACGGTGAGCACGCCCTCCATAAAGCCCAGTCCGGCACGCAGAATGGGAATCAGGTTGACGGTGCCGTGGATTTTTTTGCCGCTGGTTTCGCACAGGGGCGTGGTTACGCGGCAGTCGTCCATGGGAATATTATGAGCGGCCTCAAAGGTCAGCAGCATTGCTACCTCGCCGATGGTGCGGCGAAAGGTGGCGCAATCGGTGTTGATATCGCGCAGGACGGTCATTTTAGCCTGCAAAAGCGGGTGGTTTACAACTGTGATCTGCATAAAATAATACCTCTCTTACAATAAATTACCGGTTACTTGATATTGGGATACATGGGATATTTAGCGCACAGGGCGGCTACGCGGTGTGCAGCTTCCTCCTGCTTTGCCGCGTTCTGCGGGTCGTTGAGCACCAGGCCCATGATAGCGGCCACTTCTTTGAAATCGTCCTCCTTAAAGCCGCGGGTAGTGGCTGCGGGCGTACCCAGACGGATACCGCTGGTGACAAAGGGGCTGGCCGGGTCGAAGGGAATGGTGTTCTTATTGCAGGTAATGCCGATGGCGTCCAGCAAATGTTCTGCCTCCTTGCCGGTGAGGTTTTTATTGCGCACGTCCACTAGAATCAGGTGGTTGTCGGTGCCGCCGGAAACCAGACGGAAGCCTTCGGCCTTCAAGCTCTCGGCGAAAGCTTTGGCATTTTTAATAATGTTTCCCTGATATTCCTTAAATTCAGGCTTCAGCGCTTCGCCAAAGGCTACGGCCTTGGCGGCGATGATGTGCATCAGCGGGCCGCCCTGCAAGCCGGGGAAAACGGCCTTATTGATTTTTTTGGCATATTCCTCGTTATTGGTCAGAATAATTCCGCCGCGAGGTCCGCGCAGCGTTTTGTGCGTGGTGGTGGTAACGAAATCGGCGTAGGGAACCGGGGACGGATGCAGGCCTGCGGCTACCAGACCGGCAATGTGCGCCATATCCACCAGCAGCAGCGCGCCGTTGGCGTGAGCGATATCGGCAATGCGTTTGAAGTCGATGATGCGCGGGTAAGCGCTGGCGCCGGCAACGATCATTTTAGGATGATGCTCCTTCGCCAATTTGTCGATGCCGTCGTAATCGATAAGCTCGCTTTCTGGGTCTACGCCGTAATGAACTACATTATAGTAGCTGCCGGAAATATTTACCGGGGAGCCGTGGGATAAATGGCCGCCTTGGGACAGGTCCATACCCATCATAGTGTCGCCGGGTTTAAGGAAGGCGAAATAAATGGTCATATTGGTGCTGGCGCCGCAATGGGGCTGCACGTTGGCGAATTTTGCGCCAAAGAGCTTTTTCGCACGTTCAATGGCCAGGCTTTCTACCTTATCAACATATTCGCAGCCGCCATAATAGCGGTGACCGGGATAGCCCTCGGCGTATTTGTTGGTCAGAATGGTGCCCATGGCTTCCATTACTGCGGGAGTAACGAAGTTTTCCGAGGCGATGAGTTCAATTTTATTGCGCTGGCGGTTCAGCTCTTCATGGATGATACGGTCCAGCTCCGGGTCGACTACGGCAAGCTTTTCGAGATTCATGATGTTTAAGTCCCTCCTAAAAATAAAACAGATGAGCCTTGTTATTGCCGCTAAAGCCTAAAGACGCCGCTTAACGGCGGTTATCAGGGTAGCAGGCTCTGGGGCCGCCTACCAGAGGCGGTCTTGTTTTGGCGGCAGTCAGTATTGCTTCGCCAATTTTTTTATATTGCAAACGTACCGGTACGGCCACCCGTTGGAGGTGCATACCGATAAGCGTCTGACCAATATCTAAACCCAAATGGGCGGCGACGGCTTCCACCATCACCGGATCGGCAAAATTTTCATAAGCTGCCGTTCCCATCGCTCCGCCGGCGTGAGGCATGGGACGCACTGTAACCTCGCTGAGATTATAGCGTTCTGCCGTAGGGCGGTCGACTACCAGGGAACGGTTTAAATGCTCGCAGCACTGTACGGCTAAGCATAAGCCGTGGGCGTCGCACACGGACTTGAGGCCCTTAAACATGGCTACGGCAATTTGGCTGCTGCCGCCGGTGCCGATTTTTTGCCCCAGCACCTCGCTGGTGCTGCAGCCAAGTACAAAAATTTGACCGGAGCGCGTTTGAGCGGCGGTAATAAGCTCCTCTGCCGCGGCAGTGAGCTCTTGTACGATATTCTGCGTCAATGCGTCAATTTCCATAACCATTTATCTCCTAAGCAGCGCTGGGTTGAAAGCGGTATAGCATATCGCTTTTAATTATGCGCTGCGCTTTGCTTATTTTATTTTTCTAAAGCCCTGATTTTATCCACGCGGCGCTGGTGGCGGCCGCCGGCAAACTCCGTGGTCAGCCAGGTGTCGGTAATCATTTCGGCCAAGCCTACGCCTGTGGTGCGTTCGCCCATGCACAGCACGTTGGCGTTATTATGCTCGCGGCTCATTTTCGCGGAAAAAACGTCGGCGCATAAAGCGGCGCGGATGCCATGACATTTATTGGCGGCGATGGATATGCCGATACCAGTGCCGCAGATTAAAATACCGCGCTCGGCTCCGCTGGCGCCGCTGGTAATATCCTGGCACAGCTTGGCTGCGAAGTCGGGATAATCTACTGATTCTTCGCCGTGGGTGCCGTGGTCCACGACCTCGATACCCTTGTCCTGCAAATATTTTTTGATGTGCTCCTTGAGATGCACTCCGCCGTGGTCGCAGGCGATTGCAATTTTCATAACGCATACCTCCGTGGCGCTGCCACAGCCGCAGTACGCGGCAGGCAGCAATTATTTACTTTATTGTATCATAAATTCCGGCAAATGTTTATCGTTTTTTAAATGCAGCGCGCCGTTTTCCAGCGTCACAATCTGGTAGCCGGCCGCTTTACGCAAGCGGTTCATAATCGCCAGGCCCAGGCCTTCTTCGCTGACACCGGCGGCTAAAATTACGTCGGGGCGAGTGCGGTCGAAATCACGCAGCAGATAGAATAAATCGCCTGCCAGCCGTTCCAGACTATCGCCCCAGCAGGATAAAAGCAGGCGTTCGTGAGAGGGAATTTTTTGCGCCAGCTCCGCGCCGCACAGCACGCCTACCTTGAGCCCGGCGGCCAGCGCTTGGGACGTCAGCTGGGGAAGCAGGATGACGGCTTCGCCCTCCAGTAAATAGACAGGTTCCTGCGGCGCGTAGTGACGGTATTTCATACCGGGGGCTTTGGGCTTAAAGTTTTTATCGCCCTGCAAAGCCGGGTCAATCTCTATTGCGCCCAGTGCTTCCGTCAGCATTTCGTAGGTCACGCCGCCGGGGCGGCAAATCGTGGGAATGGGCGAAGTAGTATCCACCACGGTGGATTCCAGGCCGATGCCACAGCTGCCGCCGTCCAGTACGGCCGCAACCTTGCCCCGCATATCCTCTAGCACGTCCTGGGCGTTGGTGGGACTGGGTCTGCCGCTGATATTGGCCGAGGGTGCGGCGATGGGGCAGCCGCAGGCTTTAATAAAATCCTGCGCTAATTTATTGGAAGGAAAGCGCACGGCTACCGTGGGCAGACCGGCGCTGACTGCGTCGGGCACGATAGCGGCTTTTCCTACGATTAAAGTCAGCGGTCCGGGCCAGAATTTTTCCATCAGCTTGCGGGCGTTGGCGTTAAGCCCCGTGGTCAGCGGCAAAATATCCTCCTGACGGGCGATATGCAGAATCAAGGGATTGTCGTTGGGACGGCCCTTGGCTGCGAAAATTTTGGCCACCGCCGTTGGATTCAGGCCGTCCGCGCCCAAGCCGTAGACCGTTTCCGTAGGAAAGGCCACGACCTCGCCCTGCTGAATCAGCTGGGCGGCGCGGGTATTTGTTTTTTGATTATCAGAGCTCTTTTGTAATTTCCAGTAAAAGGTCTGCATATTTTTTTTCGTCTCCTTCTTGGGGCTGCGCTTTGGCCTTGACGGCAAAAACCATGCGCTCTATACCGGCGTAATCGCGGCGGACGGCGGTTTGGGCAAAGCCTGCGTCCAGGCAAAGCTTCTGCACCTCCTGCGCCTGATTGATGCCGACCTCGAAAGCCAGCAGCCCTTCGTCCGCCAAATGGGCGGGGGCTTCCTTGGCAATGCGCCGGTAAAAATCCAAACCGTCGGCGCCGCCGTCCAGCGCGCTGCGGGGCTCCTGCTGCACGTCCTTCTCCAGCTTGGCGATGTCCGCCGCAGGAATGTAGGGCGGGTTGGACACGATGATGTCGAATTTCTTTTCTAAGGGCAGCTTGCTGAAAACGTCGCTGCGCACAAAGCCGATACGGTCGCTGACGCCGATGCGGCCGGCGTTTTCCCTGGCTACGATGAGCGCGTCCACGCTGATATCCACGCCCACGCCCTTAGCCTGGGGCAGATAGTCCAGCAGCGATATGATAATCGCGCCGCTGCCTGTGCCGATATCCAAAAGCTTGGCGTCGCCGTCGGGGCGCAGGATGTTGGCGGCTTTGACGACGCTTTCCACCAGTAGCTCGGTTTCCGGACGCGGAATGAGGGTGGCAGGCGTAACCTTAAAGCTGTTGCGCATAAAGGCTTTTTCGCCCAGAATGTAGGCCAGCGGTTCAAAATTGCCCCGCCGCTGCACATATTGGCGGTAGGTGGACAACTCGTCCTCGCTCAAGGGCCGTTCAAAATCCACATAGAGAGTGATGCGCTGGCACTTTAAGACAGCACAAAGCAGCACCTCGGCGTCCAGGCGCGGATTTTCCACGCCCTTGGCTTCGAAGTACTGCTTCGTCCAGTTTATAATTTTCATGATCGTCCAAACAGTTTCAGACTTGCTCATTTTATTTCACCTGTCGTAATTGCTCGCTCTGCTTGGCTGTAATGAGCGCGTCCAAAAGCTCGTCCAAATCGCCGTTGACAATGGCGTCCAGCTTGTGCAGCGTCAGGCCGATGCGATGGTCGGTTACGCGCCCCTGGGGATAATTATAGGTGCGGATGCGCTCCGAGCGGTCGCCGGTGCCGACCTGGCTTTTGCGGTCCTCGGCGGTGGCGGCGCGCTGTTCCTCCTGGGCTTTTTCCAAAATGCGGGCGCGCAGAACACGCAGGCATTTCTCGCGGTTTTTCAGCTGGGATTTTTCATCCTGACATTGAGCCACGATGCCGGTAGGAATGTGCGTCATGCGCACGGCGGATTCTGTTTTATTGACGTATTGGCCGCCTGCGCCGCCTGCGCGGTAGGTATCGATGCGCAGGTCTGCGGGATTGATTTCTACGTCCACCTCCTCGGCTTCGGGCAGCACGGCTACCGTAACGGTGGAGGTGTGTACGCGGCCCTGGGATTCGGTTTCGGGTACGCGCTGCACGCGGTGTACGCCGCTTTCAAATTTCATGCGGCTGTAAACGCTGTCGCCGTTGATTTGGAAAACTACTTCTTTGAAGCCGCCCAGCTCCGTAGGACTGGAATCCATAACCTCAACGCGCCAGCCGCGGGTTTCGGCATAGCGCAGGTACATACGGAACAGCACTCCGGCGAACAAAGCGGCTTCCTCGCCGCCTGCACCGCCGCGAATTTCCACGATAACATTTTTTTCGTCGTTGGGGTCGGAGGGCAGCAGCAGAATAGTCAGGCGCTGCTCGTATTCCTCCAGCTGCGGCTTCAGCTCCTTCAGCTCCTCTTTAGCCATTTCTGTGAGTTCGTCGTCTTCGTTGGCTTTGAGAATTTCCTCTGCCTCGTCGCGGGACTGGCACATAGCGCGGTACTCGCGGTAAGCGGTGACGATGGGCTCCAGCTTGGCGTGAGCTTTGGTGGCCTTTTGCCAGCTTGCTTGGTCGGCGATGATGTCGGGGTCGCTGATTTTGGCTTCTAAATCTAAGTATCTATCTTCGATTGACTGTAATTTATCTAACATTGAATCCTATCTCCTACATTAAAAATATCTTAGTGTGGGGAATTTTGTATATTCTGTTTGGAGGCGTAAGAATCGCCTTTAGGCGAGGCGGCTGGCGAGCGGCAAGCGAGATAGTATATCGAGCGCAGCCGGGAGCCAACAACGAAGCATAAAGCGATTATCGCGCCTCCTGCTCTATTATTTCTTCGGGAGGCAGCACAGCCTTCAAAGAAGCGATTGCCACTTCAATCTGGCTGTCGTCCGGCTGCCGCGTCGTCAGCTTTTGCAGCAGCAGCCCCGGCATGATAGCCATGTGCACAAAACGGTTATCGGCATGAGCTCCGGCAAAAAGGATAAGCTCATAGCTGACTCCGGCGATCACCGGCATCAGCACAATGCGGGAAGCAATGCGTTCCAGCAGGCTGGGCCAGCCTAAGAAGGTGAAGATGAACATGCTGATCAGCATAACAATCATTAAAAAATTAGTGCCGCAGCGAGGGTGCAGGGTGCTGAACGGACGCACATTTTCTACCACCAGCGGCAACCCCGCTTCATAGGTATAAATGGTTTTATGCTCCGCACCGTGGTACTGGAAGACACGCTGAATATCCTTCATCGAGGAAATGGCTGCAATATAGCTTAAAAAGATAGCCATACGCAGCACACCCTCCGCCAGATTAAGCAGCATGGGGTCGCCGGTCAGCGCGTGCAGAAAACGCATGGACCAGGTGGGAATGACGATGAACAGGCCGATAGCCAAAGCCACGGAAGTCGCAATGGTCATAGCCATTTCCTTGCCTGTCAGCTGTTCGTCCTCGTCGCCGGACACCTGAGCGGAATAGGCTAAGGCCTTCATACCGTCGTACAGTGATTCAAATAAAGCAATAACGCCGCGCAGCAGCGGTTTTTTCAAAATCGGATATTTATCGCGCAGGCTGTTGACAGGATTTACGTCCACGACGATTTCGCCGTTGGGCTGGCGCACAGCCACGGCTACCTTGTCCGTGCCGCGCATCATAACGCCTTCGATAACGGCCTGCCCGCCTACATTGGGCTTTTTACAGCAATTTTTCGTGCTCATAGTAATTTTGCTCCCTATTTTTCAGGAAAATAAATACAGCAGAGCGACGGCTGAAACGTAACTCTGCTGTAAGTATAAAGATTATTGTTCTTTGTTGTAGCGTTTGTTGAATTTTTCAATACGACCGCGAGCAGCAACGTTACGTTGTTGACCAGTGAAGAATGGATGGCATTTAGAGCAAACATCCACGCGAATCTCTTTTTTAGTGCTGCCGGTTACAAAGCTGGCGCCGCAGGCACAGGTTGCAGTAACTTCACCGTATTTCGGATGAATCTTTTCTTTCATTCTTTACACCTCACTTTACTATAGAACATTATTGTCATCATCGTTAGATATTAACACTAGATGATTGTATCACATAGCGGAGCAATGCGCAAGTGATTTTTTTATGAAAGCCAGGCTTAATCCTCGTTATAATTTTCAGCCCGGTCATAGAGAGCGGCAACCTCTTTGCTGGGGTCCTGGCCGAGCAGAGATGCCAACATCGCCGCAATTAAACCGCCGAAAAAGCCGGGGATAATTTCGTAAATGCCGGTGGAGGAAAACAGCATCAGCCAGGCTATATCCACGAGAGCGCCGGCTACGATGCCTGCTACCGCGCCGTGGAAGGTGAAGCGCTTCCAGAACAGGCTCAGCAAAATTGCGGGGCCGAAGGCCGCGCCGAATACGCCCCAGGCGTTGGAAACCAGCGCCATGATGGAACCGGCGTTAGGATTAGAAGCTATCAGCAGAGCGATAAAGGCGATGCCGAGAACGACAAAGCGTCCGGCCCACAGCATTTCCTTATCTGTAGCTTTATCCTTGCGCAGTACGGGTTTGTACACGTCGCTGGCAAAGGAGGAGGCCGCGGCCAGCAGCTGGCTGTCGGCGGTGCTCATAGACGCTGCCAGCACGGCGGAAAGCAGCACGCCGGAAATCAGCGCCGGGAAGATGCTGCGCACCATAGCAATAAAAACTAAGGAATTCTTATTGATCTCTTCATCCATGCCTAAATACATACGGCCGACAACGCCGACCATGGTAGCGAAGAAAAGAATCAGCGCAGTCCAGGAAATACCGATAATAGCGGATTTTTTCATTTCCTTCTGGGAACCCAGGGACATAAAGCGAATAATGATGTGGGGCATACCGAAATAACCCAGGCCCCAGCCCAAACCGGAAACAATGTCCGTCCATTTGGCAGTGGGGTTCCAGTATTCCGCCGGAATGTGAGCTACGGCGGAGGCGTCGACCAAGGACGCGGCAAAGATAGGCGCGATCAGCAGCGAGCCTAAAATCAGCAGGCCCTGGTAAAAGTCGGTCCAGCAGACGGCGGAAAAGCCGCCCAGGAAGGTGTAGCTGATGATAATGAAGGCTGCCAGATACATAGCGATGGAAGAATCCATGCCGATAACGGTATTGAATAGCGTACCGCAGGCCTTAATGCTGGAGGCGGCGTAGATGGTGTAGGCTACCAGAAAAACTACGGCGCAGACTACCTGCAGCAGATTGGACTTAGATAAAAAGCGGTTGGTGAGATATTGGGGCACGGTGATGGAATCGTTAGCCACGATGGAAAAGCGGCGCAGACGCGGCGCTTCATAAATCCAGCTCAGGGTGTAGCCGATGAGCAGGCCTACGCCAATCCAGATTTGCCCCATGCCCAAGGCGTAGATGGAGGTGGGCAGACCCATGAGAACCCAGGCGCTCATATCGGAGGCGCCGGCGGAGAGCGCCGTTACCCACGGTCCCATTTGACGGCCGCCTAAGAAATATGTCTTCTCGCCGCCGTTGCGGTCTTTAACGAAAAACCAGACGCCAATGGATAGCATAAAGATTAAATAGACGATAAAGACTATCATCTCAATATAATTCATAATAACCCCTCCAAAATACAATAGATACTTACATTATATATGCAAAAAGCTTCATATACAAGGGCAGCAGCAAAAAATACAGAAAAACAGAAGGCTTTTTATGTTTTGCTATGCGGTTTTGCTTTACGTGCCGCTCAGAAAATTTTTAGCGAGGAGAGCGAGGCAGGAGTACGCTATAATTTGAGCTGTTTGGCTGAAAGTGATATAATTTTTACGATTGTATATCTCAATTTATTATCGGAGCAGGCGGGTGATTTTTATGTTGGACAAGGCGGATAAAAAGGCGCTTATTCTTTGCGTTTTAAAAATTTTAGAGCGAGAAACGGATGCGAAGCATCCGCTAACCTACGAAGCGATAGCCCAAAAGATAGAAGAGGACTTTAACGTAGCCAGGCCAAGCCGCAATACTATTGCCGCGCATATAAGTATCTTAAGAGATGGTATGAACTATGATATCGAGCAGGGCAAGGGCGGCAAAGGCTTCTATTTAAATAAGCGCATTTTAAGCGGCGATCAGGCTAGAGCTTTGATGAGTTATCTGGCTACGGCCAAATCCTTGACGCATAGCAATGCTCAAGAGCTGATTAAAGCTTTGGAACCTCTAACTGCCAAGAGTTCTCGCGGCTTGATAAATATCAGCTCCGTGAAAAATTATATCCATCAAAAGAATGAGGATTTTCTTAACAATTTGCAAATCATAGACAAGGCTATTACCGCTCAGCGGCAAATCAGCTTTATTTATAACGATATCGGCGTTAAAGGCAGCTGGTGCCGCGTAAGAAAAAGGGCGAGCCGCTGGCGTATCAGGTGCATCCCTTTGCCCTTGCCTGCGTGGATGGCTTTTATTATTTAATCGGCAGCGCTTTTACTTACAACGAGCTGCGCCATTACCGCATAGACCATATTACGGGTATAAAAATTTTAGACGGCCACAAGCGGGAGCGCTTATCCGCCATGAAGGGCTATCAGAATAGTGTTTCTTTTGTTTTGCCAGAGTATGTGCGCCAGCATGTTTGGATGTACAACGGCGATATCAGAGCAATAAGGTTTAAGGGAGAGCGCTCCTTAACAAATTATATTTGGGACGTTTTTGGCGATAGGGCGGTAATCAGGGAGTTGAAAAACGAGCCAGGAAAAATAGAATTTACCGTGCGCACCACGGCCGGAGCCGCGAAAATTTTTGCCAAGCAGTACTGCGATTTGTGTCAGCTTGTGTTTCCCACAGATTTGCGCCGGGAATTAAAAGAAGAATTTGCCAAAGTATTGGAAAAATATTAAACTGCCAAGAAAAAAGCAGCCAGATTTACGGTGAATCTGGCTGCTATCTTTTTGTTCAGCAGACAAAGCCGATGGCTTTTGCTTTGATATCGTGTTTTAGAAAATCGTCCGGCACATCCTCTGCAGTTATTAAACTGATGCTGTCTTTGTCCCAAACAGAGCCTTCGCCTGCGCTGTAAATGCGGGACGCTTGCTGCATAATTATTTGCTCCAGCAGATTACGCACGAAGCGCCCGTTGCCGACGTTGGCTTGACAGGCCGCTTGCATAAAAATATGTTGGCATTTTGTTTTAGCGTCTTCGGTTAAGACATAAAATTTTTCTGCGGCCATCAGCTCTAAAATAGCTGTAAGTTCCGGTGCGGAATAATCGGGGAAGTCAATGTGAAAATTGATGCGGCTGCGCAGGCCTTCGTTGGCGTTGATAAAATTCTGCATCGGTTTAGGATAACCGGCAAAGATGACGATAGTATCGTCGCGGTTGTTTTCCATCTCCTGCACGATAGTATTGATGGCCTCGTCGCCATAATGACCGCGATAACCGTCCAGCAAAGAATAGGCTTCATCTATAAAAAGAATGCCGCCTTTGGCTTCTTTAAAACAATTTTTAACTTTGATTGCCGTTTGTCCCACATATTGTCCAACAAGGTCAGCCCGTCCGCATTCTACAAAGCAGCCGGAGGGGATGATTCTTTTTTCGGCAAAGATTTGCGCTAAAAGACGGGCGACCGTAGTTTTGGCGGTGCCGGGATTGCCGGTGAAAAGCATGTGACGGGAAAAGTTCATCTTTTGTAAACCAAAATGTTCCCGCTGTTTTTGAATGGCAAAAGCAGCAATAATTTTGTGGGCCGCCTCCTTGACGGTAGTTAAACCAATCAGGCTGTTTAATTGAGCGGATGCCGAAGCAGCTTCTTCCTCTTGGTTTTCTTGCGCAAGCGTAACAGTCGTTAAGGGACTGTAAGCAGGATAAAATTCGGTACATAAAATAGTTTTTTGCAGATTCTCCCAAAAGCGTTGGACGGAAGACATATTATGTATTTTTATATTTTCGTTTACATAGCGCTTTTTCAGATTGGCAAAATCCAAAAAGGCTTTGTATTCTGATTGCTGCCATAGCTGGTAAAGAAATTTTTCCGCATCGGCTATACTGCCGACGCCCTCCTGAATTTTGACGAGAGGGATTTTTTTGTTAATTTCTTTTAATTGGTCGGCGACAAATTTTTGCTGGCCCAGAATTTCTACAAAAATCAACTGGCTGTATTGCTTGTATTTATTGATGGAATCTATGATGTTATCCAGAAAATCATTTTGGCGGCAGCGCAGGCGGCCGATGGGTTTGATTTCTTCCGGCATCTCGATAATGGTCGTCGCTCCGTAATTATTGGCAATAAAATAATGGAGATGGTCTACGAGCATGCGGCCGTTAACGGTGGATTTATTCAGATAGGTGTTCCTCGTCGTCAGCAGTCTGTTGCTGTATCTTAACGCTTGCACCAACACCTCCACGATTTTTTGCGCGGCTGCGCGGGAACCTGCCGTTATTTGATAATGCACGGGAATACCTAAAAAGCGGCCGTGGTCCCTGGAAAAAATTCTTTGCAGCTCCTCCATAAGCGACGGGTCGGGAATAATTTCCCTGGCTTTTTGCAGAATCTCTTCTTTGCCGGCGTAAGGATAAATTTTTTCCGTGTAGCTTTTGCCTTTTTCTTCAAGAAAAGAAAAATATACGTTGGAGCCGTTTATTTCTATATATTGCTGCACAATATCTCCGAGAAAATAGTTTCTATCTATTTGGCTGTAGAAACTATCTGTAGATATTTCCTGTATACTGATAATGACGGCCTGAATGCCGAAAAGCTTTTGCAAAGCATCTATAACATAGGAAGATAAATCTAAATTTTGATTGAGCTCGTATTTCCAGCAAACGGCTACTTGCAGTAAAGGGGCAGCTAAGTCGTCGATTCTGGTTTTTAGATAAGGTCCGTTGACCTTTTCGCCGTAATTTTGCAGCTTGTTATTTAAATATTCTTCTGCGTATTCGGCTGCTGTTTTGCGAAGATATTGGTGCGGAGTATTTTCTTTAATACAGTTAATGGCGTTTAAATTTTGCCGGCAGTCTACTTGAATTTCGTAAAAAAGCATCGTAACACCTCCGAATTATTTATAAGGCAGCTTGAAAAAGAAAAGGAGATTTAATTGTCAAAGAGCAGAAAAAATTTTTGGGCTTGCAGGTAAGGCCTGTTCGGCGTTGCCTGTACTGACGATGGATTTTATTATAACAATTGCTATGCGCAAATTTTTGCGCATTTGTTGAGCTATAATTACAGATAAGCAATAGAGCTGGAAATTTAAATTCTTACGCAGGCAGGAGAAAAGAAAATAAAAAGCGAATTTTAAAATTTAAAGCCAAGAGCGCAGGCGAAGTTTTGCCAAGAGCTCAAGACTTGGCGGTAGTTAGTGCAGTATTAAAATGAATTAAGGAGGCTGATGTTATGAATAAAGAATTTACAAAAGAGGTTGAAAAAATAATTAGAGTAAATTTGGGTAATAATAATTTCCGATGGAGCAGCACAGTAGGCTTATATAAAGATAAAGAAACAGTGGTAATGCTAATAACGGGCGACCATTATAAAGAAAATATGCAAAATAATGCGGCTTGTTTTGAAGGTTGGGCTGCAGTTTTGAAAACGTATTTTATGGATAAAAACTACAATTTTGTTAAACTGAAATGTGTTGAGATACCTTCACCTTCTCCAGAGAAGGGAATCTTGGAAAATGAGCATGCTAATAGATTCCTTTATAGAGCGTTGCGGTTTAGCCAACAATACAAAGATTGGTTTAGATTAGAAGATGATTTGCAGGGAAAGGTAAATGAATTTGAAAAGTATTTAGAGGGGCATAAAGGAGAGCATAAAGAAAAGCTTTTGAATAATCTTCCTGGTGATAAATTCGATGGCGAATATAAAAACGATGGAATCAATATGTTTACCGAGTCCATTATGGAAAAATTTATATATGAGCATAAAGAAGACGTATTATCGCCGCTTTTTAAAGATTCAAAGAACATAATAGTTAACCGTCAGATGCCTGTAGGTTTATTTGAAGGCTCTGTTGAGAAACAAAACAAAATATTTACCGGAGGCAAGTCGGCTATAGATTTATGGGCTTATGATCCTGCAAAGCCCGAAGAGTTTTCTGTTTTTGAATTGAAGTTTCAAAATAAGATGATAGGAATAATTTCTGAAATCTTCTTTTATGCGAACTATATGTACGACTTATTAAATAAACAAGGAAGCTTTACGTTAAATGTCAAAGAAGATGATGCGAGCGCTAAGAGAGGATATGGAACGCTTATTAAGGAATGTAATGATAAAATAGAAAAAATTAACGCGGTAATGCTAGCTGATTATGAGAATATGCATCCTGTTATTACATCAAAATTGCTGGAAACCTTAAATGGTAATGACGGCAGACGGATAAAATATAGTGCGGAAAAATATAAGGTGGGACGTATTGAAGTTGTGGGTGATATAGAAATACTAAACAATAATTGAGAAGTATATTTTTCCGTCCTGTTGCATCTGATTTTTTATTTCGCAAGCAGCGCGCAAATTTTTGCGCGCTGTGTTTGCTACACTATATACAAGCCAGCGCGGTTGACAAAACCGGCAGGCTTGTGGTAATATCTAAAACACGGCGTTAGCCGTGAGCGTTGAAAAGAAAGATTGTTGTAATTTAGAAAACTTGGAAATCCCTTATTAGCCAAACGGATATTTTGGAGGCTAAAGCAGTAGTAATTTTACTCTGCTATAGCTGTACCCATTTGGCTCTATAAGGGATTTTTTCTGCAAAAAAAGCCGCTGTATAGCCAAATGCAATTCTGCCGTTGGCCGGTACAGCGGCTTTTTGTACCTTGAAAACTGAAAAGATTTTGCGCTTTGGAGTTTCGCTTTTACGTTTCCGGAGCGAAATGCTGCCAAAAAAATATTTGTCTGCATAATTTTGGCATTAGTGAAAGGGGTAATATTTATGAACAACAATCTTTCGATTTACGCTTTTTCTTCCGCGCAAAAGCCCGAACTGCTTTATACGGTCAAGGGCTTCGGCAAGCTCAAGTATGCGCTTATCAGAATCGCCGGGAGCTATAACCGGCTGCAGAAATTTTCTTTGACGCTGGATAATTTACTGCGTTTGCAGAAGCAAGTGCCGCAAATTGTGAAGAACCAACTGGAGCAGTTTACTCTATATAATTATCCTCAATGTCGCAAGGTGTATATCAATACTGCGGTCGACGGCGCGCTGCTGCAGCAGTTGGGTATGGAATCGGAGCAGAAATTTGATTTTCTTAGCCGTTCGCAAAAGCTGGAGCTTATGCTGGCGCATAAGGAAAGGTATTTGGAAACGCTGGCGGAGGAAAATGAGTTTTTGCAACAAGCATTACGGAGCTGCCTTGCTGATGCTTAAGCGGACTTTAGCAGATTAGGCTATGAACTTTTGTTGTATTATAATCGCGCTAAGCGGCAGCAGGCAAGGGAGGAGCTGTGTATTTTGCGACGTCAGCAGGAATACAGAGAAGTTTTTTTCGCAGAGGCGACGGGAGATACAAGCCCGGCATTGGAAAAGTATCAGGAATGTCTGCATTTTGACGAACTGAAAGCGGTTTTGCGGGGATATTCTTTTGAGCAAGTGCGTAATTTTTCTATACGCCTGATGGCTGACGAGGTGCAATGCTGCTTTTGGCGTTCTAAAAATAAAGATAACAACCTCTCGACAATGGAACGACTGCTGCAAGAAGCAGCTGAAGCAAAATATGATTTTAGCGAAGCCAGGCTGCAGCTGGCCGTGCAGCGCGGCATTTGGGCTTTGCAAAACGGCGGTAAGGTTTATTGCCGGTTTGCCGCTTAAAGCTGCAAACGTAAATTTCTTCGCTATGTGCAATTTTTTATGCGTTGGTTAAGCTATAATACTAAAAACAAGCAAATAGCAATACGATATAGAGAAAGGGAGGCAGAATTATGGTAAAAATTTTAACTCATAAAGAAACCGAGCGCATTGGCGGCGGCATTACTGAAATTCGCTGTCAAGGGCATCGTTTGATTTTGGATATGGGCGCGGAGCTGCCGTCCGACGCTTGGGGCGCAGGTGAAGCTAATGCTGCGTCGGAAGCAAATCCCAATATCGAGGGAGTTACTCAAGGCAAGGATGCTTGCGACGGCGTGCTGATTTCTCATTACCACGGCGACCACATCGGCTTGCTGCGGTATGTGCTGCCGGAAATTCCCGTTTATATGAGCAAGACTTGTCAGGAGATAAGCCTGTTCATCAAAATGAAGCTTAAAAATGCCGGGCTGCTGGCTGCGGACGATGCCAGCATTGAACGCTTAACTAACGCCCACGTTTTTTCGCAGCAGGATTTTGGCCAGGATTTGCAAATTGGGCCGTTTACCGTGCGCCCCTTGCGGGTGGATCATTCCGCCTTTGACGCTTTGGCGTATCTTATTCTTGTGGATAATAAAAAAATTTTGTTTACGGGAGATTTTCGCAACCATGGGTATACTGGGAAACGCTTTTATGATGTGCTGCAAAAATATGTGGGCAAGGTGGACGTGCTTTTAATCGAGGGAACGATGCTTGGCCGCACCGGTAACGAATACAGCGAAGTGGAGCTGGCGCAGGAAATGCTCAAGGTGTGCGCTGAGCATAAATATGTGCTTTATCTTGCGTCGTCCACAAATATCGACAGCCTTTGCAGTATGGCGTGGGCGGCAGAAGCAACAGGCAAGGGACTCGACATAGACGCAACGCAAAAAGAAATTTGTACAGTTATCGCTAAAAATAGCCGCGCCGGTCTTTATAAAAAGCATTTTAATTTGCCGGCGGACGGACGCGAGGGCTTTGTAAAAGTTATACGTATGAAGGATTTGACGTTAGCCAAGCGCTTTTACGAAAAATACGGCCGGGACAGCGTTTTAATTTATTCCTTGTGGGAGGGATATATAGACCGCACGCCGCAGCTCAAGGCGCTGAAGGAGCAATGGGGCGAACGCTTTCTGCCGCTGCACAGCGGCGGGCACGCTTCCGTGGAAACTATCAAGCGCACTTTGGAGCTGTGCGCCGGTGAAAATACGCTTATCGTTCCGATGCATACCAATTCTGTCGCTCAATTTCGGGAGCTGCCCTGCAAGGGTAAGGTGGCGGCTTTGCATCAGGGCTGGAGTTTGCAATTTTAATTTACGGTTTTATTTACGGAGGGAAGCAAGCGGCGCTTCCCTCCTTTTACTTTCATTTTACATGCTCTTGCTGCGGATTTAACATTCCTCCTTTACAATAAAGATAGTTCACAACTTATTGTACAAATGGAGGAATGTTAAGCATGAAGTTGAAAAAGATTTTGGCTGCGGGCATGGTCTCTTTGCTGGCAGCAGCGGCTTTGACGGGCTGCGGCGGCGAAAAGAAAAATGCAGACAGCGCTCAAAAGGTGCAGATTGAATACTGGCACGTAGCTGCCGAAAGCTTTGGCGGCGCTACCGTTAAAGAACTGGTGGCCGATTTTAACAAAACTCATCCGAATATCGAAGTCGTAGAAAAATATAATCCCGATATGTATAAGGGCTTGACACAAAATTTGCAGGCTGCTATGGCCTCCGGCAAAAATCCCGACGTGGTGCAGATGGGCTATTTCTTCCTGGATTACGCTGCGGAAAATTTAAAGTATACCGATTTGACCGTGGCCTTTAAAGAGGCAGGCGACGCTAATTTTATGCAGGACAATTTTTTGCCCAACGTTTTGAACCTGGCGCAGACTGAGGACGGTAAGCAGATAGGCTTGCCTTATTCCGTCAGCGTGCCGGTACTGTTTTATAATCCGGAAATTTTCCAAAAAGCCGGACTGGACCCCAACAAGCCGCCCCAAACCTGGGACAAGGTTATGGCTGACGCTAAACAAATCAAAGAAAAAACCGGCAATATGGGCTTCTTTATGCAGAAATACGCCGATAACTGGACGCAGCAGGGCTTAATCGAATCCAACGGCGGGCAAATGCTGAAAAAAGTAAACGGCAAAACCGTCGTCGGCTTTGATACTCCGGAGGCTGCGCAGGCTTACCAAATGCTGGCCGATATGGTGAAGGACGGCAGCGGGCTGCACGCTACCAATATTTTAGGCCATGTGGTGCGGCGTTTTACCGCCTTCTACCGTTCGGCGCTGTTTTTGCCGTCCACTCTGTCTTTGGCTGTTGCCAGTATTCTTTTTCTGTGGATTTACAATCCGCTGGCCGGGCCGCTGCATATTGTGCTGAGCTGCTTTTCCTTAAGCTCGCCGCGCCCAGCAGGCCATGGAGATTTTACATTTAGAGGGCTATGAAAATAAAAAGACTCACGAGCTGAGCGGCGGCCAAAAGCAGCGCGTTGCTCTGTGCCGCGCTTTAGTCAAGCAGTCGCCCTACTTTTTGCTGGACGAGCCCTTATCAAATCTGGACGCCAAGCTGCGGCAGAGAGCGCGGACGGAGCTGGTGAAGCTGCACGAAATGTTTAAGCCTACCATGGTCTACGTTACCCACGACCAAATAGAAGCCATGACTGTGGCGCACCGCATTGCGGTTATGCATCAGGGCTGCATTCAGCAAATCGATACGCCGTATAATATTTATCATCATCCTGCGAATACCTTTGTCGCCGGGTTTATTGGTCAGCCGGCTATGAATATTCTGCTTGCGGAGGTGCTGAACGGTATGCTGATTGCAGGGCAATGCGCCATGCGGCTGCCTCAGGATAAGCCGGCACTTATCGGCACGCGCGGTAAGGCTTTGTTCGGCCTGCGCCCGGAGGCTTGCCAGCCGCGCTTTGATAGTGGTATGATAAACGGTAAGGTAGATTTCGTGGAAAACACCGGTAATTTGAAAACAGCCGCGCTGCATTTGGCGGACGGTTCTGTTTTTTATCTGCAATGCAGCGACCCAAGCGTCGATTTACGAGCTGTGCGCGGCTTTGATTTTGCTTGGGAGAACGTGTGCCTGTTCGATGCGGATACGGGAATCAATTTGGAGCTGGGAGGTAAGTAAATGCGCTTTGAGGTCAGCGACCTGCTTTTTGCAGGCTTTACAAAAAATGCTTTGCGTTCCTTGCCGCCGGAGTACGGCATTGAATTTTTTTATGAATTTGGCAAGGACTATTATTGGGATGAAGAAACGGCTGCCTGGGGACGGCGGGAGCTGTCCGTCCACGGGCCCTGCGTGGCCGTTAATCTGTCCGACGCTAACGATGTGCATTACCTGGAAGCGTTTAAAGCGACGCTGGCTTATGCGGCTAAAATTAAAGCTGGCTTTGTGGTGGCGCATACCAACGAGGGCTGGCAGGGCGATAAGCTTCAGACGCAGTTGCTGGTACGGCGCCGTTTAGGCGAGCTGCTGGAGCTGGCTGCCGGATATAATGTGCGGCTGCTTATTGAAAACGTGGGCCTGCGGACAAAGGGCAACGTGCTGTTTAATTTTGAGGAATATCTGGCGCTGAATGAAGAAAAGGAGCTGGCGCAGCGCGCCGGCTCTTTGCTTTTTTGTCAAAGTGGATTATAATAAAAATAAGTATCGATTAGTTGGCGTGAACAGGGGGTGCGTTATGAAAAAGCTGTGCAGAATTTGTTTGTTATTATTATCCTTGTTGCTGGGGGCTGCGTCGGCGCTGGCGGCTGTGCCGAACGTCAGCCGGGAATATGTCGACAAATATTTTACGACCGTCGCGGCGGCGTCGTGCCTGGGCGTATATTTGCCGGACAGCTCGACGGAATTCAGCTATCTGCGCAGCTACGGCTGGGAGCTGGCGCCGCAGACCTATTCTGAAGATAAAGTGGAAACGAATTTCGTTATCGCACGTAATTATTTTCCTGAGCTGCAAAAGCGCGTTTTCTTAGTCACCTTTCGCGGCAGCGCCAGCAAAAAGGATTGGGGCGTCAACCTGCAAACGCAGAAGGTAAATTTTGGCGGCGCGGATTTGACTTCGATGGAGGCTTTGGCCGCGAAGCCTTTGCGGGAAAAAGCGCCGGCTGTACACGAGGGATTTAACAGCTATGTGAATGCGGTGCTGCGCAGCTCCGTACTGGATGAAGCCGGTAAACTCAAAGGCGTGTTTAAAGCGGCGGCGGAGGACGGCGACGCTTATCTCGTTTTGTCGGGGCATAGTTTGGGCGGCGCGGCGGCGACGCTGCTGGGCGAGCGCCTGGTTAGCTTGGGCTTGCCTAAGGAAAAATTTATCGTCGTTACCTTTGGCGCTCCTGCCGTGGGCAACGAGGAATTTGTCCAGGAGTACGGCGAGACCGTTAATTTGCTGCGCATAACCAATACTGCCGACCCGGTGCCGGGCAGTCTGCAAACTTTTTTCGGCGGCTATAAGCAGTTTGGGAAGCATATTAAATACAGATTGTCGCCTAAATTGAGCAGTATGCAGCACGATATGGCGATGTATTTTGATTACAGCGTCAGCGAATTGTATAAGGCGTTTGATAAAGAGGTGGAGCAGGGACATCTATATCCTGTGCCGGATACGAAAGTAACGGAGGGTGAGCCGGTGGTGGCGCTGTGGATTAACGAGGCCGCGCGGCTGCATAAGGTGGCGACGGTTGTGGATTTGAAACGGTTTTTGACCGACGAGTATAAGCGGATGCTGCCTTCATATGTAGTGATGGATAAGGCGCTGGGTCAGGAGGCTTATGCGGAGCAGGATATTGTGCAGCTGAGCCGTTATGCAGGCGCGGATTATATTTTGATTTGCGGCATCGACGGCAGCCGTCAGCGCAATGACAGCGGCTGGTATTTAACTTTGGAGCAGGCGCTGTTCGATAAGCAGGGAAGGATGTTGTCCATGAGCAGTTTGGGGCGCAAGGTAGCGCCGGGCGTGGGCAATATTCAGGCGGCCGGTGAAAATCTGGTGGAGGCCGGCCGGGAGCTGCATAAGCAGCTGCCTTTCGTGCTTTTGCAGCGTGAAGCGCGTTTGTCGCAAGAATAAATGGGGGAAGCCGTTATGGATTTACAAGCATTGGAACAGGAACTGAAAGTCTGCCAAAGCTGCCCGCTGCGCGGGGACGCTATTGCGCCGGTGGGCTGGTACGGCGATCCTCATAGTCCCATAGTTTTTGTGGGCGAGGGACCCGGCGGTGTGGAGGATGATTACGGCTGTCCGTTGATTGGCCCTTCGGGACAGCTACTGGATAAAGCGTTGTGGGCCGTAAAAATGACTAGGGACAGAGTGCTGACGACCAATGTCATTAAATGCCGTCCTAAAAATAACCGCACGCCGGATATTGCCGAGGCGGATTTTTGCGCAAAAATGTGGCTGGAGCGGGAGCTGGAAATTATTCAGCCAAAGGTAGTGGTGGCTTTGGGCAGCGTGGCGCTGCACTTTTTAGGTAATCCCAATATGCGCATCACTCGCGACCGCGGCCAATGGTTCCGCACGCGACAGGGCTTTGACTGCATTGCGACTTATCACCCGGCTTATCTGCTGCGGCTGACGGGCAAGCAGCTGGTGGCGGCTAAGTGGGACGTTTTCCATGATTTGGAGGCCGCGCGGGCAAGGACGCTGCAGCTCGCGCCTGACAGCCAGCTGATGTCCGAGGAAAAGACGGATTTATTCAAGCTTTTCAAAAAGCGGGTCAACGATTATTTGTAAAAGGCTCAGGCTTTTAAGCGGCGCTGTTGCTGATGCAGTCTGCTTTGAATTTTAGCGGAATACTACGCACAAGAAAATTTATAATGAAATCAAACTTCGGCGTACTGGCTTTTTCAGTGTGCCGAAGTTTTATTTTTGGAAAAAAGCGGCGAGCGATAAAATAATCTGTACTTTGAAAACATATTATGCCGCTAAGAATAAGTATTTGATATATGATGCGGCGGACGTTATTATGAAAACAATTGTAATTATAGCGATAAAGTAAGAAAAAGTCGAATTTTGCAGAAGCCGCGTTCTTTTAGCTTTCCTATCGCGAAACGCGAGGGGAAAAGAAGGTTCGTTATAAAAATACGCTGCGCAAATTTTGACGATATTTTACAAGATGCCTGGTGGCAGAAAGGTATACAATAAAGAATATGCAGATATAGCCTGGCGACAGCTTTACAGACTACATTTTTGCTTAAAAGAAGGGAGGCGGGGCCGTGAAGCAAGGCAGCCGCACGATACGTTACGACGAACAGCTGCATTTGGAGGCTTACAGCTTTGAGGGCGTGGCCCAGAGCTTTCCCCAGCATTTTCACGCTTACTATGTGTGGGGCTATGCGGCGCAGGGTGAGCGGCTGCTGACCTGCTGCGGCAAGCGGCTGACGCTGGCGGCTGGGGATATTGTTTTATTTAATCCGGGGGACGGCCACGGCTGCGTGCAAAGCTCGGAAGCGGCGCTGCATTATTTGGCGCTGAACGTGCCGCCGGAAACTATGGCGCGGCTGGCGCAGGAACTTACCGGCTCGGAGCAGCTGCCGCGTTTTGCGCCTGCGGTAGTCGGCGACAAAGAGGCCGCCTATTATCTGTGCTCGCTGCACGCTTTGATTATGAACGGAGCGCAGGCTTTTGCCAGAGAGGAGGCGCTGCTGCTGTTGGCGTCGCTGCTCCTGGAGCGTTACGGCGCGGCGTCCTGCCCTGCGGCTGCGGCCAGCGATACGGCAGTGGAAAAGGCCTGCACGTATATGCAGGAGCATTTTGCCCGGCGTCTGACGCTGGAAAATATCTGCCGGGCGGCCGGGCTCAGCAAATCCTCGCTGCTGCGCAGCTTTACGCGGGCCAAGGGCGTTACGCCCTACCGTTATTTGCAGACCGTGCGCGTAAGCCGGGCGCAGAAGCTTTTAGAGAGCGGAGAAGCGCCTGCGGCGGCCGCACTGCTGACGGGCTTTGCCGACCAAAGCCATTTTACCAATACCTTTACCAATTTTATCGGGCTGACGCCGGGCAGCTACCGGGAAATGTTTTTGAAAGCGGGGCGGTAATATGCATAATTGTGGTAGCGGGCATTTGGCCGCGTTGTTCACTATTTTGATTTGGGGCACGACCTTTATCGCCACGAAAATTTTATTGACGGCGCTGACGCCGGTGGAAATTTTATTTCTGCGCTTTGCGTTAGGGCTGGCGGCTTTGTGGCTGGCGCGGCCGCAGCGGCTGCGGACGCAAAATTATAAGCAGGAGCTGACGTTGGCGGCAGCGGGACTCTGCGGCATTTGCCTGTACTATCTTTTGGAAAATATCGCCTTGACCTATACGCTGGCTTCCAATGTGGGCGTGATTATTTCGGCGGCGCCCTTTTTAACGGCGCTGCTGGAGTGCGCGGCGGCCAAAAGCTGCCGGGCTTGACGCGGTGGTTTTTCGTCGGCTTTGTCACGGCCATGGCGGGCATTTGCCTGCTGAGCTTTCACGGGGCGCGGCTGGCCTTCAATCCCTTGGGCGACGGCCTGGCCTTGGCGGCGGCGCTGGTGTGGGCCTGCTATTCCCTGCTGATGCAAAAAATCGCCGCCTATGGTTATCCCACCATTTTGGCGACGCGGCGAATTTTTGCTTACGGCCTGCTGTTTATGCTGCCCTGCGCGGCCTTGTCCGATACTGCCTGGCATTGGACGGCCCTGCGGCAGCCAATGTATTGGGGCAATCTGCTCTTTTTGGGGCTGGGGGCTTCGGCGCTGTGCTTTGTAACCTGGAATTATGCGGTAAAAATTTTGGGGCCGCTGCGGACCAGCGTGTATATTTATTTGGTGCCGGTTATTACGGTGACGGCTGCGGCGGTAATTTTGCGCGAGCCCTTCACCGTAACTACGGCGGCGGGGACGACGCTGGCTATGGCGGGCTTGTTCATATCAAATTATAAAAGCTAATAGGAGATGCAAGAGCGGCGGCAAAAAGCAAATCAATAGACTGACCGGCAATCTGCCGCTGCTGCGTTAAGCGTTATTCTGCAAGGCGCGGACGATGCGCGCCAGCTCCTTGGCGGCGGCGGTAAATTCTTCGCAGGAGACGTAGGCGAAGGACAGGCGCAGGGAATTGTTGTGCTTGAAATCGTAAATGTCGCCGGGGTTCAGCAAAATGCGGCGCTTGATGGCTTCCTGAAAAAGCTGCCGCATATTCAGCGGGCGGTAGAAGGTGAGCCAGATAAAAAAGCCGCCCTGGGGCTCGTTCCAAAAGGCTAAATCCTTATAATAATTTTCTAAGACAAGCAGCGCATTTTCCCGGCGCTGCCTTAATTCTTGCCGCAGTAAATGCAGATATTGCTCGTATAGGCCGCTTTCCAAAATTTCGCAGAGCAGGGCTTGGGACAAAGCGCTGGCTCCGTAGTCGATTTGCATTTTGATATCGCCCAAGCGCTGCACGATGGGCTCCGGCGCTGCCAGCCAGCCGATGCGCAGGCCGGGAGAAAAGCTTTTGGAGATTGTGCCTAATTGAATTACCGCGCCGGAAGCGTCCAACGCTTTTAAGGACGGCGGCGCAGGCTGGGTCAGGCTCAGCTCCTCGTAGGCCGTGTCCTCGATGATGGGCAGCTGGCGTTCCTGACACAGCTGCAGCAGAGCTTTGCGCCGTGCCAGCGGCATAGTGACGCCCGTAGGATTGTGATGCGTGGGAATGGTGTAAAGCGCTGCGGGGCTGTGGGAGCTGCCGCAGTATTCGGCTAAATGGCGCAGGCTGATACCGTCGTTGTCCATGGGTACGCCCTGCAGGCGGATGTCCGAGGATTGAAAAAGGTTCAGCGATTTCAAATAGCTGGGCGCTTCCAGATATACGGCGCTGCCGCGGGGCAGCAAACCGGCGGCGATAAGCTGCAGCGCCTGCAAAGAACCGCTGGTTATCAGCAGGCAGCTGGGCGCAATTTTTAAGCCGCGTTTTTCTAACAGCTTGGCTACGGCCCGGCGCAGCCGCGGCGAGCCCAAAGGCTCCGTATAGCCGAGGGAGGGAGCGCTGCCCATTAAGCGGGCCATGGCCTCCTGATAAATTTCGGCGGGCATGATGCGCGGGTCGGGCTCGCCGGTGCCCAGACGAATAATATCGCTTTGCGCTTCGTAATGGTTGATGTCCTGCAAAATTTTGCTATTGGCTTTAAAATAACCGGAGCTGAGATATGCGCTCCAATCGGCGTTGGGCAGCAGTACGGACCAGGTGTTGCTGACGATGACCGTGCCTGCGCCCTGATTGGAGGCGACGATGCCGCAGGCCGTCAGCTCGTCTAAGGCGGCGACGATGGTGCTGCGGTTGACGCCGAACATTTCCGCCAGCTGGCGCTGGGCGGGCAGGCGCGTACCGATGGGCCAGACGCCGCTTTTTACTTTCTGGCAGATGAAGCGGACTATTTGCCGGTAGACTGGCAGCGCGGCGCTTTTATCCGGCTGCCAGCCGATACCGACGGGAGTTATCCTTTGCATGGCATTCTCCTTTTTGGTTGGGGAAATTTTTTGTTTTTGGTTGGGTACAAAGTTCTGGCTGTGCGCTATAATCAAAACAGATGACAGCCGTTATGCCTATTATAGCACGATGTTTTAAATTTTAGCTAGAAGCATAGCGGCAAATTTTGGTTGAGCCGGAAGTGATAGTATGACTTATTTTCTGCAAGGGATGCTGATTGGGCTGGCCTACGTTGCGCCCATCGGCGTACAAAATCTTTTCGTCGTTAATTCGGCGTTGTCTAATAATTATAAACGGGCGTTGCTCAACGCCTGTATAGTTTTCCTTTTTGATTTGAGTTTGAGTCTGGCCTGCTTCTACGGTGTGGGCTATCTTTTGGGCAGATATCGCTGGCTGGAGCTAGCGGTGCTGCTTTTAGGCGGCGCGGCGGTGCTGTACATGGGCGTGCGGCTGGCGGCGGCGCGGGGGCAGCAAATAGAGCGCAGCGAGGTGCGCCAGCCTTGGCTAAAAACGGCTTCTTACGCCTGCGTTGTAACCTGGTTTAATCCGCAGGCCGTGCTGGACGGCACGATGATTTTAGGAGCGTTTCACGCTTCGCTGCCGGAGGGCGCAGCCGGATTTTTCATCGGCGGCGTAATTTGCGCTTCCGGAGTCTGGTTTACGGGGCTGACGCTGGCGGTGCACCGCTGCCGCCGCGCTATTACGCCTGCTTTGCTGTTGTGGATTAACCGCGTCAGCGGCGCGGTGATTTTCTTTTACGGCTGCAGTTTGCTGCAGCAATTTTTGGGGCGACTGCTGTAAATTAAAAAGCGCAAGCAAAATAAAAAATCCGCAGCCGGATAAGCTGCGGATTTTTGTAGTTTCGATTAGAAACCGGCAGTGATGGTGCCCTTGAAATGGTCTTCAATGAATTTTTTGTTTTCTGCGGATTGATAAATCTTTTTCAGCTGCGCGATGCGCGGGTCGCTGGCGTTAGTCTTGGTGGTAACGAAAATGTTGAGGAACGGATTGTCCGGACGCTCGATAAGCAGGGAATCCTTCGTGGGATTCAGGTTGGCTACCAAAGCGTAGTTGGCGTTGATAACGGCGATATCCAGATCGGGCATAGCCTTGGGAATGGAAGCTGCGTCCAGTTCGCGGATCTGATATTTTTTCTCGTTCTTCGTAATGTCGGCTACGGTGGCGGTAACGGAATTTTTATCCTTCAGCTCGATGAAGCCTTTATCGGCTAGCACTAAGAGAGCGCGGGCGCCGTTGGAGGGGTCGTTGGGGATGCCGATACTGGCGCCGGCCGGGATATCCTCAACCTTTTTGTATTTGCTGGAATAAATAGCCATGGGGAAGTTTACGGTTTTGAAAACTTCTACCAATTCAAATTTAGGTTCTTTCTTCAGAGTAGCGGCCAGGTAAGGAGCGTGCTGCATGCTGTTGGCGAAAAGCTCGTTCTGGCTCAGGGCCACGTTGGGAGAAACGAAATCGGAAAATTCCACGACTTCGATTTTCAAGCCGTCTTTTTCGGCCAGCTTTTTAACATTGTCCATAATTTCCGCGTGGGGTCCTGCGGTTACGCCGATTTTTACCGGTACGCTGGGGTCAGCCTTCTTAGCTTCTTTGCTGTCGCCGCCGCAGCCTGCTGCAATTAAAGTCAGGGCACAAAGAGCGACAGTGATTAAAATTTTGCTTAATTTACTCATCGTTGAGCCTCCTAGCATATTTATTTTAAATTTTATCGCAGGCCTGGAAGCGCGCTTTCCGTGGCCGTGCAAACAGGTTACAAATTAAAGTTTGTTTTTGTTGAGCTTTTTGGAAGCATAATCGCCCAGGGACTGCATAGCCTGTACCATAACGATCAGGACTACGACGGTGGCCAGCATAACGTCCATCTGGAAGCGCTGGTAGCCGTAGCGGATAGCAAGGTCGCCCAAGCCGCCGCCGCCCAAGGTGCCGGCCATGGCGGAATAACCGATTAAGCTGATAATCGCCAGGGTAACGCCCAAAACGATGGAGTGCAAAGATTCTGGCAGCAGCACTTTGGTGATAATCTGCATGGGGCTGGCGCCCATAGCCTGCGCCGCTTCGATAATGCCGGGGTTGATTTCCAAAAGCGAGGATTCAATGATACGGGCGATAAAGGGAGCGGCGGAAATGGTCAGCGGAACGATGGCCGCCGTGGTGCCGATGGAGGAGCCCACGATCATGCGGGTCAGGGGAATAATCGCTACCATTAAAATAATGAAGGGCGTGGAACGCGTAGCGTTGACCACTGCGCCTAGAATACTGTTGACCGCCTGATTAGGCAGGATGTGCTCCTTGCGGGTGACGGTTAAAATTACGCCTAAGGGAATGCCGATAAGCGTGGATAATATAGTGGAGGAAACTACCATATAGCAGGTTTCCCAAAAGGATTTTAATAAAAGATTCAGCATATCAGGGCTCATAGCCGATTACCTCCGTTTTCAGATTTTGCTTATGCAGATATTCCAAAGCGTTTTTGATACCGGGCTCGGTGCCGTTGATTTCAACAATCAAAGTGCCGAAGGGAACGTCCTTGAGCTGGTCGATATTGCCGTACAAAATGCTGACGTCCACGTCGAAACGCTTAACCATACCGGAAACGATGGGTTCGCCTGCGGAATCGCCGATGAAGGAAAGGCGCACGATAAGCTTGCTGCCTTCCGTATAATTAGCGCTGAGATTTTTATTCTTAACCATTTCGGGAATTTCGGCGTTGATAACGCTTTTGGTAAATTCCTTGGTGGTGGGGTGCTGCGGGTTTGTGAAAACGTCGACCATGGAGCCTTCCTCGATGATATCGCCGTTTTCGATTACTGCCACGCGGTCGCAGACGGTTTTTACAACCTCCATCTGGTGGGTAATGAGCACGATGGTCAGATTCAATTTTTTATTGATATCCTGCAGCAGCTCCAAAATGGATTTGGTGGTCTGCGGGTCCAGCGCGGAGGTCGCTTCGTCGCAGAGCAGTACCTTGGGGTTGCTGGCCAGAGCGCGGGCGATGCCGACGCGCTGCTTTTGGCCGCCGGAAAGCTGGCTGGGATAATAATCGGCGCGGGTTTCCAGCTGCACCAGCTCCAGCAGCGGTCGGATGCGCTTGTCGATTTCCGCTTTGCCGAGGCCCTGAATTTCCAGCGGGAAAGCGATATTATCGTAAACGGTGCGGCTGGTCAGCAAATTGAAATGCTGGAAGATCATGCCAATGCTTTGGCGCGCCTTGCGCAGCTGCGCGTCGTTCATGGCGGTCAGCTCGGCGCCGTCGACGAAAACTTTGCCTGCGGTGGGCTTTTCCAGCATATTGATGCAGCGCACCAGCGTGGATTTGCCTGCGCCGGACAGACCGATGATGCCGAAAATTTCGCCGGCCTTGATGCTGAGATTGGTTTTGTGCAGGGCGTGAATGTCGCCCGCTTTACTAAAGTAGGTTTTTTCTACATTAACTAATTCTATCATCTTGCTGATCCTTTCTTGTGCAGAATTGGGGTATGATACAGAAAAATCCTTCACCGGCACGGTGAAGGATACAGCTTGCGTTTGTATAGCTTCATCTGCCGGAAAACTCCGTTGGAATTGGCACCGTTCACCGTGGTGTGGTTGCCGTAGCTTCATCGGGCCAGTCCCTCAGCTACTCTTGATGAAATCTCTGTGAAGTTAGTGAATTAATCATACCTCTATTTGCAGGGATTGTCAACCAAAATATCAAAAAATGCTGTTGCCGTTAATTTTCTGCGGCAAAAATTGCGTGAGTGTTAAGTTTTTCAAATTATATCAGATTACTAGGCTTTTGTAAAGAGGGCGCGTAAAAAATCTTGACGGTTGATCTGTGGTGTAAATAGATGTGACCCATTTACAAGAAGAAAATTTACAGTAGGGTAAAGCTCTTTTGTACAAATTCCTCTTGACTTTCGCAAGATAAAGTATTAAAGTATTTTACAACATATTAAGTTATCAGCGAATAAGCGGACAGGAGGATGAGTATGGCTGCTAATATTCACGACCATTTGACGGATCAGTTATTCAAAGCGATTTTGAGTTTAAAAGACGAGGAGCAATGCTATAGATTTTTTGAGGATATTTGTACTATCAGCGAATTGAAGGCCATGGCTCAGCGGCTGGAGGTGGCGCGGATGCTGAACGCGGGCTGTATTTACGAAGCTATTGTGGAAAAAACCGGCGCCAGCACGGCTACTATTTCGCGGGTCAAGCGCTGTCTGGTATACGGCGCCGACGGTTATAATTCGGTAATGAAAGTTTTAGAAGGAGAGAAGCAGCATGATTAATAAGGTCTATCAGGTGCCTTACGGTACGAAGGATATTTTGCCGGGCGAAATGAAAGCGCGGCGGCGCATCGAGGACGCCATCATCCGCGTTTTTGATAATTGGGGTTACGACGAGGTGAAAACGCCGGATTTTGAATATGCGGACACCTTTGGTAAGGTAGGCACGAAAGGCGATTTCCGTTTTTTCGACCGCGATAATAATTTGCTGGCGCTGCGCAGCGATATGACCGCGCCCATCGCCCGCCTGACGGCCACGCGTCTACAGGGCGGCGAGCCTATCAAGCGCTTGTGCTATTTGGCAAATTTATATCGCTACGAGGAAATCCAGGCCGGGCGGCAGTGCGAATTTGAACAGGCTGGCGTGGAGCTTTTGGGAGCCAGCGGCCCCGCTGCCGACGCGGAGGTTATCGTGCTGGCGGCGGAAGCTTTGCAGGCCGCCGGTGTGCAGCAGTTTGCCATCAGCCTGGGCCATGTGAATTTTATTAACGGTTTGGCGCAGGAGGCCGGCTTTGACGCGGAGCAAATCAGCCGGCTGAAAAGCTGCCTGCGCCGTCACGACGCCGTGGGAATGCAGCACATGGCGGACGCCGCCGGTAATATCCGTCCGGAAATTAAGCGGCTGTTGGCCGATTTGCTATTTTTGCAGGGCGGCGCAGAGCTGCTGGAGCGGGTGCGCGGCATTGTGACTGACCCTTTATGCTTGAGCGCTTTGCAGGATTTGCAACGCATTTACGAATTAGTGGAAGCCTACGGCGCGGCCCGTTATCTCAGCTTCGATTTGGGACTGTACCGTTCGCTGGATTATTATACGGGAATGTTATTTGAGGCTTATCTGCCGGAAATGGGCTACC
>NZ_CAJMEH010000006.1 GCF_905212365.1 uncultured Phascolarctobacterium sp.
TTTTTACTGTCGCCGCCGCAGCCTGTCAGCATCATGGCCATGGTCAGAACCGCCATGAGCACAACTAAAATCTTTTTCATCGTGAACATCTCCTCTTTTTATATAATTTTTATAAATTAACGCTGTCGAGCTGGACGCAGGCAATATTCTGCCGCTTCCAGGTATAGGTAATATAAAGCGTATCGCCCTGAGCGATAATCGCCGGGTAGGAAAATTCCGCAGGCTCCGTTTCTAAATTCAGAACCCTGCGCCAGCTGCCGCCGTCGTCGTCCGACTTGAACAAGCTCAGGGGAGAACGCAGACCCCAGTTGGCTGCCACAGGATTGCAGACCAAGAACAAGACGCCGCGCTCCGTGCGCACTAAATCCAGGCCGCTGTTATTATTGGGCAGCTCCGTGGCGTAAGCTTCGCTCCAGGTTTCTCCGCCGTCGCTGCTATCGCTGCGGTAAATAAGGCCCTCGCTGCTGCGCAACAGCATATGCACGCTGCCGTCGCCGCTCTGCCACAGGCTGGGCTGAATCACGCCGCGGCCGTAAAAGGATTGCTGGCTGACGGCAATATCGCTTTCCGATGTTTTTTCTCCCTGACAGTAGTGCAGATTTTTGATAGCTACTGCAGAGGATTTACGCCAGGTTCTGCCGTCGTCGTCGCTGATATCGGCAAAGGCCTGCCACAGCCCCTGCTCCGTCGACGCTCCTGCCAAAACCCGTCCATTGGCTAAACGCACCGGCTTATTGCGCACCGGCCCGCGCCCGCCGCCGCGATCTCCCGGCACCAGCTCCACCGGCTCGTTCCATGTACGCCCGCCATCATCAGATAGCATGGTCAGCGTCTGCCAGGAGGCAATTTTTTGCCCTTGCTTGTAAAAGAGCTGCAGCGTACCGTCCCGCCTGCCAAACAGCACTGGGTTCCAGTTAGCCGCCGCCCCATCCGCCAGCTTTACAGGGCTGCACCAGCCCGCTTCGCCGCGCCTGCTGGCATAAATCGCAACATCCGGCTCACCCTCATGGCTGCCGCCGAACCAGCAGCACAGCAGCTGTCCGTCCGGCAAAGCAGCTATGGTCGACGCATGGCAAAAATCAGTGGGCAGCTGCGCCATAATCAATTCCTTACGCATTAGTATACACCTTCAAGAATTTGTAAAATTCCAATAACACAAATATTGTACCATATATTTTATAAAGCGTAAACTGCTTTATTCACATTTTTGCCAAAAGCACAGCTATGCTGCTATAACAGTAATAACAGGCGCACTGCAAAACAGCTCCCTGCCTCAAGTCAGGGAGCTGCATGCAATATAAAATTTTCAGCGAATCAATATGCGTCCATACCGTTGCGGCCGCCGCCAACAATGCGCACATTATCCACGCCAAAGGCCGCTTTGATGGCCGGCAGCCATTTAGCAGTCAGCGCCGTGCGCACCTTTTCGTCGCCCGTCAGCATCAGCAAAGCGTTGTCGCCCAGATTAACATTTTCCAAGCTGTTGATAAGGCGATTGAACTCGTCGCTGCCCATGACCTCCTTTAAAGCCTTCAGCCCGGCCAGCAGCTGCGGCTTTTCCTTTGCCGCCCGTTCCTCCAAAGCTTCAAAGGCCACCTGCACCAGCTTTCCGTTTACTGCGCCGACAAAGCTTTCCTCTAATTTACCGCTCATGCCCAAAAAATCCTCTGCCATAATAAAAACCTCCTTACTCGCTTAACTCATAAAGCCTTTTATATATGCCCTGCGTCGGCAGGAGCTGTTGATGAGTTCCTATCTCGGCAATTTCGCCGTTGTGCAGCACCACAATTCTGTCGGCGTTGATAATCGTCGATAAACGGTGCGCAATTATCAGTGTCGTTCTATTAGCTGCCAGCTTATCCAAAGCCTGCTGCACCTGCTTTTCCGTTTTCGTATCCAGCGCCGAGGTAGCCTCGTCGAAAACCATCACCGGCGGATTCTTCAAAAAAGCGCGGGCAATGGCAATACGCTGCTTTTGCCCGCCGCTCAGCTTGACGCCGCGCTCTCCTACTTTGGTTGCGTACCCGTCCGGCAGTTGGGCGATAAAATAGTCCGCAGCTGCCAGGCGAGCCGCTTCCGCAATTTCCTCCGCCGAGGCCTGCGCTCTGCCGTAAGCAATATTAGAGCTTACGGAATCAGAAAAGAGAAAAACGTCCTGCTGTACCAAGCCCACATGATTGCGCAAAAATGCCTGACTATAACGGTTGATATCCACGCCGTCCAGCAAAATGCGCCCCTGCTGCGGCTCGTAGAAGCGCAGCAGCAGATTAGTCAGCGTAGTTTTGCCTGCTCCCGTAGCGCCTACAAAAGCTATCTTTTCACCCGGCGCAATATCCAGCGAGAAATTTTTCAGCACCGGTTTATCGCCAAGATAGCCAAAGGTGACGTTTTCAAAGGTAATATGGCCTGCAATTTGCGCCTCCGTCACCGCATCAGCCGAGTCTTCTATTTCCGCAGGCGCAGCCATCAGCTCGTTAAAACGATGAAATCCCGCCATACCGCGCTGATACATTTCCGTAAAGACCATCAGTCGCAGAATAGGCTTCATAAATAAATTGACGTAGAGGAAGAACGCGACAAAATCGCTGAAGGGCAGCCTTCCCATGGTAATCAGCACACCGCCGCAGACCAGAACCGCCAGATTAGTAAAATTGGTAAAAAAATTTACGATGCCGGAAAAGTAGGACAGTATACCGAAGGACTGCCGCCGCACGGCAAACAGCTCGTCGCTTTTCTCCATAAAGCGGTTCAGCTCCCGCTCCTCGTTGGCGAAGGCCTTTACCAGACGAATGCCGCTTAAAGCCTCCTCCGCCTGAGCCGACACCTCGCCCGACTTTTCACGGCTGCGGCGAAAGGCAGCCTTCATTTTTCTATTAATGTAAACCGTATGCACAGTTTTCAGCAGCAGCAAAAGGCTGATAACTGCGCCCAGCTGCGGATTCATATACAGCATCATGGCGATAGTGCCCACCATACTGATGCTGCACACCAGCAAATCGTTGGGCCCGCGAAAGGTAAGCTCGCTGATTTCCACAATATCGCTGGTCAAACGGCTCAAAAGCTGCCCCGTTCTGGCGTTATCGAAAAAGCGGAAGGACATGGACTCGATATGACGAAACAGGTCGCGGCGCATATCGTTTTCAATGCCCGCGCTCATCACATGTCCATAATAATTGATGCCGAAAAGTAAAGCGAAATTGACAAGATAAAGCGCTAAAAGCGCAGCAGCCCAATAAAGCATACCCTCTAAATCACGCTGCGGTATTTCATTATCCAGTAAACGGCGCACCAGCACAGGAAACAGCAAATCCAAAGCCGCCGCCAGGCAGGAGCCAAGCATGACGCCGATAAGCAGGCATTTATAGGGCTTGTAATAATGCAGATATTTATTGAGCATGGCCTGTCCCTTCCTCGCCTTTATTATCCCAGAGATGCAGCCGGTAAGCGCCGATAATTTTGCCCTCCGGCGTTACTGCCGGAGCCTCAACGCCCGCCACCTGCCTGCCGTCGCCGCTGATAGCTATTGCCTGCAAGGGTCCTTCCGTACCGAAGAAATTATACCTGCTGCCGTTTTCCAGGTTTACTACCAAAGCTCCGTGAGCCTTGTAATTATGGGTACGCACATTGCGCCCGACAGCGCAAGCCGCAAATTTACCGGCAAAGGCCAGCTCCTCCATGGTGCCGTCGGCCTTATATTGGTAACGGAAGGAGCCGTCCGTATTAAAAACAAACAGGCTGTTATTGCTGGGATGCTCTACCGGCGTCGGCAGCTGCCAATTTTCCCGGTTAAAGGTATTGATTGTAGTAAAGAGAACGCCGTAAGGCGTCACAAAGCCGTCGCGGCCGCTGGCGTTAATCCAGGCGCCGTCCACCTGAGCGGGCCGCGATATAGAGCGCTGCCACAGAATATTGCCTTCGGCGTCAAACAAAAAGCCGCGCCCATCGCTGCAGGAGGCAGCCAGATAACGCCCGTCGCCGCTGAAATTGGGACTGCCGCGCATAACAGTATTATCAAAGGGCGGCACCGGCGGCACAAAGGTAGAATTAAGCAGGCTGCCGCTGCGCTTATCCAAAAAGTACATGGTATCCTTGTAGTTCATATCGCTGCGAAAATCGTAGGCCGAGGTGGAAATAACAACGCGGCCGTTATTATCGTTAACGTCGCACCAGTTTATCCAGCTGTCCATGGGCTCCCGTTCAGGGAACTGCCACAGCCTTCCGCCATCCCTGCCGACGGCCAGCATACGCCCATTATAGCTGCGGGCGCCATCCTTGCGTATCAAAAAGCGGTACATATTGGCGTAAACATTATCATCTTTATCCACTACAATATGAACAACCGAAGGATACGAGCGCTGCGAAGCGTCAGTACCGACAAAATCAGAGGCCTTATACTGCCACAAAATATCGCCGGTGTGCGTGTTGACGGCGTACAGCCTACCCTCCGGGCTCTGCTCGCCTACAAAGGCCACGCTGCCGTCCCGCGTAAGACACAGGGAAATAAGCTTGCCGATGCCCAGATTGCGTTTCCACAGCTGGCGACCGTCCGTATCGAACAAAAAGAGCTCGCCCCGCTCCGTACCAACCAGCCAGCCCGGCTCCGCGGCAGCATACCGCACCACGGCTTTGGTAAAGCCCATGCGGTCGTAATTCTGCGTGGGAATATCGCCTAAATACACGCTGACGCCGCTCTGCCCGCCGCCGGTTTGAAATTGATTCCAGGGCGTGCGGCTGCCTGTTATCCAATATAAGGCGCACCAGGATAAAATTAAAATAAGAATGGCTGCATAGCCTTTAAGCTTACTCATAGGTATAAAATAGTCCAATCATAAATTTTACGGAAAACGCCAAAATAAAAGCCCTGCTCGCTCAAAAGATAGAGCACCTTACTGCCTGCCACCGCCGCAGTCAAAAGCAGCAGGCAGCAGCAGCCGAGCTTTTCACGCCAGCGCCATACGTCGCCCTGCCTGGCGGCTCCCGCCAGGAAAAATCCCCTGCTTACTACGGATAGAGCCAGCGTCTGCGCCCGCCGCAGGCAGCGGGCCAGCAAGGGCTTAGCGATATAGGGCAAATGCCGCAGCACCGCCGTGCGTCCGCTTTGACTATCGCTGCGCAATTGCAGCGCCGTAATTACCTCGCCCGTTTCTGCGGCCAGCACTGGCAAAAAGCGGATAGCTGTCACCAGCATAAACGCCAGCTGCGGCGACAAGCGCCATGCCAGCAAAGCCTTTAGCAGCTGCCGTGGGTCGCTGGTCCAGCACACCAGCAGCCCCAAGGTCAGCATGCTGGCAGAGCGCAGTCCCTGCACCGCGCCGTACAAAATACCCTCGCGGTAAATATACAAACCGCCCGTAAGCTGTCCCAAAAAGGAGCTGTCCGGAGCAATAAGCGTAAACAGCGGCGTGCGCGGCGTTTGGGCAAAAAACAACGCTTGACTGAACATGGAGCCCCACAGCCCTAAAAGCAGCAGCACCGCCAGCACCTTCCATTTATAGACGGACGTTCCCGCCGCCAAATGCAGCAGCAAGGTAATAGTGAATAAGCCGAACAACGTCCGCGGATTATCCACCGTAATCGTCAAAATAGCGAAAAGGAACAAGGCTGCCAGCTTAGTGCGCCCGTTAAGCCGCTGGGCCCAGCCGTTGGCGTCAGTTCCCTCCCACAGCTGTCTTACGGACATAACGCAGCACCTCCTTAACCGTAACGCAGGGCGGCAGCTTGAGACTACTGCAAATAGCCAGCAGCGGCGAGGGAGTCAGCCCGCCCTCCTGCAAAAGCCGCTCGTCGCTTAAAACGCTGTTTGCGTCAGAATCGGCTATAAGCTGTCCCTGACGCAGTACCAGCGCCCTGTCGGCCACCTCTGCGGCCAGCTCCACATCGTGGGTACAGAGCAGCGCGCAGCCGCCGTTATTTTTACAATCCAGCAAAAGCTGCTTAATTTCGCCCAGGCTTTGCTCATCCTGACCGGTAGTAGGCTCGTCTAATAGCAGCAGCGCAGGCCGTTTAGCCAGCATAGCGCCCAGCACGACGCGCAGGCGCTGACCCTTGCTCAGGGCTAACGGGAAATCATCGGCGTATTCAGCCAGATTCAGCTTTTGCAGCATCGTCTCCAGGGCGGCTGGCGACAGCGTTTTGTTTTTCCAGCATAATTCCTCCCGCACAGTGTCGGCCAGCAGCATCAAATCCGGCTCCTGCCGCAAATAGCCCACCTGCCCCAAAGCCTTCTTAATATTCTGCCCTTTAAGCATAATGCCGCCGCGTTGAGTCACGGTCAAGCCTCCCAAAAGATTCAGCAGCGTGCTTTTTCCCGCGCCGTTAAAGCCCATCAGCGCGGTTATCTCGCCTTCATGCAGGGCAAAGGAAACGCCGCGAAGCGTATGCTCCTGCGCTCCCGGATAGGTATAATACACGTCCTGCACCTGTAAAATTTTCTTCCCCACAACGTCAGGCTGCTTCGCCACACAAGCGCTGCGCTCCACAGCGCAGTCGTGTTCAATCATTAGCACAATAGCGTCCGCAGATGCCGTCAACCGCGGCAGCTGCAAGGCTCGGCACAGCTTGACGCTCTGCGGCTCGCGCACGCCCACGTCAGTACGGCCGGTCAAGGCGTACCAGGCTTCGCTGATGGAGCCGTCGTAAATAATCCGGCCCTCACGCATCACGGCCAGCCGCTGAAAATAACGGCACAGCTCGTTGACGCGATGCTCGATCATTAAAATAGCGATGCCTTCCTCACGGTTAAGGCGCGTCAAAAGCTGCATAAAGCTCTGCACGCCCTGCGGATTCATTTGGCTTACGGGCTCGTCTAAAATCAAAAGCCGCGGCTTGGTTATTAATATAGAAGCCAGGGCCAAACGCTGCCGCTGGCCGCCGCTCATTTCCATAGGCTTATGCTCCAAACGGTCGCCCAGGCCCACGGCCTCCAAAGCCTTTTTGGCGCGCTCCATGCGCTCCTCCTCCTCCACGCCCGCGTAAATCAGGGGCAGAGCCACATTCGCCTGAGCCGTCAGCTTGGCCAGCAGATTAAAGTTCTGGAAAACAAAGCCTATTTTAGCGTTGCGTGTATGTGCCAGCTCGTCGTCGTTATAACCGGCAATCTCCTTGCCGTCCAAATAATACTCTCCGCTGGTAGGCCGGTCAAGACAGCCTAAAATATTCATCATGGTAGACTTGCCGCTGCCCGACGGCCCCATAATGGAAGTAAACTCGCCAAAGCCAATTTCCACGTTGACATGGTCCAAAGCATGAACGATACTGTCGCCCATCACATAGGTTTTCATTATATCCTTTAATTGGATAACAGTAGCCATTACAGTCGCCTCCTTATTACATGGGAGGACCCATTCTGGTATTAGTCTGCTTTGCTACGGCCTTCTTCACCAGCAAGCGCTCGCCTGGCTGCAAATCTGCGCCGGAAATAACGATGCTGCTGTCGTTGCTCAGGCCCACGGTAACGTCAACGTCGCGGCTTTCCTTGGTCTTTTCATTATATACCTTAACATAACGGCGCTTGCCCTCGCTGTAAACGCAGTTCAGAGGCGCCATCAGCACGTTCTGTTCCTCGGCGATAATGAATTCCGCTCTTGCCGTCATGGTCGGCAGCAGTTTGCCCTTAGCGTCGTCAACAGTTACATATACCTTATAGTAAATTACATTGTTTTCGGTTTCTGCGCTCTTGGATACTAAACGTACCTTGCCGGTAAAGGTTTCTTCAGGAAAGGCATCGACAGTAAAGCGCACCTGCTGGCCCACCTTAACCTGGCCGATATCGGACTCGTCCACCATGGTTTCAATCTCCATATTATCCAGCGTAGCAACGGACATAATTACCTGAGGCTCGCTGATACCGGAGCTGATGGTCTGGCCTACGGGCGTAGGCTTGCCGATAACATAACCGCTGATAGGCGTAACGATAACCGTATCGCTGACGTCGGAGGCAGCCTTGTCATAATTGCTTTTAGCTACCAGATAATCGGCATAGGCTGTATCGAAGGTAGCCTGGCTGATAGCGCCTTGGTTTACCAACTGACGGTAACGGTTATAGGTCAGCTCGGCGTCGACCAAACGCGCCTGCATCTGCGCCAAAGTAGCGCGCAAGGAGGTGTCGTCCAAACGCACCAGCACATCTCCGGCATTAACGTGCTGATTTTCCTTAACCAGCACCTCTACGATACGTCCCGTAATCTTGGAGCTGATATCTACATTATCCAGAGCGGACAAAGAACCGGTAGCGGAAATGGTTTCCGTCAAATTCCCCTTTGTCACCTCGCCCAGCTTTACCGAAACGGCGTCAGCCTGAGAGCTTTGATAATATTGGTAGCCGCCATAGCTGCCTGCCAGCAGAATGGCGCACGCGATAATGACGTACTTATTGTTTTTAATAAATTTCAGCATAGCGTATCCCTCATTCATCATTTTTTGTATCTATTATATACCTCTCTCTTTTTGAGGTCAAAGTTATCATACCAAAAAGATGTGTTTTTTTTATGACGGTTTAGCGTCCCGATGACTATTTTTCTTCGCTGACGCTTTCCGCAATTATCAGATTACTCTGCCATTGTACACCTTCCCGTCACAATATACACAAAGCGTTACGTTTTTCAGCTTAGCAAAAAATTTGCTTGACAAATCCGCAACTTGTTGCCATAATGTAAAGAACACAATGATGTGTTGTTGCCAAATTTAATACTCATCAGTAAATGCAATGAACGGGAAAATTTACCTGACCCAAGGCTTTCAGAGAGACGGCGCACGGTGCAAGCCGCCACCTTCCAGGCAAAGAAGCTCGCCCGCAAGCAGCCGCTTTGAACGAAGTAGAAGCGGACGCCCGACAGCGTTAAGTCCCCGAACGAAGGCTTCGGAAAGAATGAAGTAAAAAATTAGGGTGGTACCGCGATTTTTCGCCCCTATCTGTTATAAAAAAAGCAGATAGGGGCTTTTTATTAGGTAATAATCAACACCATATCAAAAAGAAAACATTGGAGGTCTTAATCTATGGGTATGACAATGACAGAAAAAATCCTTGCGAAGCATGCTCATCGCGACAGCGTCAGCGCTGGCGATTTGCTGGTTTCCCAAGTAGACTTGGTATTAGCCAACGATATTACCGGTCCCCCGGCTATCACCGAATTTGAAAAAATCGGCAAGCCGGTATTCGACAAAAATAAAATTGCTCTGGTTCCCGACCATTTTTCTCCCTGCAAGGATATTAAATCCGCTACCATGTGCAAACGTATGCGCGACTTCGCCCGCAAGCACGAAATCAAAAACTACTTTGAGGTAGGCCGTATGGGCATCGAACACGCTTTGCTGCCGGACCAAGGTCTGGTTGCTCCCGGTGAAATCGTTATCGGCGCCGACTCCCACACCTGCACCTACGGCGCGCTGAACGCGCTGAGCACCGGCATGGGCCAGACCGATATCGGCTGCGCTATGGCCAGCGGCACCACGTGGTTCAAAGTACCCCAGGCAATTAAGGTCAACCTGACCGGCACGCTGCCCAGATATGTGCGCGGCAAGGATATTATTCTCACCATTATCGGCATGATCGGCGTTGACGGCGCCCGTTATCAATCCCTGGAATTCTGCGGCGACGGCGTTGCCCAGCTGTCCATGGCCGACCGTCTGACCATCTGCAACATGGCTATCGAGGCCGGCGGCAAAAACGGCATTTTCCCCGTTGACGAAAAGACCATTGAATTTTTGAAGGAACGCGGCGTAACCCGCCCCTGGGAAGCAGTAACTGCCGACGAGGACGCAGAATATGCCCGCGTACTGGATATTAAGCTGGACGAGCTGGTACCAGTAGTCGCTTATCCGCATCTGCCGGAAAACACCCATCCGGCCAGCGAAGGCCATAACATTAAAATCGATCAGGTAGTAATCGGCTCCTGCACTAACGGCCGTCTGGAGGATTTGGCGCAGGCTGCGGAAATCATCAAAGGCCATAAGGTTTGCGACCATGTGCGCATGATCGTTATCCCCGCTACCCAGGAAATTTATCAAAAGGCTATGCGCCTTGGCTATCTCGATACCTTTATCGAAGCCGGAGCAGCCGTTTCCACTCCCACCTGCGGCCCCTGCCTGGGCGGCTACATGGGTATTCTGGCAGCCGGCGAACGCGCCGTTTCCACCACCAACCGCAATTTCCGCGGCCGCATGGGCCATGTAGACAGCGAGGTTTATCTGGCCAGCCCCTATACCGCTGCTGCCAGCGCAATCACCGGTTATATCACCAGCCCTGAGGAGGTAGTAAAATGAGTAAAGTTTGGCGTTACGGCGACCACGTCGATACGGACGTAATTATCCCCGCAAGATATTTGAATATCGCAGATTTCACCGAGCTGGCAGAGCACGCTATGGAGGACGCCAAGGAAAATCTAGTAGAAAACTTTGCCGCAGGCGTTCAGCCCGGCGATTACATTGTGGCAGGCAAAAACTTCGGCTGCGGCTCCTCCCGCGAGCACGCGCCCATGGTTTTAAAGGTTAAAGGCATCAAATGCATCGTTGCCGACAGCTTCGCCCGCATCTTCTATCGCAATGCTATCAACATCGGCCTGCCCGTTTTGGAAATCGGCGCTGACGTAGAAAAAATTCAGCCCGGCGATATCATCGACGTAGATATGAACGCCGGCGAAATTCATATTACCAATAAAAACATCACCATCAAAACTAAACCGCTGCCGGAATTTATTCAAAAAATCGCCGACTGCGGCGGTCTCATCAACTATTTAAAAGGAGAGCAGTAATAATGAAGATTTGCTTACTTCCCGGCGACGGCATCGGCGTAGAAATCGTAGACGCCGCAGTAGAGGTACTGGACGCTGCCGCAAAAAAATTCGGCTTTGCTATTGAATATGACAAGCAGCTCATCGGCGGCTGCGCTATCGACGCTACCGGCGTGCCCCTGCCGGAAGCCACTATCGCTTCCGCTAAAGCTGCGGACGCAGTGCTGCTGGGCGCCGTGGGCGGCCCCAAATGGGATAACGTAGAACCCTCCATCCGTCCGGAAAAAGGCCTGCTGGGCATCCGCAAGGCGCTGGGCTTATACTGCAACCTGCGCCCCATGACCGTTTCCAAATTCACCGCCCATTTATCCCCGCTGAAAACGGAACGTGCCGAAGGCGCAGACCTGCTCATCGTGCGCGAGCTGACCGGCGGTATTTACTTCGGCGAGCATAACGAGGCTCACCTCAACGCCGACGGCATTGAAGAAGCCAGCGACGTAGAGCTGTACACCCGTCCGGAAATCGAGCGCATTGCCCGCTTTGCCTTTGAGGCCGCTAAAAAGCGCCGCGGCAAAGTAACCAGCGTCGATAAAGCCAACGTGCTGGGCTCCAGCCGTATGTGGCGCAAAATCGTCGCTGAAATGCAGGCTAAAGATTATCCGGAAGTAGAACTGAACAATTTCTATGTGGATAACTGCGCTATGCAGCTGGTACTCAACCCCAGACAATTCGACGTTATTCTGACCAATAATATTTTCGGCGATATTTTAAGCGATGAAGCCAGCACCATCGCAGGCAGCATCGGCCTGCTGCCCAGCGCTTCCTTAGGCGACGGCACCGGCATGTACGAGCCCATTCACGGCAGCGCTCCGGACATTGCCGGTCAAGGTATTGCCAACCCGCTGGCTACCATTCTCAGCGTCGCTATGATGCTGCGTTATTCCCTCAACCAAAGCGCCGCAGCCGACGCTATCGAAGCCGCTGTGGACGCAGTAATGGAACAGGGCTATCGCACTCCCGACCTGTATGCCGAAGGCTTGAAGAAGGTTTCCACCTCTGAAATGGGCCGCCTTGTTGCCCAAGAGCTGTTGAAATAATGGCTTCGTCCCCTCGCAGCCGCGCCTTCCTCGAAGGTCTCCACGACGGTATTCCCATTGGCCTCGGCTATTTCGCCGTGGCCTTTTCCCTTGGCATCATTTGCCGCAGCAGCGGCCTCAGCGTTCTGCAGGGCTTCTTAGCCAGCCTGCTCAACAACACCTCCGCCGGTGAATTTGCGGCGATTACGCTCATCGGCGCAGGCGCAGGCTATGTGGAAATCGCTTTGGTGACGCTTATCGCCAACGCGCGCTATCTGCTCATGAGCTGCGCTTTAAGCCAGCGCTTTGCAGAAGGTACGCCCTTTGTGCATCGTTTAGGCGTCGCCTTCGCCGTCACGGACGAGCTGTTCGGCATCGCCATTGCCCGCCCCGGCATGCTTAACCCTTGGTACTATTACGGCGCTATGGCCGTAGCCATCCCCGGCTGGTCCAGCGGTACGGCGCTGGGCATTATTGCTGGCAGCGAGCTGCCTGCGCGTCTGGTAAGCGCTCTCAGCGTAGCCCTCTACGGCATGTTTTTGGCAGTCATCATTCCCCCGGCCCGCCAAAGCCGCGTCATTCTGACGGTCGTAGCAGTCAGCTTTGCCGCCAGCCTTATCGCCAACTATTGGCCGCTTTTAGCAGCTCTGTCCGGCGGCACGCGCACCATTCTGCTGACCGTCGCCATTTCTGCGGCGGCGGCGCTGCTCCATCCGGTGCGGCAGGAGGTGTAGCATGCAGGGCAATATTTATGTGCATATAGCCATCATGACCCTTGTGACCTACGCCATCCGCGTACTGCCGCTGACGCTGATCCGCAGGGAAATCAAAAACCCCTTTATCCGTTCCTTTTTATATTATGTCCCTTATGTAACGCTGGCCGTGATGACCTTTCCCGCCATCGTTTACGATACTCAAAACCCCCTGTCCGGCGCTTTAGCTCTGGCAACAGGCATTGCCGCTGCCTGGCGGGGTCTGAGCCTGTTCCACGTAGCCTGCTGCTGCTGCGCCGTCGTCTTTGCGGCGGAGCTGGCGCTGGTTCCGTAAAGCAGCAAAACACATTAAAATTGTTTACAATCCACACTAAGCTCAAGAGGACTGCCGCACAGCGCCAAAACGCTTCTGCAGCAGTCCTCTTTTTATTATCCTTTAATTTTTCTGCGCCTTTTTCTCCTGCGCACATTCTTCCCCGGCAAATTGGGGACGCGGGCAGTTAGACCCCGAAGGCTTCAAGGTAAAGCCGCGGCCAAAAACGTCGTTGACGTCGTTAATAATCATAAAGGCGTCCGGGTCTATCTCCCGGCAGATAGAGCGAATCTTCGCCAGCTGGGTCAGCTTAATCACCACAAACAAAATCTCCCGATGCTGATGGGTAAAGGCGCCTTCGCCGTGCAGATAGGTAACGCCGCGCCCCACCACCTTGATGATTTCCTCGGCAATTTCATAATGACGGTTGCTGATAATGATAACATTCTTTTTATAATCAAAGCCCGTAGTAAAGGCGTTACAGGTTTTGGTCATAATAAAGAAGGTCAGCAGGGTGTACAGCACGGGCTCAATACCAAAGAAGGACACGCTGGCAACCAGCAGGCATAAATTAAATAAAAAGCCCGTCGTACTGATGCTGATGGAATAATTCTTCTGGATGATAGCGCCGATAATATCCGTACCGCCGCTGCTGCCGCCTACGCGGTACATACAGGCCGCGCCGATACCGTAAAGCACGCCGCCGGCAATGCAGGCCAGCAGCTTATCATGCACCACCGTATATGAGGACAGAAAATGGAAAAAGTCCAGCGAAGCGGAAAACATTACGATACCAAACAACGCGCTGATGGTATACTGGCGGTCCATGAATTTATAGGCCAGGAAAAACAGCGGCACATTGCAAATCAGGCTGGTGGCGCCCATGGGCAGCCCGCCGATATAATAGGCCAGCACCGCTACGCCGCCGATACCGCCGCTGAGCATTTTATTAGGCATATAAAATACGTTCAGCGCCACGCCCATAATAACGCAGGCCAGCGTAACCATAAAATATTGATAAGCTATTTTTTTCAGATTTGTCGACATAAGCTTCTCCTTAAATTCTTTACTTCCTAGTATAGTAAACATTTTTTGCCAAAAAAGCAACCGGCAGATAAAGAATTTTTTCATGATTTTACATAAGCCGCGATGCTCAAAACATTACAGCTGTAACAGCCGGCGCATTTCTTACTAATAATATCTAAAAAAACTTGCGGTGAAGGCTAAAGCAGTATAAAATAATACTGTATACACTTATGGGCAGGTGAGCTTAGATGAAAACGATAACTGAAACAGCTTATGCTAAAATAAATCTCGGCTTGGACATTATCGGCAAGCGCTCCGACGGCTATCACGAGGTCAGCATGATTATGCAGAGCGTCGGCCTGAGTGACGAGGTCGTCATCAGCGCTGGGCAAAACAACGAAGCCATTACCGTAACAACGGATATGGCAGGCCTCAGCTGCGGCCCCGATAATCTGGCTTACAAAGCGGCAGAGCTTTTAGCCAAACATGCCGGTATCAAGCCCCATGTTCACATTGCCCTGAAGAAAAAAATCTTTTTAGCCGCAGGACTGGCAGGCGGCAGCAGCGACGCGGCGGCTGTGCTGCGCGGTCTCAACAAATACTGGCGGCTAAAGCTGAACGCAGACGAATTGAAACGGCTGGCAGCCCAATTAGGCAGCGATATACCCTTCTGCATAGAAGGCGGCACGGCGCTGGCTACAGGCCGCGGCGAAATCCTGACGCAGCTGGACGAGCTGCCCCCGGCCGTGGTAGTACTGGCCAAGCCCAAAGGCTTGGAGGTTTCTACCGCCTGGGTCTACCAGCATTATAACAAAGGCCGCGTAGTGCATGCACCCTGCATTTGGCAGCTGCAAGCCCGTTTGCAGGACGGAGCCCGCGCCTTAGTTCCCTATATGGGCAACGTACTGGAAACGGTAACTATTCCGGCGCACCCGGTCATCGCTTCCATTAAAGCCGCTATGCTCAGCGCCGGCGCTTATTACGCGCTGATGAGCGGCAGCGGCCCCACAGTTTTCGCCCTGGCCCCCGACCAAAAAACGGCGGCCAATATCACGGCGGCCTTAGCCGACTTTTCCGTAGAAACAGCCATTACTACTACCGTAGGGAGGATAAAATAATTATGTCTGGACATTTACAGCCAATACGACTTGACAGCTACAAGCCCTTGCGCGAGCTGGTATGTGAAAATATCCGTCAAGCCATCATCGACGGCACCTTTAGTCCCGGTGAACGATTGATGGAAATTCAGCTGGCCGACGAAATGGGCGTCAGCCGTACTCCCGTGCGCGAGGCTATCCGCAAGCTGGAGCTGGAGGGCTTTGTGGTAATGATTCCCCGCCGCGGCACCTATGTAGCGGATATTTCCATTAAGGATATTACCGAAATTTACGAGGTACGCACCTGCCTGGACGTACTGGCCGCAGGCCTGGCTGCCGAGCGCATTACCGACGAGGAGCTGGAAACTCTCAATGTTTATCTGCATGAAATCAGCCAGCACGTCGCCAATATGGATATCGACAAAATCGTTGAAATAGACACAGCCTTTCACGACGTTTTATATACCGCTAGCCGCAACGAACGGCTGCGCAGCATCATCAACAATCTGCGCGAGCAGCTGACAGGCATCCGCGGCCGCACCATGAGCTATCCCGGACGTCTGGTGGAAACCATGGACGAACACCGTTATCTGGTAGACGCCATTGCCGCCCGCGACGTAGAACGCGCTCAGCACGCCGCCCGCATTCACATTGAAAACGCCGAGCATACGCTGATGCGTTCGCTAGCTGAGCACGGCAATAAGAAGGCGTAAGCATGCAGCAATACGACGCCTTTATTGCAGCCGGGGGAAGCAGCCCCTGGCTGCAGGATATCTGCGGCACGCCATACCGCTGCCTGGCAGTTATTGGCGGCCGCCGTCTTATCGATTATATTACCGACGCCTTACTTGGCAGCGGCCGTATACACCGCATCGTAGTCGCCGCTGCACCGGAGGCTCTGGCTCAGCTGGAGGGTACGCTGCCAGCCAGCGTCAGCCTGTGTCCCGCAGCGCCTACGTTATCAGTTACAGCCTGCGACGCGGTGCAGTATTTTGGCGAAAGCTGCAGCCCTAAAATTTTAGGAGTCTGCGACGATATTCCGCTGCTGACGGCGGCAGGAGTGCAGGATTTTTTAAGCCAATGCGAAGCTTATCCGAACGGTCAGGTTTATTATCCCATTATTCCTCAAGCCGCCTGTCTGGAGCAATTTCCTCACGCTCAGCGCACCTACGGCAGACTTCGGGACGGCGCGTTTACCGGCGGCAATATGATGCTTATTGATAAAGCCGTCATACCACTGGCACGGGTCAAGGCCGACGAAATCTTTGCCCTGCGCAAATCGCCTCTGCGCCTGGCTAACTGGCTGGGCTGGAGCTTTATCTTTAAAGCGCTGCTGCACCGGCTGACTATTGAAGAAGCAGAACAGCGCTTCAGCAAAATTATGGACATGACCAGTAAGGCCGTCATTACCAGCCACGCCGGTATCGGTATGGATATAGACAAGCCAGCTGATTTACGCTTGGCAGGAAAATATTTAGCAAAATAAATTCCGTATAGGGAGAGGAGAATAGATATGTCTGATTTAGTTGCCGTTATTCTTGCCGCAGGCAAAGGCACCCGCATGCGCAGCAAATACCCCAAGGTGCTGCACAAGGTAGGCGGCAAGCCCATGCTGCAGCACGTTATCGACGCGGCCACCGCTGCAGGCTGCACGGAAAAGGTTGTTATCGTAGGCCATGAGGCCGAATTAGTAGAAGAAATGGTAGGCGCACAGGGCAAAATCGCTTTGCAGGCTCAACAGCTGGGCACCGGCCACGCCGTTATGCAGACAGCCGAAGCGCTCAATGGCTTTACCGGTACGGCGCTTATTTTATGCGGCGATACGCCGCTTTTAGAGGGCGAAGAGCTGAAGCGCTTTTGCCAGGCGCATAAGGAATCCGGCGCGGCAGCCACCGTGCTCACCGCCGTTATGGACGACCCCTTTGGCTACGGCCGCATTATCCGCGACGAGCAGGGCAATGTGCAAGGCATCGTGGAACAGAAGGACGCTACGGAAGCGCAGAAGGCCATTAAGGAAATCAACACCGGCATCTACTGCATGGAATGCCCGCTGATGTTCGACGTGCTGTCGACCTTAACCAACGACAACGCGCAGGGAGAATACTACCTGACAGACGTACTGGCTAAGCTTAATCAGGCAGGTCAAAAGGTGGGCGGCGTCAGCACTGCCGACAGCGATATGGTTATGGGCATCAATTCCCGCAAACAGTTGGCCACCGCCGAAGGCGTAATGCGCCAGCGTATTTTAGACAAGCTGATGGACGCAGGCGTAACCATTATGGACCCGGCCAGCACCTTTATTGAAGCCAGCGTAAAAATCGGCCGCGACACTGTAATTTATCCCTACACCTGGCTGGAAGGCAGCACGGAAATCGGCGAGGACTGCGAAATCGGCCCCAGCTCCCGTCTGACCAATGTTAAGGTGGGCGACGATAACCATCTGCAATTTATTTACGCCCACGACTGCGAGGTTAAGAGCCACGTTACCGCCGGGCCTTACGTACACCTGCGCCCCGATACGGTTATCAGAGACCATGTAAAAATCGGCAATTACGTAGAAGTAAAAAATTCCAACGTCGGCGAAGGCAGCAAGCTGCCGCATCTTACCTACATCGGCGACAGCGATATCGGCAGCGGCGTCAATATGGGCTGCGGCTGCATCACCGTCAACTATGACGGCAAGAAGAAGCATCGTACAGTAGTCGGCGACAACGCCTTCGTCGGCTGCAACACCAATTTAGTTGCGCCCGTCACCGTAGCCGCCAACACCTACATCGGCGCAGGCAGCACTATCACCAAGGAAGTGCCCGAAAACGCATTAGGCATCGCCCGCGCCCGGCAAAAAAATATCGAAGGCTGGGCCGAAAAATACAGAAACAGTTAAAAGCGTTACAAAAAACTTGTTAAAAGGCAGGCTTTTAGTGTATAATTGATGCTAGACAAAGCCTTTCGCACTACAAGAACAGCAAGGCGATTTTGGAGGGATTGGAAATGTTGTCTGATGAAAATAAGTTAAGAATTTTTACTGGTAATGCAAACCCTGATTTAGCGCGCGAAATTGCCGCTTACCTGGGAACCACCGTGGGCGATTCCGTAGTTAACCGCTTTAACAATGGTGAAATTCAGGTAATGATCAACGAAAGCGTGCGCGGCAAGGATATCTTTATCGTACAGCCTACCTGCGGCCCCATTGTTAACGACAATGTTATGGAGCTTTTGATTATGGCCGACGCCTTCAAACGCGCCAGCGCCAACCATATTACCGCAGTTATTCCTTACTATGGCTATGCCCGTCAGGACCGCAAGGCCCGCGGCCGCGAGCCCATTACCGCCAAGCTGATGGCCGACCTGCTGGAAACCGCAGGCATCACCCGCGTAGTGACCATCGACCTGCACGCAGCACAAATCCAAGGCTTCTTCAATATCCCCTTTGACCATATGCCCGGCGGCCCGCTGCTGGCAGAATACATTAAGAGCAAAAATCTGGACAACATGGTTGTCATCTCCCCCGACCTAGGCGGCGTAAGCCGTGCCCGCGGCTTTGCCGAAATTCTTAACGCCCCCATGGCCATCATCGACAAACGCCGTCCTGAACCCGGCGTAGCCGAGGTTATGAATCTTATTGGCGACGTTAAGGGCAAAAACTGCATTTTGGTCGACGATATGGTGGACACCGCAGGCTCATTAACCGAAGGCGCACGCGCACTCAAAAAATTCGGCGCTAACGAAATTTACGCATGCTGCACCCACCCCATTCTGACCGACCCGGCGCTGTCTCGTATCGCTCAATCCGATATCAACGAGCTGGTTGTGACCAATACCATTCCGCTGCCTCCTTCTAAGAAGCATCCGAAGATTAAGGTATTGTCCATTGCGCCTATTTTGGCAGAAACCATCCTGCGCATTTACAATGATTGGTCTGTAAGCCAATTATTCGACATTAAGAAATAAAAGCGCACAATCCAATAGTCTATTAAAGGCTTGCCTCAGGCAAGCCTTTTCTTTTAAAACGCTATGAGAATTATTTATATTATTATCACCAGCGCTTTGCTGAGCACAGCGCTGCTGTGGCTGGGACGCTTCGGCAAATTACAGCGGCGCACAGCCGCCATGCTGGCAGCCGTAAGCATGCTGTGCAGCGGCGTGCTGCTGCTTTTGGCCGTGCTGCCCGGCAACAGCTTTTACGGCCCTGTTCTGACCCACGGCATCAGCGGCAAAAAGCAAATCGCCCTGACCTTTGACGACGGCCCCTATCAGCCCTATACGCAAAAGCTGCTGCAAGTTCTAGCAGCTAAAAATGTCCGCGCCACCTTCTTTATGGTAGGCGAAAACGCCGCCCGCCATCCGGAAATAGTACGCTTAGTGCAAAGCCGGGGACACCAAATTGCCTTGCATGCCGGTTATCACCAGGACCTGCTGAAGCTATCTGCGCCGCAGCTCCAGGAAAATATCGCTTACGGCAAGCGCACTTTAGAACAGCTTACCGACCAGCCCGTGCGCTATATGCGCCCGCCCCACGGCTTTAAGGACTGGCAGGTTATGCACGCTATGGAAAGCGCAGGACTGCAGGCCGTCAATTGGAGCGTTATTCCCCGCGATTGGACCAACCCCGGCACGGAACAAATCGTCAGCCGCGTTTGCAGCAGCGCCGAGCCCGGCGCCATCGTCCTGCTTCACGACGGCGACAGCCCCAAGCAAACAGCCCCCCGCGAGCAAACCGTCGCCGCCACGGCGCAAATCATCGACCGTTTACGAGCGGATGGTTATGAATTTGTCACGATAGAGCAGCTTGTAAAATAACGTAAAATAAGCCATTACTTTATTTCTGAGGGAATTAGAGGTTTAGCTCATAAGTGCTTAGAACCATAGAAGCGAGGGCGTACCTTCCTGCGCTTATGCTGACAAATTTTCCCGCAAGCTTCGTTATGGTTCTGCACGCAATGAGCGTAAAAAACCGGAGTTGACCGAAGAAATATGTAATGGCGTGAACATAGTAAAATAAATTTACAAAGGAGAAAAAAGTAATGAAACTCATCGTCGGTCTGGGCAATATTGGCCGCGAATACGCCAATACCCGCCACAACATCGGCTTTATGGTAGCGGACGAGCTGGCCAAACGCTATGGCGTAGCCTTCGGCAAGGAGGACCGCAGCGCTTACTGCGCCGAATACCGCGCCCCCGAAAAAATTTTAATTATCAAACCCACCACCTATATGAATCTCAGCGGTATCGCCGTTGGCGCTTACGCCAATTTCTATCATATCGCGCCGGAAGACATCGCCGTTATCCAGGACGATATGGATATGCCCGTGGGACAGCTGCGCATTCGCCGCAAGGGCAGCGCAGGCGGCCACAACGGCTTAAAATCCATCATTGAGCATTTAGGCACCAGCGACTTTGCCCGTTTTAAAATCGGCATCGGCCATCCCGCCCGCAATAATCAAGCCGTTATCAGCCACGTACTGCATCAATTCCAAGGCGCAGATAAAGAAGCCATCGACCAAGCCGTGCAGGAAATGGCCGACGCTTTGCAGCAATGGGTTAAGACAGGCGATTTGGAGGCAGTAATGACCCAGCACAATAAAAAGAAGCCTAAAAAAGAGGAGCAGCCCGACGCTGCTGCAGTTGATAAGTAAGCCTGATTATAAAATTGCTAATGCAGATGAAGATAATTTTTATATTGCTACTTTTCAGAAGCTTACTTTCTTGCTAAAATATATTTAAGAAACAAAAGGAGGTAGCTCGCATGAAAAAATTTATTCTTTGCATTCTTTGCTTACTAATCTGTTCCATTGGCGCAGCGGCAGCTCCCGCCAAAAAGGTTGTGCTGTGGTATCAGGTACCGGACGTAATTTTAGAAGCGCAGAATCCGGAAAACGATACGGAAAAAGGCCAAAAGGAACTGGAAGCCTTCATTCAGGAACAATACGGCAAACGCTTCGCCATTCAATCGCTTAAACGCGCTCCGCAAAAAGAGCTCACCGTCGAAGACGTTTCTTTAATCACTCGCCCTGCCTGGATACCCGTAATCGTTAAAATCGATTTGGCAGGCGCAGGCACCGGAGAAAAATTAGTCGGCAAGTACGCCACCGTCAAGGTTTCGCTGCAAGAAAGCGTCGTTGCAGACGGTCAAATCTTTACTTACGATTACGGCATTAAGGAATACGACAGCAGTATGCTGCGCGTTGCCGGTTATGTTGTCGCCAGCGAGGACGACCCGCGCATCAATACCAAAAACGCCGTCAACGATTGCCTTACGGAAGCCTGCACCTTGAATACTAAAGTAAATCGCTATGCCGACCCAGCGGCTTATGAAAAAGAGAACGCTCGTTATAACGGCGAATTTCAAAATATAAAATAATTCAGGGCCAGCGCCCTTAGTAAAAAACAAAAGCTCTGAAGCTTAGCGCACCGCAGCAGCAAACTGCGGTCCAAGGCTTCAGAGCTTTTTATTTATCGTACATTATCTGCGACAGAGCTTTAATGATAAGCTGCAAAAGCTGCGCCGATTTTTCCAATGGCAGCGCCAATTTTTCGTCCAGCACCATTTCCGGCAGCAGCGGCACATGGACAAAGCCCACCTTCACAGCGCTGCCGGCAAAATGATGACAGGCCATAAAAAAATATCGTTGCACACATAACCGCCGGTAGTATAGCCCAGCTGCACCGGGTAATGCGCTGCCTGCAGCCGCCGCACCAGCTCATGCACCGGCAGCGTGGCAAAATAAGCCGCAGGCCCACCTGCAACAATAGTTTCATTCCACGGCTTGCGCCCCAAATTATCCTCGATTAAAGCGTCCCGCACATTAACAGCCACCGTATCCATATGCACATGACGGCTGCCGCTGTCCATTCCCGTCAGCAAAATCACGTCCGGCTGCACCTGCTCTGCTCGTTCCAGCAGCATTCTGCCAGCCAAGCCAAAAATATTGGGCAGCCGCAGCTTTTCAATTTTAAAATCGCCCACGCTCTCCGGCTGCGCACGCACCGCCTCCCACGAAGGATTGATTTGGTAATGGGCGAAAGGGTCAAACCCTGTTAATAAAAGCTTTTTCATTATTCGTTATTTCTTTCCAAATATACAAGCTAACCCTTAAGACACAAAATAAGACAATAAATGAATTATAAGAGCTATACTAATTATAAAAAAGCCCCTAGAGCCAGTCTAGGGGCGGTTTTACATTGGAGCTACTGACGGGACTCGAACCTGCGACCTGCTGATTACGAATCAGCTGCTCTACCAACTGAGCTACAGTAGCATGGAAAGTATGCGGTTATTAAGGTTTCTGGGCCGCTTCGCTTTCGGCAGCCTTAGCCGCAGCCATCTCTGCCTTCGTGCGGCGCTTTCTTGTCTTCTTCGCGCTGTTAATGCCGGATTTTTTAATGACCTTAGCCAGCTCGGAAATAATATGCAGCTCGTCCACCGAACAGCCTTTAAGTAAATCGGACAGCTCGTTGCAATAAATCTGCTCGCTGCGATGAATATTATCACATAACAGCTCGTCTACCGACACATCCAGCACATTAGCCAAATGAATAATCGTAGGCAGGCCCAACTTAGTATTACCAGTTTCTATATTGCTGATATGCGGAGTCGACAAACCGGTTAAACCAGCTATATTCCCTTGGGTTAAACCCTTACGCGCACGCGCAGCCTTAATCCGCAGGCCGATAGCCTTATAATCAATGTCTAACTTCACAAAAGTCTCTCCTTTTAATTAACTTACCGTGTTGTAATAACATTATGATTATAGCCGAAATTCTCTTAAAAGGCAAGATGTATCCACAATATTTTTTAATAAAACAGCATTTATTTTTTCAGCACCGGCACAGTCAAGCTGCCTTGAGGCATCAGCAGGATTTTATAATCGGATCCAACATATTTTTCAGCCAAAGCGATGGCCTCGTCCACATCGTCCACAGCTTCAAACAGCAAATCCTTGGCCAGCTTTTTATCAAGCGCCGACACCAAAATAAAACGCGCCTTTTTCATCAAGCGAGTGATAGCGAAGGCCTTATGCGCGCCAATGACGAAATTCTTAGCCAACTGCTCCTTAATCGCATCGGGAGAAGGATGTTCCTGCAAAGCCTTTTCCAAGGCGGCGCTGCCGCTGCCCTCCTCGCATTCGCCCAAAATAATAACCACGCCGCCTTCCTTTACAGCGCACCAGGCGTTATCCATCGTTTTTTGCAGCTGGTAAATATTGATATCCTTAGGATAACCGCCGCAGCTGGCGATAACGATATCCGCTGGCTGCTCGATAGGCGCGCCGTAAACCTGCTCCACAAATTTGCAAGCTTCCAAATGCGCCGTCTCCCAATGTCCGGCAAAAATTTTTAAGAATTGCTTCTGCGCGTCCAAAATAACATTGAACAGGAACATCTTATGCTCCTTGGCAAAAAGGCGCACGCCCTCTATCTGATCGTCGTACACCGGATTGCCGTGCAGCTTGCCCAGCTGCGAATCAGGGCTCATCATCAGGCTGTGATTTTTGCGCACGGTTTCCATAGCCGCCACGCCGGGCAGCACTGCCTTGCGCCCACCGCCAAAGCCGCTGAAGAAATGATACACAATAGTCCCGGTTAAAATTACCAGGTCGACGTCGCAAATCAATTTATTCAGCCACACCGGCGTGCCAAAAGACGTTTCGCCAAAATAAACGAAATCCTCCTGCGCATGGCAATCGCTGTTGTACATTAGCAGACGAGCCGCCGCGTCAGCGCCGACCTGCTCCACCATCTCCTCACGGCTCATGTTGCGATGCGTACCCAGAGCGAAAACTATGCGCATATCCTCGTCCTTTACGCCCAGCTTGTTCATCTCATTCAGCAAAATTGGCATAAAGTCATGCGTATTGGCGACGCGGGTAGAATCGTTGCAGATAAAAGCTACTTTCATTCCCGGTTTCACAAGCTTATCAATAGGCTCGCTGTCAATCGGGTGATAAAGCGCGTCCAGTATGGCAGCCTCTAAATTTTCCAAAGGAGGAAACTGCGCGATTTTAATTTCGTCCAGCACGCGCTCGCGCTCCAAAGTAAAAGTTTTGTAGCCACGCCCATATTTGTACTTATAAGTTGCCTGTGTCATTGTCCCACCTCCGCTTATTTTTAATAATATTTTACCATGTTTACTGCCGCTCTGTCACCATTACTCAATTCATCAGTTGTAAGTATAAGCCGAACTTTATAGTTGCCAGGCACAAGCTTTATCGGCTATTTCAGCTCCTACTTCTTCGGCAGCGACAAAAGCAGCACCGTAAAAATAATGCAGCCCATGCCGATTAAATCCGGCAGCAGCAGCTTCGTATCCAGCAACAGCACCACGGCGATAATCGAAGCTAAGGGCTCGGCGCAGGAAATCAGGCTGGCTTTAGTCGGCCCAACAATTTTCAGCCCCTGCAAATACAAAGCGTAGCTGGCCACAGTCGCGCCTAAAATCAAATAGCCCATCGCCAGCACCGCCGCCGTATCCCAACTGCCGACAGGCGCGAAAGGATTGCGCCAAAGCAGCAGAAACAAACCGGATAACAGCTGCCCCCAACCGATAATCACAGTCGCGTGATATTTTTTTAGCATCTCTACCGGCTTAATGCTGTAATATGCGTAGGACACCGCTGATGCCAAACCGATGGTCAAGGCCGCGGGCGACAGCGCCAGGCTGTCCAGGCTGCCATGGGTAGCAATCAAAAATACGCCCGCCACCGCGCCCACAATGCCTAACAGCTCGCGCCCCTCCGGCAGGCGGCGGTTCTTATAGCTCATCCACAGCATCACATAAATGGGCGCCATGTATTGCAGCACGGTAGCCGTCGCCGCGTTGCACAAAGCTATAGTGTAATAAAAGCCCAGCTGCGCGCCTAAAATACCTAAGAACGAAAATTCCAGCAAATCCCTGGGATTGGAATGCAAAGCCTGCACAATATTCTGCTTCTGCACCACAACGGCAAAGCTTAAAAACAGCAGGCCGCCGATAATCTGACGCACCATAACCAGCCACACCGCGTCCGCCTGATGATATTGATATAAATATTGACCGGATACGCCGCCCATGCCCCAGCAAGCCGCAGCGCCCACAATCAAAAGAATACCCTTAAGCACGTTGTTACTCCTCGTATACTAAAGTAATATAAATTTACTATAACACTTTTAACGCTACTTGTCTATGGAAGGAAACCAGAGTATTATTCCAAAATAAAAATACACAACAGCTGCTGATGTCCGTTGTGTATTGAAGCTCTGAGTTTTGGAAAAACGGGCATCCTACGTTGTGTTCTTTACTGACGTTTTCTCCCTATCCACAAGCTTTTGTTCCTCAACTTTGCGTAACCGCCATAAAAATAGCAGGACTACAAATAGGCGACCTCGACGAAAGGGGGCAGAGGTACGGATCTAATATAAAACAAGAAATTGTGCCCGCCGCCACATAACGCGGACTCTGTCTCTAAATTAAAGTCTAAAATTAAAGTAAAAAGCAGAGTAATGCGCTACACTTCTGTCGCATTACTCTGCTTTTATTTTCTCAAAATAAGCTAGTATTCTCCCCTTACTTTTCTAATTTTTCCAAACACTTCCGCAGGCATGCGAACCTTTCGGCCTCCAAAGCAAAAGCGCCCGCTGTAACCGCCTCGACTAAGCTTGCTCCCGCATATTTTTCGGTAGCTGCCAAATAGGCATACAATACGTGACGGCTGCGGTTACTTAATTTATTTTGCTGCCCGCGGCAATTATTTACGCTATCCACATATTCCTGACACACATTATATAAATTTATAAACTCGCCGCTTTCCGCCGTTTCAGGGCGCAGCACTTCCAAAAGCAGATCTTCCAAATAGCCGCTGCGCCATCTTTTCCCTTGCAATCTGCCGGGAAAGAAAAAATGCGCGCAATAAGGTATTTTAAAGAAGTAAGCGCTGCCGCGAACCACATCCAGCAGCTCTCTGCGCTCCTCCAAATTATTCCCGGCGTCGGCAAAAACAATAATTCTGCGCACTCGCTCGCTGCCCGGTATCAAGGGCAAGCGCTGAGCCAAAACAGAAAGCTGCTCCATACTGCGAAAAATCAAAAACTGACCTTGCGGCAAAGCTACCTTTTGTTTCTGCAAATACTGCATATAGGCCTGTACAAACTGCGCTATTTCCCTGCGCTCGCACAGCAGCAAAAATTCGCTGTTAATAACAAGCTGCTGCTTAGGCATCGGCAGCACCTGTAGCTAAAATAGTCAAAAACTTTTTCAGTTCCCCTAACGCTACATTATCCCAATCGTATGCACCCGCTCTAGCCGCTTCTCCTACCTTCATGCCAACATATTTATCTGTAGCCGAAAGATAAAAATGCAGTTGATTTTTATGCTGCCGTTTAAATTTATGCCCGCGCAGCTTTACGCATTCTTGCAAAAAACTACTGCTTAACGCTCGCGCTTGCCTTTTACTTAACTCATGCTCTTCGCTTTCACGAAAAATTTCCAAGCATAAATCCTCCAACGTACCATTTTGCCAATTACCTTGCTCATCCTTTCCCGGCAATAAAAAATAAGGATATGGGCTTATAATTTTCTGCAGCTCTGGGTCATTTGCCAAAACCGTATTCAAACTGCTAACTGCCGCCAAACTATCGGTTTCCGCATCCCGCATAATGGCAATACGTTCTACTTCATCAAAATTACCCGTGCCTTTAAGCGCAAGTAAATATTTAGCTAAATCCCTAATGCCGCCAAAATCCAGGATTTGAATTTTATCATACGCAAAATTTTCCCGAAGCAATTTATCATTTAAATACCATATCAGGAATTGCATTTCATCCATGCCTTCGCAAAGCAAAAGACACGGCTTCTTAATTTCGTCTTTTCTGTTATTATTCTCCTTCCTCATTGAATCACCTTACCTCCATCTCAGCGTTTAAGGCAAATTCTATCATCTCGCTATCAAAATAATGCGCTTTAATATTTTCGTTTCTTTTATCTAATCTTATATAAGCCATTTTCTCCAAATGTCCAGAAGTTCTTAAAGCATCAACAGCCCCCTGCAGCAAATCCCAACTGTGCGTATTAGCAATAATTTGACAACCATGTTCTATTGCAGTGTATCCTAACAATCCCCACATTTTCTGATACATACTATAATGAAAACCGTTTTCTATTTCATCCAACAAAATAATACTGCCAGGATTAGCGATAATGCCAAGCAAAATATTTAATAGCCGATTCATGCCGTCGCCCATATAGGAAATGGGCATTTTACGTCCGTCCTCTAAAATAGCATAAAGATATCCCGCAGCGCCTTTCATAATCGTTTGCACATCTTTCAATGTCGGTTCAAATATGCGTAACGCTTTGATAATCATGTCTTTTTCATCATTTAAGACTAAGTTTCCAAACCATTGCGCCAGCATATTAGCGTCAAAAAGAGTTTCTGATTTAAATAGCAAAACCATTTGCAGTTTTTGTTTATCCAGCTCTTTCTTGTGAGTATAATTAATACTCAGCCCACTTTCAGAAATATTATAATAACCTCTTTCTTCTAAGTTTGGAGATTGATATTCTAAATACAAGGGGTAATTATTAGGTATGCCTCCTGTTTGCAGGAACAAATTATTCGGCAAAGATATTTTTTCATCAGAAGAAGCTATTCTACCATCTTTCACCAAGGTTAATTGATTTTTATTTCCATCATTATGATGCAAAGCTATTCGCAGTTTTTCCTCAGAGTTAAAATTATAGAATAACGGCTCCCATAATCGCTCTGCTGTCATCAACGGCTGATCATTCATGTGACGCAAAAAATTCATCTGAAAAAAACAATTGGGATTAGCGTGAGCATAGATAAACAACAAAGCTTCTAAAACGCTCGTTTTTCCAGAATTATTTTTGCCGCCAAAAATAGTAATTGGAGCTAACTCAGTATTAAATTTTTTAAAGCCGCGGAAGTTCTCTAATTCAATTTTATTGATCATGATTCTATCCTCGCTCTTCCAGCATTTTCTCCGCCGCCGCTGCTACCTGCTCCACCGTCAAGCGCGTCATGCACTGCATATCATCGCATTTATGCTTCATGCCGCCGGCGCAGCCCAAGCACGGCGGTTTGGCCGTTACAATAAGAGCGTCCTCGGTATAAGGCCCGTATAGCTTAGGACTGGACGGCCCGTACATAGCAACAATAGGCACTTTTTGGCTGATAGCTACATGCATCGGCCCGCTGTCGTTGGTAATAATCAGGCTGCAGCGGCGCATAGCGGCTGCTAAGCCGCCGATAGTAAAGCTTCCCGTCGCCACAACGGGAATTGTCTTCATATAACCGACAGCCTCCTGCACCATTTCTTCATCCATCGTACCGCCAAAGAATACCGGCTTATAGCCCTTGCCTGCCAAAATATCCGCTACCCTGGCAAAGCGCTCCGGCGCCCAGCGTTTAGTCACCACCGCGCTGCCAATATTAAAGCCCACCAATTTATCGCTGCCGAACACGCCATGCTCGCGCCAAAATTCTTCGGCGTGCTGCATGTGCTCCTCGCTGGGAAAAATCTCCAGGCCGTTATGCTCCAGCTTTGGCACGCCTAACTGAGTCAAAACGTCCAAATACATATCGGCAGCATGAATCTTGCGATTCAAAGGCGTAAACACATCCCACAAAGGTTTAAACAGCGTATGCGTAGTGCCTGCGCGCAGTTTGGTTTTAGTCAGTGCGCAAATAAAAGAACAACGCTCGTTAGGATGCAGATTTATCAGCACGTCAAAATCCATTTTGCTCAAGCGGCGGGCGCAAGCAGCTAAAGCCAGCAGGCTGTTGTCGCGGCCTTTTTTATCTATGGTGATTACCTCGTCTAAATACGGATTATGCAAAACCACGTCCTTGAGCTTTTCATCCGCCAGAAAAGTAATATGCGCCGTAGGCGCAGCCTTGCGCAGCGCATGAATAAAGGGCGTAGTCAGCGTTAAATCGCCCAGATGCATTAAAAATGTAACTAATATTTTCTTTCCATCTAACTCAACCGCTTTAACCATCAGCGTTCACCTTTTTTCGATAGATTTCGTATACCATTTCCGGCGTAATATCATGCATACAATGCCAATTATCACATTTTTTCTTCAAACAGCCTGCACATGCCGCCGGAGACAGCAGCACCGTAGAATTTGTACTGCCGTACGGCCCGGTACGGTCGGCTTTCGTCGGCCCGTACATAGCGACCAAGGGCTTTTTCAAAGCCGCGGCAAAATGCAAAGGACCTGTATCCGCGCTGATATAAAAACTGCATCCTTTAATAAGCGCCGCCAGCTCTCGCAAGGAAGTTTGTCCGGTCAGGTCGATTATCAAAGGAGAAGCGCACTGCTCAGCAATAGCTTTACCTTTGGCCGCATCGTCAGGCCCGCCGGCCAAAACTATACAATCGCCTGCCGCGGTAATTTTTTGCGCCAAAGCCACATAATGCGCCACAGGCCACTCCTTGGTAACCCACCTTGCGCCGGGCACAATGACTACATAAGCGCCTCCTTGCCAGCCACGCTCCCGTAATTTCGCCTGCACGCCAGCGGTTTCTTTGCTTAAATCAGGCATGGGAAACTGCACGTCGTCCAAGCTGTCTATCTGCGCGCCCAAATAGCGAGCTACATCCAAATAGCGTTCGATAACGTGCGCCTTGCTATGGCTGCCGCAGATAGCCTTACTGATGAAGCCGCTGCCTTCGCGCATTTCGCAATAACCAATGCGATTATCGCAGCCGCTGATCGCCGCCAGTACCGCGCTTTTAAACAAGCCCTGCATATCGATTACCAAATCAAAACGCTTGCTGTGCAGCAAGGCGCGCATCTGACAAAAATATTTCAGCTTGTCGGCCACGCCCATTTTATTAAATTTTACCTTATCAAAATACAACACCTCGTCGATAACCGGCTGGTCTGGTACAAATCCGGCAAATTGCGGATGCACCAGCCATGTTATGCGGGCGTGGGGAAAGGGCTGCCGCAAAGCTGCCGCCAAGGGCAGCGTATGCAAAATATCTCCCAAGGAGCTCATTTTGATAAGTAAAATATTTTTGTATTCCATTCCCATGCTCTCTTTCAATCCTAAGGGAAATTATCCAAGTATGCCTTTAACAAACTCCAGCAGATTACCGCCCTTAAACAAATAGCCCTTGATACCGGCAGCCTCCGCCGCCTCCACATCGCGCTGGCCGTCGCCAATTAAAAAGCTCTGCTCTTTATCGATATCATATTCGTCAAAGGCCTGCAGCAGCATGCCCGGCTTTGGCTTGCGGCAATCGCAGTCGCAACTGTATTCCGGCACAACGCCCTCCTTATGATGGGGGCAATAATAAATCTTTTCAATTTTGCCGCCGGCCGCAGCAAGCTCCCGCTGCATATAAGCGTGCAGCTCCTGCATTTGCTCCACAGTATAATAACCGCGAGCGATGCCGCTTTGATTCGTCACGATAAAGAGCTTGTATCCCAAAGCGGTCAAATAAGCCGCCGCCTCTTTAGCGCCGTCAACCCAGCGCAGCTCCTCAATTTTATAAAGATAGGCCACGTCCACATTGAGAACGCCGTCCCTATCAAAAAAGACAGCCTTATCCTTCATAAACATAATAACCGCCGGTCTTATCCAAAAGCTGGCAATATTCCTCAGCCGCTTCTTCAATAGGCGTAAAGCCGCCGTCATAGCCTGCGGCTAATAAATTAGTCGCATCCGCTTCCGTAAAGCTTTGATATTTACCCTTCAAAATTTCCGGGAAGGGCACGTATTCCAGCTCGCCGCTGCCAAAATGCTGCAGCACGGCCTTCGCCAATGTGTTGAAGGGATGAGCGTGACCCGTACCGCAGTTGAAAATGCCGCTGATTTCCGGATGCTCCCAGAAGTAGAAGTTTACCTTCACCACGTCCTTAACGTAAATAAAGTCGCGGGTTTGCTCGCCGGGGCCGTAGCCGTCGTACTCGCCGAACAGCTTTACCTTATGCTCAGCTTTCCATTGATTGTACATTTGGAAAATCATAGACGCCATTTTGCCCTTATGATTTTCCTGCGGACCGTAAACATTGAAATAACGCAGGCCCACTACCTGGCTTTGAGCGGCAGGCAGCAAGCGGCGCAAATAATTATCAAAGAAAAGCTTGGAAAAAGCGTAGACGTTCAGCGCCTCCTCGCAGGCTGGCTCCTCTTTAAAGCCATGGGCGCCGCTGCCATAGGTGGACGCAGAGGAAGCGTACATCAGCTGAATTTTGCGGTCCAGGCAGAAATGCAGCACATTTTTCGTATACTCAAAATTATTTTCCATCATGTACTTGCCATTATACTCCATAGTATCGGAGCAAGCGCCCTCATGGAAAATAACGTCGATTTTATCATGATTGAATTTACCGGCCTTCAGCGCGTCCATAAAGGCGTACTTATCCATATAATCGTGTACCTTCAGGCCCTGGATATTTTTAAACTTCACCATATTGGTCAGATTATCGACTACTAAAATGTCGTCGATACCGCGGTCGTTCAAACCCTTGACAATATTGCTGCCGATAAAACCGGCGCCGCCAGTTACAATAATCATAATTTACCCTCCTTAACCATCTTAGCAATCTTTTCTACTACGCCAGTAGTGGAGTAGCCGTCTTCAAATTCTATAATGCGCACCTCGCCGGCATATTCGCGTCCTGCAACCTCCTCCGGCTTATAATCGCCGCCCTTAACTAAAATATCAGGGCGGATTTTTTCAATAAGCTCCGTCGGCGTATCCTGATCGAACAGCACCACCGCGTCCACACAGGCCAAAGCCGCTAAAACCCGCGCCCGGTCCAGCTCGTGTACCAGGGGCCGCGTTTCTCCCTTCAAGCGGCGCACGGAAGCGTCCGTATTCAGGCCCACAATCAGGTGCTTGCCCAGATTGCGCGCCTTTTCCAAATAAGTCACATGACCAACATGCAGGATATCAAAGCAGCCGTTGGTGAAAACAATTTTCTCACCGCAGGCTTTCCAGGTAGCGGCCAAGGAAGCAATCTCCTGCCAGCTCAGCGTGCGGTAGCCCCTTCCCTGCTTACGTTCCTCCGTCAGCAAATCCTTAAGCAGCTCGTCCCGATGCACGGGATAAGTGCCAACCTTAGCCACTACGATGCCGGCAGCACGGTTAGCCATATAAATAGCGTCTTTCAAAGGCAGCTTGCCCGCCGCACCGGCCAGCAACGTTGCCGCTACCGTATCGCCTGCGCCCGACACATCGAAAACCTCGATCGCCGTTGCCGGACTGTGCAGCACCTCGTGATCGTTAATCAGCGACATGCCCCGCTCGCTGCGGGTTACTACTACATTTTTTATATAGTACTTATCCTTAGCGGCTCGCCCCTTTCCCACAACCGCCGCATCCTCATTGTCCTTTTGGCAGCCTGCTGCCTCGCACATTTCCTTTAAATTAGGCGTAATGAAATCGCAGCCGCTGTACTTCGTCCAATCTGCGCCCTTAGGGTCGATGAGCACGGGAATATTATAAGCGTGACCTTCGTTAATCACCCACTGGCAAAAATCGTCGGAGCAAACGCCTTTGGCATAATCGGACACAATAATGCCGTCCAGCCCATCGTCCAGCAATCCGGCCAGCCACTGACGCAACGCCACTATTTCCTCCGGATACAAATCTCCAGTTTCTTCAAAATCAAGACGCAGCATTTGCTGATTGCCGCCCAATACACGCAACTTAGTAATGGTTTTGCGGCGCTCGCTTTTCACCAAACCGCTGTAATCGATACCGGCGTCGGCCATTAAGCGTTCCAACAGGACCCGGTTATCATCGTCGCCGGTAACGCCGCCCATAAATACTTGGCATTCCAAATGCGCCAGATTAGCCGCTACGTTAGTCGCTCCGCCCAGCACCGATTTAATGCGGTTGATTTTTGTTACAGGCACCGGCGCTTCGGGAGAAATACGCTTTACCTCGCCATGAAAATAACGGTCCAGCATCACGTCGCCAATAACGGCGATTTTTAATTTTTTTATTTGCTCTGCTAAAAAAGTTGTTACAGCCAAGCCTGCCACTCTATTCACCATCCACCAGCTCGCACAAAATATGTCCGATTAAAATATGCATTTCCTGCGCCCGCGCCGTCACCTTAGCCGGCACGGCAATACATTGGTCGCACAGCTCTGCCATTTTGCCGCCGCCAGCCGCCGTCATGCCTACGCAGTACACGCCCATAGCTTTAGCCAGCTCAACGGCCTGCACCACGTTGGCGCTGTTGCCGCTGGTAGAAATGCCCACCAGCACGTCGCCGGGTTTAGCCAGCGCTTCCACCTGGCGCACAAAAACCTTGTCATAACCGTAATCGTTGCCCACTGCCGTTAAAATAGACGTGTCCACCGTTAAAGCGATGGCAGGCAAGCCGCGGCGCTCCTTTTGAAAGCGCCCCACAAATTCAGCCGCCAAATGCTGGCTGTCGGCAGCACTGCCGCCGTTACCGCCAAACAGCACCTTATTGCCCGCCGCCAGGGCTTTTTTTATCTCCGCGGCAATCACCTCGATCTGCGCCAAAATATTGCTGTGCAGAACGGCGTGCGCCACTTCCAGGTGGTCTAAAAATCTTTGCTCAATAATTTTTTGCATAATCGCTAACCTCAAATTTTAAAATGCTGTAAATTCATATTTCAGTTCGAAGGAGTGATCGTTCTTATAATGCTCGTCCGTATATTCCAAAACGACCTGCCAGCAGCAGAATTTATGCGTCCACCGGTAAATAGTTTCGTACTTGCTGCGGGAATCCAAATCATAACGGTTAATAACCGCTAAAATATTTTTGTCATCCGGCTTATATTGCAAGCCGTTGCGCAATTCTACCGGCATATCCGGCTGATCGTAGGTAAACAAGCGGGTCGTAAAATCTTCGCGATAGTATCCCACCCACGTATTCCATTTATCGGTAAGCTTTTGGTTCACCGTAGCGTAATAAACATTGGTTGACGACGTAGGGCCTTGTTCTTCGCTTTCGCGCGTCCACTTCTTGCCGATGGTCAAATCTATCGTCGTATAATCCTTAAATAAATATATCCTGTCATGGTTTAAAAAAGCGCCGTATTCCGTGTGCCAGCTTTGCACATTAGTATCTTCGTTGCGCCACAAACCGCGCTCGTAATAAGCGCTGTAGGAAAGCGGCAGCTTATCCGTAAAATGATGCGGTTTGTAATCGAATCTTATATCGCGCTGCTTCTTTACCCACTCGTCGTCCTTTTCGTCCCAACCGTCCTGCACGGTTATCTTAAAATTACGCTCGTCATGAGTCAAGCCGAACATGGGCTTATATCCGTCTTTAGTATAATAATTTAAATCGGCGTAAAACGTATCCCTTTCAGATAGCGGACGTTCGTAAGATACGTTAATGTAAGTGCCCTTATCGCTGTCCTTGAAGCCGATATGCGGGACAATTTTCTCCTGGCTTTTTCCGCTCAGCGTATTTTCCCAATAGTCGCGCGAATAGATATGCTTACCGCGAATAAAAACCTGCACATCCTTGGCCAGCATTTTTTCTCCAGGATAAACCTCGAAAGTTTTTGCCCTGATTTCCAGGCACTTGGGATGTTTAACGGCAGGACAGCGCGTCAGCGTGCCGCCTTCGTCCAGCGTCATTTTTTCAGGGTCGATAACCGCGTGCGGCGCATAGTAAAAGTCCTTGCCGTTGTAGCCGGACATTTTTTTCAGTTCGCCGGTCTTGGTATTAAAATTATAATGTCCCCATTCAGCTTTAGTAGTGGAGCCAATCTCCTCCAGTGTGCCGCCTTCCTTGAGCCACACGTCGCCAGTTTTCATATTGCCGACTACAGCGGTCGTATAGATAATCTGATTGCCCTGCGTCACTTTAATATTGCCTTCGGCATGAAAATCGCCGCTGACGCTATCGTATACGGCGTGCTCGCCGGTCAGCGTAATAGGCAGCGGTTGGGAGCCGTCATGCTTTTCACGATGCTTAACAGCATTATTGGGCGCCATCTCCATATCAGGACCGGCGAAGCGCTCGTCGCCCGTATTTGTATATTGAGCGGCATAAACCGGCACGCACAGACTGAGTGCCAACGCAGCTGCGAAAAATGTTTTCTTCATGAGTATGCTCCTTTGTATAGTAGGATAAGAAAAATTTGCATAATAATCCACTTAACATTATACCACAAAAAAATAAAAAGCCCACTTTTTTAGAGTGAGCTTTTTCAATGTTTTTGTGAGATTTTAAACGGCTGACGCCTTCTTTTTTAATATGACAGCGGAGAAGGCGCCAGATACAAGAAAAGGCGACGATAGCGTATCGTTAATACTCCGAGGAGCCTTGACGAAGTAGATGTCGGCTTATACGCTGTCATCACTCGCTGTAAACAACGCCCTGCATAGTTACATCCTCCGACGTCTGCACATAAGTTTCACAGCCTACGGGAATAGTTACGGAATTGCCTTTAACAAAAGCGCCGCCGACAACGCCTACGGGTCCTAAAATAATCATGCCGCCGATAGCTACGCCTGCCGCGCCCGCAATGCTTTCAGCCTTTTGCTTGGCCAGCTCGCCTACAGTCAAAGGAATTTTTGTCCCGTCAACACCGTAAATATACGTAAAGGTAATATCTATGCGCCCGTCCTTACCGAAAATACCGGGCTGCACAACTTTTTTAATTACGCCCACGCCGGTCGCGCCTTTAGGCAGCACCAGCACGTCGTTGACATACAAATTATCCGCAGCCTTAAAGTTCACCGTATCTCCCTGACGGCTCATCTTAGTGCTCAATTCCGAAGTAAAAGCGATTTTAAAAACGGAATCTTTAGGCAGAGTAACCTGCTGCACCGGCACGTTGCCGTCGCTGTAGGACGCAAGCTTCAGCAGCTCCTCTAAACGTCCGGAAAGAGAACCGCTCTGCGCCTGGCCAAACAGCAGCTTTTCCGTGGCCTCAATACGATTTTTTGCCGGACCGCCGGACATACTTTCATTCATGCGCCACTCCACCACGTTCAGCTTGGTAGCAAAGGAAGCTTCGCCGGATTCGGGTGTGCCCTCGAGATAATCGTACATATTATCCACGCGGTTTAAAATGGCATCAGTCGTTAAAGCACCGTAAACGTCGTCCTCCAGACTATCCATGCGCTGAATCAGAGAACCGCTCTGCTCCGTACCGTACAGCAGCTTTTCCATAGCGCCTATTTTATCGGCCACAGGCAGATTTACATCGTTGGCAAAACCGGGCATTACCATAGTAAAGCAGAACACAAAAGTCAGCAAAAGAGTTGCAAGCTTTCTTTTCAATTTACATACCTCCTGTCAGAGTAAGCTATATCATATTTATTATAGCATATTCCACAATAAAAGAATAGCTTGCCCGCAGGTTGCAGGTAAGCTAAAACAATTTATTTTTTATATTGAGCCACAGCGGCTGCTACTGCCGCCTCTATTTCGTCCATTTTTGCAAAACGGCGGCGGTGCTGCGCCCGTTTGGACGGTTTCAATTCCTCCATGGATTTGCGGTATTCGGCCGTGGGCATCACATAAAAACGGTGGTCGGAACACTGGCTGCCCTCGCATTCCTGCCAAAACGCGCCGAAGTCCGTCTTTAGCTTGCGGTCCGCGCGAATGTGGTTCATAGCGTAATAGCCCTCGTTAGCCACAGCGTAAATTTGCTCGATGCCCAACGCTTTCGCAAAGCTGCGCATACCATAAAAAATCAAATTCTTCGTCCGATAGCCGAAGAAAGCTTTCGTCAGCCCCTTAATCAAATCGTTGCCGTTCTGCGGCCCCTGCAAGGCGCCTATAAAAATTGCGGGCTTGCCGTCGGCGATATTCCTGCCCAGCCAGAACATAATTTGATACAAAGCCTCGTCGCCGTAAAATAACATCAGCGACAGGCAGCCCTCCTTGCGCTGCCCGGCATGGAAGAACAAGTCCAGGGTCAACGGTTTATCCTCATAAGAATCGCGCCACAGTTCCACGCGCTTATGCTCACCATATAATTTGTTCATTAGCTCCGGCTGAAAATACTGCTCCAAAAGCAAAATATGATTTTTTAGCAAAGCCACGCGCTCGTCCCAGGTCGAGCCCTTATAGAAGAAAGCTCGGGTAGTCTGCTCTAAAAAGGACGGCGTGCCTTTAAGCCAGCTCCAGCGTGCAGGCGTAGCGTCAAAAAATTCCAGCACATCGTTCACTGCGCCGCTGTGCAGGCGGCAGCGTGTGCGAAACACCAGATAGCGCTTCATCTCCTTCAGGATATGCGTTTGGTACAGGCTTTTGCCCACGTATTCTAAAATATCTTTTTCCATGAATTACCTCTGCGTCGTTTGAGTATGATTTTATATATTATATCATATTTATCATGGCTCTGTCATCGTCTTCGACTCGCCAATCGCCGGGCAACAGTAAGCAATCCCCTTATTTTACAATAGTGAGCCCATTCCTTGTCGGCTTTGCCGGCTTTGCTTGCCTCTTTACTTTCAGCTCCTCATACGCCCAAGGAAAGTAACCTTCGGCTAGAGAAAACATATCCGGGTACTCGTTGATTTCCATGGCAAATTCGTCCATCGTAGACGGGCGGTAGCTTTGTGGTATTTCGTCTTCGTCGTAAAAACGATCTATCAATTCCTGCACGCCACCGTCTTGCAGCGCTAGTTTAATAAACTTCTTCGTATCTTTATTGCTGCTTGCCAAACGCTTTAAGTAATCCGCAGCTAAATCCATTTCGCCTGATTTAAACATTAAAATCGACAACGGCAACAGCATTTGCGTTTCGTTAGGCTCGCCAAATTTTTTATACAAAGCCAAAGCTTTATCTTTTTCTTCTAAGATAGCGAAAATATGCATCAATTTGTGCCTGACTCCCAAATTGTCGCCTTCGCATAAACGCAACAGTTCTTCACATTCGGCAGCGGCTTTGCGCAACATTCCGGACCCAAATAAAACGTTTATATAATCTGCTTTCGCCCGCATATAAGGGCGCGTTTCGGTAATCAGCCAGTAATCTCCAATATACTCTTGGGCGTCCCAGCCTTTTTGCTGCATAACTTTTTTACCATGCTCCACTACTTCCTGCAATTTATTAAGCAACTCCCAATGATTTTTACAGGTAAGTATCGCTATGCTGCTCAAAGCGTCTATATGGTTCGGGTCCAGCTTAATCGCTTCTTTTAAATATTTCAGTATTTTGGGTTTGCTTCTGCTTTCCGAAGCTAATTCAAAATAATCGTCCGCCGTTTTTGCCGTCTCTTCCGTAAGCGGAACGCGCGGGTTAATATTATGCATCTGCATAAATTCATCGATTGCCTGCTGCGCTTCTTCCTTGCTCATGTCCATCAAACCTCGCTCTTCCAAAAAAGCGTGCAGCTCTTTAAAAATTTTTTCCGTTTCTCTTGACATACGCATATCCTCCCTAAATTCATAGATACTTCTAACGAACTTTATAACTAGTGGATGAAAGTGAACCATACTTTATTATTAGCATATCCGACTACTAGCTAAAAAGCAAGAAATAATTTTTCCTGCCTTACTTATCTATTTTATAATACCATTCGTGAGATAGCTGATAGTCGACTTTCCTTTCAAGCTAACATTCTTTCCCATAACGTTTCGTTACCCTAACCCTCAAGTAAATTTTATTTATAATTTTCCAAAAATTCTCTTGCCATCCGCTTCCTCGTCTGCTATAATATACAAAAGTCAAAAAATCAAAAACGTAATCGTATCTCTTACCCGTTCCCCCAAAACTTTTTAAGAGATAATGCAGTACCTAGCCGGTTGCCCTGCCAACGCACCGGCGGTACTGCTTTTTTTGTTTTACCGGTAACCGCCGCCCACATATATTTCACGCCCGCAATTACCGTTTCACAGCCGGCTATATGAACCGCGCACGCTATTTTACAATGCAAAATCCATGACAGAACCGCTATTAGCATGCTATAATTAAGGAGGAAGAGGATGACTAAAAACAGCTTTGACACACTGCCCATCAGCAACGATTTCATGTTTAAAAAGGTTATGGAAAACAAGCGCCTGTGTAAAAAACTTGTCGGCGCAATTATGCAAAAGGAAATCGCCGACATAATCTACACCGAACCGTGCTGCTACTAAATTCTCAAGGTACGCAGGGCAACGTAACGCCGCTGGTTAAAAACTTTTTGCGTTATGTCAACGAGAATGTGCCTATCGACAAATTTACGCAAGAAGTAGAAGCAGAGGTAGTGCGGCTGCGGCAGGATAAGAAGGCGAGGCGAGAATATATGGTATTATCTACAAGATTAAAAGACGAACGCATGGAAGGTCGTAGGGAAGGCAGAGCAGAAGGCATAGCAGCAAAAACACGTGATATAGCGCTCGATATGCTCAAGGACAAGTATACCTTAGCGCAGATTCTCAAGCTTTCCCGCTTGAGCAAGGAAGAAATTTACGCTTTGGCGCAGGCCAACGATTTGCAAGTAATTGAATAGCTTCTCGCTTTAGGCGGACGCAAAAGCTGAACGCCCCGACGCACTGCAAAATTAAAAGCAGTACGCCGGGGCGCTTTACTTTATACGAACATTTTTTCTGGTAACGTTTCGTTACCCTAAAGCCTTATCTATTTTTTCTTTTGTGCTCCTCCAAATACCGGCCTACAATCTTCACGGCACAATAATCGCCGCACATGGAGCAGGCCTCGTCGTCAGCCTGATTTTTGCTGCGGCGGTAAGCAGTAGCCTTCACCGGGTCCAGCGCCAGGCGCAGCTGCTCAGGCCAATTTAACTCCTTGCGCGCCTTGGCCATGGCCAAGTCCCACTCCCAGGCTTTTTTATTGCCCTTAGCGAGGTCGGCGGCATGAGCGGCGATGCGGGCCGCAATGACGCCCTCGCGCACATCCTGCAAATCCGGCAGGCCCAAATGCTCGGCCGGCGTTACATAGCACAAAAAGTCCGCGCCGCTGACGGCAGCCAGAGTGCCGCCGATAGCGCTGGTAATATGGTCGTAGCCCGGCGCTACGTCCGTAACCAAAGGCCCCAAAACATAGAAAGGCGCGCCATGGCACAAACGCTTCTGCAGCTGCATATTGGCAGCAATTTGATTATAGGGCACATGGCCGGGGCCCTCCACCATCACCTGTACGCCTCGCTCCCAGGCACGCTGGGTCAGCTCGCCCAGATTCAGCAGCTCCTGAATCTGCGCTCTGTCCGTCGCGTCGGCAATGCAGCCGGGACGCAGACCGTCGCCCAGGCTGATGGTTACGTCGTATTCGGCGCAAATATCGAGAATTTCATCGTAATATTCGTATAAAGGATTTTCCTTTTCGTTATGCAGCATCCACCCGGTGATGAAGGAACCGCCGCGGCTGACCACATCCATTACGCGGCCCTCCTCCGTCAAGGCCTTGAGCACATTTTTATTGATGCCGCAGTGCAGCGTCATAAAATCCGCGCCGTCCCTGGCCTGCTGGCGGATAACGTCGAAAATATCCTCCTTCGTCATAGCTACTACCGCGCCGCGCTTCAAAATAGTTTCCACCGTCACCTGATACATGGGCACGGTGCCTACCATCACTGTGGACGCGCCAATGATAGCCTGCCGTGAAGCGCTGATATTATCGCCCGTGGACAAATCCATCACCGAATCGGCTCCGGCGCTGATGGCGGCAGCCAGCTTTTCCAGCTCCGGCGCAGGGTCGGGATAGCTGCTGGAGGTGCCGATATTGGCGTTGACCTTAACGCTCAAGCCCTGGCCCACGCCCCGCGGCGTCAAATTCTTATGATTGATGTTGTAGGGAATGGCAATCGTTCCCTTGGCTACGCCCTCGCGGACAAATTCCGCGGTTATGCCCTCCTGCTCCGCTACCAGCTGCATAGCCTCCGTAATAATTCCCTGTCTTGCCAACTGCATTTGCGTTGCCATAATCTTCCTCCTTTACTTACGGCAAATAAAAAACCGCTCTCCTGACGGAAAGCGGTATAGCTGCGAAAACGGCAGGCGCTCGCTTTCCTACGCCGGTCTTAACCGGATCAGGTTCAAAGGGTCGGACGGCCGTCCTCTCAGCAGCTGCAGCTGCGCCCCTAGCGATTCTTCTTTAATTATTTATACTTTAGCACTAAATCCTGCTTTGCGCAAGAAAAAGCTGAAAATATTCGCTTTGTAAACTTTAATACAAAAGCGGCAAGAACACTGTATACATCAGCCTGCCGGGCAAATTTTGCTTGACTACTGAAAAAGAAGTGCTATAATTCAATTTAATATTAATATCGCAACGCAATGAAAGAGAAGCAGCGTGCCGCGCTTTCAGAAAGCTGCCGGTGGATGCAAGACAGCAGCAAGGCATACCTGTTCCGCTCGGGAGCGGCGAATGATGAATCCGACGGGTTCGCCCGATACAGCGAATAAAAGTTGGCCGTAGGCAAATTGGGTGGCACCGCGAGAAGTTCTCGTCCCATGTGGGATGAGGGCTTATTTTTTTAGGCGCGCCGGGAGCCGCGGCAAATTGGGTGGCACCGCGAGACAGAGAAGCTCGTCCCAAGGAGGACGCTTCTCTTATTTTATTTTAAGGAGCAACAAAAATGCAAAGAGCTTACAATTTCAACGCCGGTCCTTCCGCCATGCCCCTGGAAGTATTGCGGGAGGCTCAGGCTGAATTTCTTAATTATGCCGGAACAGGCATGAGCATTATCGAAATGAGTCACCGCAGCGCCGAATACGCCGCGCTGCACGCGGAAACCAAGGAGCTGCTGCGCCGGCTTTTGGAAATCCCCAACGATTACGAGATTATGTTCATTCAGGGAGGCGGCAGCACGCAATTTTTAATGACCGCCGCCAATTTCCACACCAAAAAATACGCCGCCTATGTCAACACCGGCGTATGGGCGAAAAAAGCCATGGCCGAAGGCAAATTTTTCGGCGAGGTTTACGAAGCGGCCAGCAGCGCCGACAAAAACCACAGCTATATTCCCGACAGCTTCAATATTAAGGACGGCACCTCTTACGTCCACCTGACGTCCAACAACACGATTTACGGCACGGAATACCGCAGCTTTCCCAAATTCGACGTACCGGTAATCTGCGATATGTCCAGCGATATTCTTTCCCGCAAAGTTGACGTTACGGATTTTGATTTAATTTACGCCGGAGCGCAGAAGAATTTAGGACCGGCAGGCGTGGTTATCGTCATCGCCAAAAAAGCGTTTTTAGCCACGGCGCGGCAGGAGCTGCCCACCATGCTGAAATATGCCACCTTCGCCGCCAACGATTCGCTTTATAATACGCCGCCGGTTTTCGCCATTTACATGGTCAATAAAACGCTGCATTGGATTAAAAAGCAGGGCGGCGTAGACGCCATAACGCAGAATAACGCCGCTAAGGCCAAGCTTATCTACGACGTAATCGACGGCAGCAACGGCTTCTACAAAGGCCACGCTGTTAAAGAAGCACGCAGCCTGATGAATATTACCTTTAATCTGGCAACGCCGGAGCTGGAAAAGGATTTTGTCGCCCAAGGCAAGGCCGCAGGCTTCGTGGGCATCGGCGGGCACCGGCTGGTCGGCGGCTGCCGCGCTTCGGCCTACAACGCCGTACCGCTGGAGACCTGCGCCGCACTAGCGGACTTCATGAAAAAATATCAGCGCGCACACGAATAAAGGCTGCCGTTCAAAATTAAAAGCGAGCAGCACTAAAGCAGGAGGAAGATAGCAATGAAAATTTTTGTCAGCAACGATATCAGCGAAAAAGGCGTGGCTCTGCTGCGCGAACATTTTGACGTGGACGTTATGCCCAATATGAAGCCGGAAGAGCTTATCAAAGTAATTAACGATTACGACGGCCTTGTTACCCGTTCCATGACCAAGGTGACGAAAGAGGTTATCGAGGCGTCCACTCGTTTGAAGGTTATCGGCCGCGCCGGCGTAGGCGTGGATAATATCGATATCTCCGCCGCCACCGCCAAGGGCATCGTAGTGCTCAACACGCCGGAGGGCAATACCATGGCCGCCACCGAGCACACCATCGCTATGATGATGTCCATGACGCGCCACATTCCCCAGGCCCACCAATCCATTCAAGAAGGAAAATGGGACCGCAAATCCTTCGACGGCATTCAGGTGCAGGGCAAAACTCTGGGCATCATCGGCGTGGGCCGCATCGGCAGCCGCGTCGCCAAACGTATGCAGGCCATGGAGATGACCACCATCGGTTACGACCCGTATATTACGGAAGAACGCGCGCATCAGGTAGGCGTAGAGCTGGTGGACTTCGATACGCTGCTGGCAAAGTCCGATTACATTACCATCCACACGCCGCTGACGAAAGAAACGGAAAAAATGCTAAACGCCGAAGCTATCGCCAAGATGAAGGACGGCGTGCGCATCGTCAACTGCGCCCGCGGCGGCTGCATGGACCCGGACGCTATCGCCGCAGGACTCAAGTCCGGTAAAATTGCCGGCGCAGCCATCGACGTATATCCTAACGAGCCGCTGACTAAAGAAAATAATCCTTTCCTGGGCCTGTTCAACGTAGTACAGACGCCGCATCTGGGCGCTTCCACCATCGAAGCGCAAATCGGCGTGGCCGTGGACGTAGCCTACGGCGTTATCGACGCGCTGGAGGGCCGCCCCGTTATGACCGCCGTGAATATGGCTCCCATTCCCAAGAGCGTGGCCCGCGTTATCCAGCCCTATTTCAGCTTGGCCGAGCGCATGGGTACCGTGGGTATTTATCTGGCCGACGGCCCCATTAAGAGCATAGAGGTGGAATACACCGGCGTGCTTGCCGAAACGGAAACCTCCGCCCTGACCACCGCCTTCCTCAAAGGACTATTGAATCCCATTCTGCAGGAAAGCGTCAACTTCGTCAACGCGCCCGGCATCGCCAAAAAGCGCAATATTGAAGTCAAAGAGGTGAAGGCCAATAAAGCAGGCTACTTCTCCACCGCCATCAACGCCCGCATTACCACCACCAAGGGTACGCATAAAATCGAAGGCACGCTGTTCGACGGCAAAACGCCGAAGATTGTGCAAATTGATAAATATTATATCGACTTTAAGCCCGAAGGCTATCTGCTGCTGGCCCCCCACATCAATAAGCCCAATATGATTGGCCAGATGGCAACCATCTTAGGCAAAGCGGGCATCAATATCAACAGCATGCAGGTAGGCAGCACGCCCAAATCCGATACCAATATTATGGCTATCGCCGTCGGCGACGATATTCCCAACGATATCATGCTGCAGCTGCGCGGCATCGACGGCATTTTAGACGTTAAGCTCATCAACTGCGAAAGCTGATTTACATCACACAGAAAGGCGGCGGGGCCAAACGCCCTGCCGGAAGGAAAATGACGAGAATAATTTTAGTTCGCCACGGCGAAACCACCTGGAATATTGAAGGCCGCTATCAGGGTCAGGAGGATACTCCTCTCAGCGAGCGCGGGCTGCAGCAGGGACAGCTGCTGGCTGAAGGCCTGCGCCATATTCCGTTGGACGCCGCCATCTCCAGCCCCTTGCAGCGCTCCTGCCAAACCTGTCAATTCTGCGCCGGGCTCCACGGCCTGCCCGTCGCAACCGACGACCGCCTGCTGGAAATCAATCACGGCAGCTGGGAGGGCGTGCTAGCAGGCGATATCCAAAAGCAATATCCCAAGGAAATTGCCCAATGGCACACAGAACCCCATAGGGTGCAAATGCCCGGCGGCGGCGAAAGCCTGGAGGACGTGCGCCGCCGCGTGCGCGCCGCTTTCGACGATTACGCCACGCGCTACCAAAACAAAACCGTACTAGTCGCCGCCCACGACGCGGTCAACAAAGCCATCATCTGCGACCTGCTGGGACTGGGCATGGAGCACTTCTGGCAGATAAAGCAGGACAACACCTGCATCAACGTGCTGGAATATAACGACGGAATATGGCGCATCGTGCTGCTCAACTCCACCAACCATCTGGGCTTTTTATTCAGCGGCATCGAGCAGGCGGGGCTGTAAATATTTCACAAAAAGGACGCCAACCGGCGTCTTTTTTATTTTCAGACATAAAAATGCGGCGCCGCCGAAGCGACGCCGCAATCAAGACACTCGCACTTAGATTTGTCCCAAGGATTTTAAAATGGCCTGCGCGATAATCGCACTGCCGATATAAGTGCCGACGAAAACTACAATCGCCAGCACGCAGATGCGCCAGCCGGTTTTGGCAAAGGCGTCCAAATCCTTGCCAATGGAAACGCCGGCATAAGCCAAAATCGGCGTACACAGAGCCACAAAGCCCACGTTTTTAACATAAGCGTTAATGACGTCGCTGCCGGGAACGCCGGGGATGGTCAAAATGCAGCCGATGGTTACAACATAAGCGGCAGCGGGAATCCCACCGGGCAAATATTTGGACATCAGCATGCCCGCCAAAGCGATAACCGCCAGAATCAGCAGGCCGGGGATGGAATCCACGATAGTAGCCTTCGTACCCAAAACATTGGAGAACAGGCTCATAAAAGAAACGATGGCCAGAACAATAATGGTATCCTTCAATTTCATTATGCTTCCTCTCCTTTCTCAGGTGCTTCGGGAAGAACGCCGTATTTCAGCTTATAGAATTTTTTGTACAACCATTCGGTCATGGGCAGGCCAATCCATACGGACATATACAAGCCGTCCAAGCCGGAAAGCATATTGGAAGCCGCGCCGAAAGCCGCCAGCTGGTCGGCCATATCGGGATACATAGCCGCAAGGCTGCCTACGGCTGCGGTCATCATGCTGGCAGAGCCAACGCCTGCGGCCATAGCCAAAGCATAGGGATGAATGGGCAGCATGGAAGCGGCTACGCTGGCCATAATGCCGAAGAAAATTGTACCGAAAACGGTACCGGCGATATAAACGCCCATAACGCCGCGGCCTTCGCTGCCGTCGAGGCCAAATTTTTCGCCAATCAGCGCTACGTTCGGCTCGCGGGCGATGGAGTGAGCCGCGCCGATGGTTTCACGCTTCAAGCCCAGGTACACGGCCACAGGTACGCCCAAAAGCACGGTGCCCAAATTGCCAAACTCCTGCAAAACCAGCGCCGGAGAAGCGGCTAAAATTTTCGGCAGCGTGGGGCCTACTAAAGTGCCGTAACGCGCCATGAGCAGCATCAGCGTAATGCCGATGAGTCCGCTGGCGTCCACCATTTCTTTTTTGCTGGACAGATTCAAAAATTTCGGCGTGGTCAAAATACCCAGCAGCAAAGCGTACAGCATGGGCAGCAGCACAATGCGTCCGATGCCGATGGTAATTGTGTGCGTGCCGATCAATTCCGCCACGATGATCAGCGCGAGAATAATGGCATGTAATTTAATATTTTTCATTACATTCCCCTCCTTAAAATTTTTCTATAATGGCAAAACCGGAAAAGAGCCGCCGGCCGCGAAGTTGCCTGACGGCTCCCAAGCGATTTAACTAAAATAGCTTTCCATTTTTTCAATGTATTCTTCTTTTGTAAGAATGGGCTTAAAGTCCGCCAGAATTTCTTTGGCCTCTTTAGCGTCGTCAGCCAGCAAATCCACCAGCATCATAGCGAAAGCCTTGGCAGGCAGCAGCACGGCGGCGTTAAAATCAACCGCACGGAAGCCGCCGGTATGCAGAAGGCCTTCGGTGCCGCCGATAAAGGGATGGATAACCGGCATCAGGTGGGACACGTCGCCCATATCGGTGGAAGCGCTGAAATGCCCCGCGTCCTTAATATCCACACTGGGATAAGCCCTGCGGGAATTTTCCACCATCAGCTCGTTCATGCGACGGTTGCAGTTCAAGGGCAGCATACCCGGCAGCGTTTCCACAATGGTCTGCGCGCCTACGGCGTCGCCGCCGGCCTTTAAGGCCGCGTCCACGCGCTTGTGGGTGCTGTCGATGGCGTTCATGGTTTTAGCGCGCACATACAGCTCCATGCGCACGTCGTCCGGCACGGAATTTACAAAATCGCCGCCCTTGGTGATAATCGGATGGACGCGCACCACATCCTGCTCGCGGAAGGTTTCGCGCAGAGCGTTAATGCCCATCAAACCCAGCATTGCGGCGTTCAAAGCGTTGACGCCCTCGTGGGGAGCGTCGGCAGCATGAGCGGTTTTACCAACATAGCGCACCGTTTTGCCTACGAAGCCGTTGCTGCTTTCACCGATGGAAACGGTGGGACGCGGCATATTTTTGTCGGCGTGCATCTGCATCGCCATATCGATATCGTCAAAGGCTCCCTCATAAATCAGCTGACCCTTGCCGCTCAAAAAATGCAGCTTACCGGATTTCACCAGTTTTGTACGGTACTCGATTTCAATATATTCCTCGGCGGGAACGCCGAAGAAAACTACGTCGCCGGTCAGCTCGCTCAGCACACCGGACTTCATAATGCCGCAGGCCGCGCCCAGCATGGTGGCGATTTGCAAATTATGGCCGCAGGCATGAGCCGCGCCGGTCAGCGGGTCGGCCTTTTCGCTTTCAGGGCAGCCCACAGCGTCCAGCTCGCCAACAACTGCGGCGGTGGGGCCGGGCTTGCCACCCTTGGCGCGGGCCTTCACGCCGTTGATAGCCAAACCGGTTTGCGGCTCCAGCCCCAGCTCGCGCATAAACGCGGCCACCTTCGCGGCAGTTTTCGTTTCCTTAAAGCCCAGCTCCGGCTCGTCGCCGATGCTGTCGGCCACAGCTTTAATTTTATCAGCGGAAGCGTCAATAGCGGCGCACACCTTTTGTTTTAAAAGCTCCTTGTCCATAAAACAGTTCCTCCTTTGAGCCTTTGTCTTTAATCAAAAGACATCGCTTGTTGAAACTTAATATATTTACTACAATTATAGCACAGCAGATACAAATGTCAAACATTCCAAGCCTGTATACAAGATATCTCTTACAAATTCAGTAAGATTTTTATTTACCTCTATCTATTCCTGTGCTATGATATATGGATAGCATATCAATATTATGATAAAATTAGAAGAAAGGAGTCTTGAACATGTTTGCTCAGATAAGTAAAGATATTGACGCTATTATGCTGCGCGACCCTGCCGCCAAAACAAGACTGGAGGCCGCGCTCTGTTATCCGGGCCTGCATGCAATCTGGCTCCATCGCATAGCCCATCATTTCTATTTAAAGGGCTGGGTGCTTGTGCCCCGTCTTATCAACACCTTTTCCCGCTTTCTTACGGGCATTGACATTCACCCCGGCGCCAAGCTGGGCCCCGGCCTGTTTATCGACCACGGCATGGGCCTGGTCATCGGCGAAACTGCCGAGTTGGGCAGCAACGTCACGCTGTATCAGGGCGTAACCTTAGGCGGTACCGGTAAGGAAAAGGGCAAGCGTCATCCCACCATCGGCAATAATGTGGTAGTGTCCAGCGGCGCGAAGGTACTCGGTTCCTTTAAGGTCGGCGATAATTCCAAAATCGGCAGCGGCAGCGTCGTGCTCAAAGAAGTGCCGCCTAATTCGGTAGTCGTAGGCGTTCCCGGCCGCGTTGTGACTAGGGATGGCGTACGTATTACCGCGGCTTCCGACAACAGCGACGCCGAAAGCATGATCGACCTGAACCACGATAAGCTGCCGGACCCTGTAGCCGATTACGAGGATTTGCTGTCCAAGCATATGGAAGAGATTAACAGCCGCTTGAAGGAGCTGGAAAATCTAATCTACGATACCCAAAACAAACAGCAAGAGCAAAAGAGGTAAAATTATGAGCAGAGTAATGACCACCGCCGAAGCCATTCAGGAAGCACGCCGCTGCCTGAACTGCGCCCGCCCCATGTGCCGTACAGGCTGTCCCATTGAAAATAATATTCCCGGCTTCATCCGCGCTCTCAGCGAAGGCAATATCGGTATGGCCTACGAAATCATTTCCGAGCGCAGCAATCTGCCCGCCATCTGCGGCCGCGTCTGCCCCCATGAACGCCAATGCGAAGCCCATTGCGTGCTGACGAAAAAGCAATGCGGCATCGAAATCGGCAGTTTGGAAATGTTTATCGCCGATTTTTCCCACCAAAACGATTTAATGCCCACCTCCCCCTCCAGCAAGCGCCGCGGCAAGGTAGCCGTTATCGGCAGCGGCCCCGCCGGGCTGACGGTGGCAGGCGATTTGGCGAAAATGGATTTTGACGTAACCATTTTCGAAGCCCAAAGCGAGCCGGGCGGCGTGCTGCTGTTCGGCATCCCCGAATTCCGCCTGCAAAAGGACGTGGTGCGCCGCGAAATTACCGAGCTGCGCCATATCGGCGTAGAAATCAAAACCAAGCAGCTGGCAGGCGTGGACTTTACGGTGGACGACCTCTTTGCCCAAGGCTATGACGCCATCTTTATGGGAACGGGCACCTCCCTGCCCCGCACGCTGGATATTCCCGGCAAGGAGCTCAGCGGCATTTTGACCGCCACCTACTTTTTGCGTATGGTAGTGCTGTCCGACGAAGGCAAGCTGGACGCCAGCGAAACGCTGCTGCACACTGGCGATAATGTTATCGTCGTCGGCGCGGGCAATGTAGCTATGGACGCGGCCCGCACCGCAGTCCGCCGCGGCGCCAAGAACGTAACCATCGTTTACCACAAAACCGAAGCCGAAGTCAGCGCTTTCCCTTCCGAGTATGAAGCCGCTGTAGCCGAAGGCGTACAGTTCCGCTTTTTACAGCAGCCCATCGCATATTTTAATAAGAAGCAAATGCGCGCGGTCAATAACATCCGCCGTCAATCCACCCCTGCGGACGAAACGGAGCTGGCGGGACTGCTGCTGCAAAATATTGTAAAAACTGCCGACGGTAAATTTATCGCCGAAGGCGGCCAGGAGGTTATCCCCTGCGACTGCGTAATTCTGGCGGTGGGGCAGAAGCCGGCGGCCCGCATCGTGTCCACCACCAAAGGCATTCAAGTGGACGCCCGCGGCTTTGTCATCACCCGCGAGCGCCCCTACGGCATGACTACTCGCGCCGGAGTTTTCAGCAGCGGCGACGTAGTCCACGGCCCCGCTACCGTAGTGCTGGCCATGAAGGAATCAAAAAAGGTAGCCGCAGGCATCGCCCAATATATCGACGCCAAAAAGCTGCTGGAGGATTGCAATATTTAAAATCAATTTCACCGTCGCATAAAAAATCCCCTGATATCAACGTCAGGGGATTTTGCATATCTATTTTACTTACATAATCCTTGGAATATCGCGGCCTCCGTAAAAAATACGGATTATCTCCACTTTAAGTTCACTTTCATACACAATATAATAAACAATATATTTTCCGACTGGCATTTTATGCGTATTTCTGCTTTTCCACGGCTCCCAATCAACTAAAACAAAACGCGCAGGCATTTCGTCCAGCAAATATATTTCAGCTCTAATACGTTTTACCAGCTTTGCAGCTGCCATTGGCGCCTGCAGTTCAAAAGCAATGTAGGAATATATGCTTCTCAAATCCTCCAAAGCTTCAGGAGAATACACAACGCTATATTTTTCATTCATATACCAAACTCCTTGGCTAAGACAGCGTCAACTTCAGCCGCAGAATAAGCTCCTCTTTTTAACGATTCCAAACCTTTAGTTAATTCGGCATCCAGCTCCTGTCGGCTCATAGCGCCAACAGCAATAGGCCTTTTAGCAGGAAGCTTCAATTCTAAAGGCAGACCTTGGGTCAAAACAATCTGACTGTAAAACATTTGAATAGCGCTGGCAGGAGAAATACCTAATTGCTGAAGAATTTTCTCCGCATTTTCTTTTAAATCAGTATCTATTCTGGCATAAAGAGCAGTAGTGGTTGCCATAAGTCATCACTCCTTCTGTCTAAATTTTATCAAACAGTTTTATGTTTTGCAAGCTATTGCAAGCAAATACAGATATTTACTTATTATTTTCAGTATATCGCTTGTCCCCAGCGTTTGTTAAATCAATTTCATTTTTTGTTTCCATACTGCCAACCGCATAAACAAAAGCGTAAGCCCAGGCTCAGCCTAAACTTACGCTTTTGTTTTGCTATAAATTTTCTTTGGTCCAATCGTGCAGCAGTCCGGTAAATTCCTCCCACTGGCGCGGCAAGCGTTCCAGCGCGGCGTCCGCTTTGCCCCGCTCCCAACCGCTCAGCAGCGCTGCTTCGCAGCGCAGCTCAGGGTGCGCCGCCGCCAAAGCGTCCAGGCGTGCGCCATCGACGTAAGCATCGTGCAAAAATCCCAGCGTATCCTGCAAATATTTTACATTGCGCAAGAGGCGCGGCGAAACGGCCAGCTCCGGCACGGTCTGCAAAGCGTAGCGAAAACGCTTGAGCTTGATGCGGATGCAGTGCAACTGCTCCATATCGCGCAAGTCGGGATATTTTTCCGGCAGCCACAGCAGCTTATCAACCCAAACGGCAAAGCGGCGGCGCAAAAATGTTTCCAAATCCTGCCGCGCTTCCGCAGGCGCTGTGTGCAGCCACAGCAAGAAACGCGCCAACTCCAGCGTCAGCTCGTTAAGGCGCACTCCGTCCAAAGCCTTGTCCAGTTCTTCCTGGCGCAAACTCTGCAAGTGGGCCGTCAGCTGCGGCGCGGCCTCCTGCTCCCGGTTCAGCCCCAGCCGCGAACAGGCCAAAAGCAAAACGTCATACTCCCGCACTGCGGATAATCTCGCCGCCCGTTCCTTCAATAGCCGCTGCCATGTTTGCGCCGCTTCCTGCGGCAGCAAGGGTTTAAAAAACGTCAGCGACGAACGCAGGCGGCGCAGCTTAACGCGCAGTTGCCGCCACAGCGGACGCTCGCCGCCGCTGGCCAAAACCTGCGCCCACAGCTTGCTGACGCCGTACACCTGCCAAGGCAAGTGGCAGACCAAGGCCGAAGCGGCGTTATCCGCATCGTAATCGTACTGCTTATCCAAAGCGTAACAGCCGCGTAGCTGGTCCAGCCGCTGCGAAAAATCCGGCTCCTCCACAACAAAATGCAGCTTGCCGCTTAAAAGCCTGCCTAGCAGCCGCTCTGCCTCGGCGGCAGCCTCCGCCCGCCGCCTGTCGAACTCAATAATGATATCCGCCACCGCCACAGGCTTATCGCTGACCAGCAGCACGCCCCAGGCGCAGTACAAACGCACGCCCCAGTCTGCCTTGGGTTTAAAGCGGGCCCAGCGGCATTTATACATATCGTTGTCGCCGAAATATTTTTCTTTTACCTTATACTTAACGGTGTGGACGGGCAAAGCCTTCTTCACCAAACCTAAAAGCTGCGCCTGGTGCTTTACGTCCAAACCGTGCAGGCAAATTCTTCCTTTATTATTACTCATAGCGCGGCAGGCGTCGGCCGTTCACCTACCTTACCTGCGCGGGCAGCGGCTTCCCTTGCAAGCCCGCGAAAATATTTTCTACCGTCAGCAGCGCCATCGCGTCGCGGGTTTCCGCCGTAGCACTGGCCACATGGGGCGTAACCGTCACATTGGACAACGTCAGCAGCTTATGCTCGCCCGGCAAAGGCTCCGGGTCGGTAACGTCCAGCGCGGCGTAAGCCAAACGCCCGCTTTGCAGCGCGTCGTACAAAGCTTCCGTATCCACCACGCCGCCGCGGCTGATATTTATTAACCGCGCGCCCGGTTTGCATTTTGCCAAAGCCTGTGCGTCAATCATCTTTTTCGTCGACGGGTTCAGCGTCACAGCCAAAAGGATAAAATCTGCCTGCCGCAGCAAATCGTCCAGGCTAAAATATTTTACTCCCAGCTGCCCGTCGTCACCGCGCTGGCGGCGATTGTGATAAATAACCCGCATTTTGCTGGCCTGCGCCCGGCGGGCAACGGCGCTGCCAATATCGCCCATACCGATGATGCCCAAAGTTTTACCCGCCAGGTCGGTCGTCAAGCCGAAAGGTTTGCGCTGACCCCATAAGCCGCTCTTGACATGAGCGGCGGCTTTTACTAAATTACGCGCGCTGTCCAGAATTAAAGCGTAGGCCCAATCGGCCACGGCGTCCACCAGCACGCCCGGCGTATTGCCGACGACCACGCCCCGCGCCGCGCAAGCCGCCACATCGATATTATCATAGCCCACCGAAGCCTGCGCAATTACTTTTAACTTAGGCGCTTTAGCCAACAGCGCTTCGTCAATGCGCAGGTTGCCCGTCGAATAAAGGGCGTCGGCCTCGACCAAAGCGGCTTCAAACTGCTCCTGCGGCATCCGCCCGCCCTGCTGCCAGCCAATCATCCGCACTGCGTCGTTCAATTTATCATAAGCGCATTGGCGCATTTTGCCGCTGGCTACCACAGTGCATTCCTTTAAATTCATAATACCGCCTCCGTCGTAAATTTTCCTTTGCCAAGCCACCGGCCGGTTTATTTTTTCGGCAGAATCTCCAGCCAATAATTATCGGGGTCGGCAATAAAATAAATTCCCATCGCCGGATTTTCGTAACAAATGCAGCCCATCTCCTTGTGCTTGGCATGAGCCGCTTCGTAATCCTCGACAACAAAGGCCAGATGAAATTCGTTCTCGCCCAGATTATAAGGCTCCTTGCGGTCGCGCAGCCAGGTCAGCTCCAGCTGATGGGGCGTTTCCCCGTCCGCCAGGTAAACCAAAATAAAGCTGCCGTCGCTCGCCACCTTGCGGCGCGCCTCCTTCAGCCCCAAAGCCTCCTCATAAAATTTCAGGCTTTTTTCCAAATCCAGTACGTTAAAATTATTGTGCGCAAAAGTAAATTTCATAATTCTCACCTCGTATGTTAATTGCGGTCTGCGCCGCTTAAAAAAATACCTGCTTAACCAACAGCGCCGCCAGCGCGATACCCGCGGCCAGCTTACCGATCAACGCAAAGAAACGCATTTTGGCCGCCTCCCACGCCAAGTGCAGTGCGTCGCCGCGGATACCGGTACGCGCCAATTCGTACATAAACGCCATAGCCGCCGCACCCATCATACCGCCGATAATCGAGCCCAAAACCGGCAGCAGCGCCGTGCCCAGCACCGTACCGATAAAGCCGCCCGCGCCGATAATAAACACCGCCAGCCAGGACACCTTTTGTTTTTTTATGCCAAAGAGCGACACGCAAAACTCCCAGGCCTCGCCCAAAGCGTAAATCAAAATCATAGCCGAAAGCAGCCGTCCGCTGAAATAAATATTCTCATAAAAAAAGGCAAAGCCTAAACCCGTCAATAGCAGAAGCGTATTGCCGGGCAAATCAAAAATCGTCAGCAAAGGTCCCAGCACCGCGACAAAAGCGGCCAAAGCTCTTTCAACAACGAAGTCCATAGTTGCCTCCAAAGAATTTATTTTATTCATTATACCACATCGCAAAATTTTCTAGAGCAATTATCTGTCACAAGAATTTGAAATAAATGCAAAATCGTTGTCTGTAACCTGTTTAAATGTTAAAATGAAAGAACAAGATTACTAGGAAACGAGGTATGCCCCTGTGAACGAAATACTGTCCACGCTCCAGCCCTGGTACCCGTCTATCAGCGCTTTTTGCTTTTTCACGCTGCTGCGTTATATTTACAAACATTTTTTATTGAGGCTGCTGCACCGCATCAACAACATCATCTCTTTTAAAAACGGCGAAGACCTGATTAACGCCTTCGAGCATCCCATTAACGTGGTGTTGTTCGTCATCGCCTTTTATTCCGCCATCAATTTAGCTCCCATCGCTTCGCTGAATAATTTACAAATCGTCGACCGCATTTTGCGCAGCACCATCGTACTCAGCTTTTTCTGGGGCTGCTATAATGTCAGCGACACCACCCACGGCATCATGCTGGACGTGCTGGAAAAGGCCGGCATCCGCTCCGAGGAATCCTTGTCCAATATTTTTTCCACCATTCTGCGGCTCATCATCGTTGTTTTGTGCTTCGTCACCGTAGCGCGGGAATGGAATTACGATATCAGCGGCTTTATCGCTTCTTTAAGTATCGGCTCCGTAGCCGTGGCTTTCGCCGCCAAGGACGCGCTGGCCAACGTATTCGGCAGCCTGATTATCGTATTGGACAAGCCTTTTAAAAACGGCGACTGGATTATGGCCAACGGCATCGAAGGCGTCGTGGAAAAAGTTTCTTTCCGCAGCACCTGTATCCGCACCTTCCCGCAGGAACTCGTCTACATTCCCAACTCCCTGCTCAGCAATACGCCCATCACAAATTTCACCTTGCGCGAAAAACGCCGCGTCGATTTTACTTTAGGCTTGACCTACGGCACTACGGCGGAGCAAATGGAAAACGTCATCGCCAAAATAAAAAATTATTTGCAAAGCAATCCTAAAATTTACGGCGACAATGTGCGCGCGCACTTCGTCGCCTATAACGAAAGCAGTCTGGACCTGCGCGTCACCTGCTACGCTCGCACCGGCGACCACGGCGAATATCTGGATATCTTACAAGAAATCAACCTGCAAATTATGAAGCTGATGGAAGAAACGGGCGTAAGCTGCGCATTCCCCAGCCGCAGCGTTTATCTGGAAACGCCGCCTGCGGAAGAGCCGAAGCAGCAAAAGCAGCCTGCAGCCAAGGAGGCCTGAAAATTGATAGAACAATTCCAAGCGATTATCATCGGCGGCGGGCCTGCCGGAGTATCGGCGGCGCTTTATTTGTGCCGCGCCAATATCCGCGCC
>NZ_CAJMEH010000007.1 GCF_905212365.1 uncultured Phascolarctobacterium sp.
GAGCCTGCAGAATGTAAACCTTGTTATCGCGTTCGTCGACGCCCCATTCCATATCCATATAGCAGCCGTAGTGAGCTTCGATTTTCTTAGCGCAGGCGGCCAGTTCTTCAATTTGAACGTCGGTCAGCTTCTGCTCGTTCTGCTCGTCCAAGGGTACGCTGACTTCTTCGCAGTCGCCGTCTGCCTTGCGCACCAGCTTAATATCCTGGGCGTTGACGTTCTTTTCGATAATCTTGCCGGTAGCCTTTTCAATAGTATAGTTATCAGGAGTTACCGTGCCCTGCACTACATATTCGCCCAGGCCCCAGGCGCCTTCGATAAGAATATTCTTGTCGTCGCCGGTAGCTACGTTCACGGTAAACATAACGCCAGCGGCCTTGGAGAATACCATCATCTGCACTGCGGCGGACAGAGCCACGTCCAGATGGTCAAAGCCCTGCTTTTCACGGTAGTAAACGGCGCGGTCGGTAAAGCAGGAAGCATAGCATTCCTTAACCTTGGCTACGATAGTAGCCGCGCCCTTAACGTTCAAATAAGTATCCTGCTGGCCTGCAAAGCTGGCATCCGGCAGATCCTCGGCGGTAGCGCTGCTGCGCACGGCCACGAAAGGATCGGCTTGACCAACCTTTCTGCCCAGCTCCTCGTAAGCTTCGGCAATCAGATCCTGCAAATCCTGAGGCATTTCCTTATCCAGAATAGCCTGGCGAATTTTAGCGCAGACCTCGCGCAGCTGCGCGCTGTTATCCACGTCCAAGCCGGCAATCAGCTCTTTGATTTCCTCATACAGGCCGGTTTTCTCAAAGAAATATCTGTAAGCGCAGGCAGTCGTTGCAAAGCCATAGGGCACAGGTACGTCAACATGGGACGTCAATTCGCCTAAAGACGAGGATTTGCCGCCGGCAATCGCTACGTCTTTTCTTTCCAACTGATCAAACCACAGCAGAAACGCTTTTTCTTTCTCCATCATTTTTTACTCCTTTGCGATATGCTATACTTTTTATTGGGATATTACCTTAATATAGTGTATACTATATCACATTTACACAGCATATTCAAGTACGTTCGCAGATATTTTTCATATTTTTTGAAGCGCTCCGCCATTACTCGCGATAGATAGTAAGGACGGCGAAGAAAACGCAGGCGACGCCGCCTTTCCCCTTTGCAGGCACGTTAAAGCGTGCTAAAATAACAATAAACTAATACCATGTCAGGAGGATTACCCATGCTTACATATTACAGACAACCTGCCCCTATGCCTTTTTGGCGCCTGGACGACGGCCACGGCGATTATAACCGCAGCTATGAACGCAGCGACGACGATTTTGATTACGCCGACTATTCCACCGACCACCGCGACAATAACTTCCGCAATTATGAAAAGAAGCGCCGTAAGACCAATAAGGAAATTATTGAGGACCTGTTGAAGCGCTGGGACTGATACTTTAACTCTATTTTCACTTCTTCAAATTTCACTCCGATGGTCAAACGACAGCAATACTATGATTCCCTGAAAGAAGCAGCATAGGATACAAAATCCTTAAGGAAAATGTGTCAACTAATCTTGACAAAATCAATATGTGGCATATACAAAAAAACAGCGTGTCCAGATTAAAGCTTTTAATGTCAGAAGTATCCACGACTATGGGTACATTATATAATGCCGTTGCCATGGTAGTAAGCTTTTTCATCATTTCAACTCCTAGTGTTCATCATTATAGTAATTCCTGAGACAATATTTTTTGCTAATGTCCTCTTATTTTTCTGTATATTTTTATTAGTATACATTATTACTTTTTATTTCATATTATACAGTATTTGTCCCCCTGCATTTTGTTCGTAAAGATATTAGGTTCGTTGCTTGCCTATGCGCCAGTTATGAAACAGCCTACTTTTTTATTTTTTGGGGGGAAACAAGGGCGTGCAGCTTAATGCAAGCATAAAAAAAATACAGGCCGCATACATTTAACGTATACAGCCTGCGCTGAAAATTTTACTGATTTTAAGTTAAGCTATTTTATGCGCTGTGCTTCTGCGCCAAGCGCACGGCTATCTGCTCTACTTCCCCGTGCGGCACAGGCATACGCCCATGCGGCCCGTATGCCCCTGCTCCGCTCTGTACGAGCAAAACAGCTGGCTGTTATGCTCCGTGCAGACCTGCGACACGGCAATATGCTGCGGCAGCACACCTGCTTCCAACAATACTGCCCTGTTGTATTCCCACAAATCCAGCATATAATGCCCTGGTTTATCCGGAACAGCGGCAAAAAAGCGCTCATATCCCTGCGCTCTGCCGCGCACAAAATCATCCACCTCATAGCAGCACGCCCCAATGGAAGGGCCGATAGCCGCCAGAATATCCTGCGGCCTGCTGCCCAGGGCTTCCTGCATAGCTTGCACCGTTTTGGCAGCAATGCCAGCCACCGTACCGCGCCAGCCTGCATGGGCCAGGCCAATGGCTCCCGTGCGTTTATCCGCCAGCAGTATGGGAACGCAATCCGCATAAAACAATAGCAGCGGCACATTGGGCAGCGCCGTCACCAGCGCATCCGTCCCAGTCACCGTATCTGCCAAACTCAAGGCTCCCGCCCCCGCTAAAGCAGCGTCCACTACAGCCACCTTATCGCCATGTACCTGCTGGCAGGTAGTAAACTTATTGGTGTCCACGTCCAAAGCGGCGGCGAATAAATTCCGGTTACGCAGTACCTTGGCCGGGTCATCGCCCACATGCAGCGCCAAATTCAGCGTACCGGGAACCAGGTCGCTTTCGCCGTGCAAACGGCAGCTGCAAGCGTTGACGAAGCCTGCTTCGCTCAACAAAGGAAAGCTGCCAAACCAAATATTCTGTTTCTGGGTAATAATAAAATCCTGCATAGCTCTACTCCCGGCACACGCCGCAGCGGCGCCGGCCGTCGAAGCACATGGGCGTAAAGCGCCCCTCTGCGCTACGCTCCAGCTCCTTCGCCAAATATTCCATGGTCACGCCCATATCGAGATGCTGCCAGGGCAAGGGTTGTCCCACCCGCAGTCGGCGTTCCGCTAATTTCTCGGCATCCAAGCCACGCTCTTTAAGCGCAGCCTTAAAGGTGATATTTTCTATATGAGCCTGGAGCAGCGCCTCGCCAATACGGCGGTCGCCGCGAGCTAATACGGACTGAATTACAGTTTCCTTCAAAGATTCGGTAATCAACTTGATGCGTTTATTCTTCTTCAAGCCGTCGTTAAGCAGCTTAAAGCGTTTTTTCAGCGTGCGCACGCTGCACAGCGGCGACCATTGGTAAGGCGTAAAGGGCTTTGGCACAAAGCCGTTGACGCTGATGACCAGCTCGCCCTTGTTTCCCGCCACGTCCATTTCCTTGCGTATGCGCAGAATCATCTCCACGGTTTCCGCAATATCCTCGTCCTCCTCACCGGGAAGACCGATCATATAATACAGCTTGATATTGCGCATACCTGCCTCCGCCGCCAGCTCGATAGCGTTATAAACATGTTCTTCTGTAATGCCCTTATTAATGGCGGCGCCCATTCTTTCGCTGCCTGCCTCCGGCGCTACGGTCATCGTGCGCTGGCCGCTGGCCGCCAAGGCTGCGGCAATCTGCGGCGTCAGCATATCCGCCCGCATGGAAGCCACGCTGAAAGGAATCTGCCGCTCCACTAAATAAGCGGTTAACTCCGCCATCTGCGGATGGTCGCTGACCGCCGCGCCCATCAGCCCCACCTTTTTCGTGCGTGCGGGGCGGTTGGCAATATCCCGTAAGATATTTTCCAAGCTGCGGGGACGCGGCTTGCGGAAACAATATCCCGCCATGCAGAAACGGCAGTGGCGGCCGCAGCCCCGCGCCACCTCCACAATATACATATCCTCAAATTCCGTTCCGCTGGTCACGATAGCAGACGTATGCGGATAAGCGTCGATATCCCGCACCCACTGCCGGGCAATGGACGCAGGCGCACCGGCCTGCGGCTGCAAACGTACAAACTCGCCCTGCTCATCATACTGCTCCTTATAAAAAGAAGGCACATACACGCCGGGCAGCGCCGCCAAACGGCGCAGGCGCTCTTGCTTGCCGCTGCCTGCGTAAACCGCGTCTAAAATCCGCTGCACCGTTTCCTCGCCCTCGCCGATAACGAAAGCGTCGGCCACAGCGGCCAGCGGCTCCGGATTAAAGGTAGCGCAGGGGCCGCCGATAATCAGCAGCGGCTCCTTCTCGTTACGCTGCGCCGCCCGCAGCTTAATATTGCCTAAGTCCAGCACTGTCAGCAGATTATCGTAATCCATCTCAAAGGACAGCATGACGAAAATAACGGCAAAATCCGCTAAAGGCCGCCCGGTTTCAATGCTCAAAAGAGGGGTGCGGCTCTTGATATGCTCCTCCTGCATACGCTTATCGGGCAAAAAGAAACGCTCGCAGGCGCTGTCCCCGCGCGCGTTAATCAACTGATATAAAATATGCATGCCTAAATTAGACATTCCCAAATGATAAACATTAGGATAAACAAAGGCCACGGGATGGCGCAGCCCAGGCGGATAAGCCTGAGCGCCCCATTCGCCCTCCCTTGCAGCCTGCAAATAATTTTTTATCTTCCAGGACAAAGTATTTTCTCTCTCCTATTTACTAAGCTTCTTTTCGAACATATCGACCACGGTTTTCAGCACCTTCAAGCGGGCGTAATACTTATTGTTGCCCTCCACCACAATCCAGGGCGCGTAAGATGTATCCGTGCGCACCAGCATCTCGTTGACCGCCTGCTCGTAAGCCTCCCATTTGTCGCGGTTGCGCCAATCCTCGTCCGTAATTTTCCACTGCTTCATCGGGTCGTTCTGGCGTTCCGTAAAACGCCGCAGCTGCTCGTCCTTATCGATTTGCAGCCAGAACTTGGCGATGGCAAAGCCATGCTCCGCCCATTGGGCTTCCATATCCTTGATCTCGTCGTAAGCCCGTTGCCATTCGTGATTCTTAGCAAAGCCCTCGATGCGCTCCACCATTACGCGGCCGTACCAGGTGCGGTCAAAAATAGCGATATTGCCCGGACGCGGCAGATTCACCCAAAAACGCCATAAATAATGGAACTGCCGTTCCACCGCGTTAGGCGCGGCCACGGGATTCACGCTGAAGCCCAAGGGGTCCAGCGCGGCGGTCAAACGGCGGATAGCGCCGCCCTTACCGGCAGCATCCCAACCCTCAAAGCAAATCACCGTGGGAATCTGCGCTTTGAACATTTCTATCTGCAGCTGCTTCAGACGCTTTTGATATTTATCCAGCTTATCCTTATACTCGTCCTTGCCCATCTCTTGCGAAGCGTTGATCTTACTCAAAACGTCGTAGCTGGCGGCCGGACGCGCGACCGCAGGAACGACGGCAGGCGTATTTACAGCATTTTCAATCGTTTCCACAATGGACGTAATAATTTCCAGCTCGGCGCTGCGGCGGTCGTCGGCAGCGATCAAATGCCAGGGAGCGTTAGCCTTATCCGTAGCCTCCAGCATTTTCTCATACCGCCCTAAAAATTCCTCGTAGCGCGAGCTTTCGTCGATAGCTGGACTCACGTCGCGCCAGGCCTTGCCCAGTGTCTTGGAATTTTTGGCGATATTCTGCTTCTGTTGCTCCGGCGAAATATGCAGAAAATATTTCAGGATAATATAATTATCATCCGTCAGCATTTTTTCAAAATTGTTGATATGGTCAAAGGAAATATTCTGACAGCAGCGGCATTGCTCTTCCTTGGGTGAAAGCTCGATAGCGTTCTTTAAATAATACCAGCTGCGATGATATACCGCTATACTGCCCAAAGCCGGCAAATGCTGCCAGAAAAAGGTAAAAAAGGGCTCGTCGTGCAGCTCCTCGCCCATGCGCACAGTAGAATAAACCTTAAAGCCGCGGGCGTCCATCTGCTGCATCATAGTGTTAATCATCGTACTGCGGCGTGCTCCGCGCCAGCCCTCAAAAACGATGATGATCGGCTTTTTGGCCTCGCGGGCCAAACGCTGGGCCCGGCCCAGCCGCTTGCCCAAATCATCCATGATTCTGTTGAACTCTTCCTTCGTCACCTTTTTCTTCAAATCCAGCTTTTCTAACATCTTGCATCATCTCCTTAAAGCGTTTGCGCCTTTACAGCTGTTCTTCCGTTCCATAAGGGTTCAGGCTGCGCGGCTTTTCCAACACCTGCGACATAATAAAGCCCTGCACTAAGGCGCTGTGCTTCAGCTGCAGGCGCGGCTTACGCAGCTCCTCCTGCTTGGCGGCATAGCGTGCGCGAAAGGCTGCGGCCTGAGCGTTAAAGCGTTCTTCGTTATAGCTGTAATCCCCCCTGGGGTCGTAATAAACCTTACTCTTATCGTGTGCAAGAGCTTCGTTTTCTTTATGAATGCGTCCCTTATGCTCGTGCGGCGCTTCGTCGTCGCGGTGTATCCGCTGCCTGTCGCTGCGCAGCGGCTTAGCCTGCTCCTGCGCCGCAGGCGCATCGTCCGTAGTCTTTTTCAAGCGACGCTCAAATTCCGCCGCCAAATCAGGCTTATCTCCTGCGGCTTGCTGCTGCTGCTCTAGCTCGCCGGTTTCTCCATACTCATCTGCTTCGTATTCATCGTCATATTCCGGTTGCGGCCGTCGGCTGCCGCCGCGCAGAATCGTCTGCAAAATACCGCGCAGCAAAAGAAAAACCACCAGCACAGGGAAAAACGTTTCTATTAGATCAAACATGATTCAACCTCATTATTTACCGTTCTGCTTATCCGCTCCTTCTACAGCGTCCGGGCTTACCTCGGCGATAGTACGGCGCATCTGCGTATCGGCCTGAATATTATTCAAGCGGTAATAATCCATTACGCCCAGGCGGCCGCTTTCCAAAGCCGCTGCCATAGCAGCGGGAACTTTGGCCTGCGCTTCTACTACCTTCGCCTGCATTTCCTGAGTATAAGCCTTCATCTCCTGCTCCTTAGCCACAGCCATAGCGCGGCGTTCCTCAGCGCGGGCCTGAGCGATGCGCTTGTCGGCTTCGGCCTGGTCGGTCATCAAAGCTGCGCCGATGTTGCGGCCTACGTCGACGTCCGCAATATCGATGGACAGAATTTCAAAGGCAGTGCCTGCATCCAGGCCCTTGTTCAAAACAGTCTTGGAAATATGGTCGGGGTTTTCCAGCACCTTGCTGTGATTGTCGCTGGAGCCTACGTTAGTTACGATACCCTCGCCGACACGGGCAATAATCGTTGCCTCGCCTGCGCCGCCTACCAAACGGTCAATGTTGGCGCGCACAGTTACGCGAGCCTTTACCTTCAGCTCGATGCCGTCCTTAGCTACGGCGCTGACCACCGGCGTTTCAATAACTTCCGGATTAACGCTCATCTGTACTGCTTCCAAAACATTGCGGCCTGCCAAATCGATAGCGCAGCCGCGTTCAAAGCTCAAATCTATCTGCGCACGGTGCGCGGCAATCAAAGCGTCGATAACCCTGTCCACATTGCCGCCTGCCAGATAATGCGCTTCCAGCTGGTTAACATTCACGTCCAGCCCGGCCTTATTGGCTTTAATCAGCGGCAGTACGATCTGCGACGCGGGTACGCGGCGCAGACGCATACCAATAAGATTAAAGATACCCACATTAACGCCTGCGGCAATAGCACTGATCCACAAGCCAAGAGGTACAAAGTTCAAAAACACCACAACGCCCACGATAACCAGCACAAACATAATGCCGCTTCCAAAAATCACATCAAATAACATGTTCATAAGTCACTCCTTTACCCTATCGACAAAAATCTTGCTGCCCTCTGTTTTTACGATGCGCACCTGCGCGTTTTTAGGAATATAGTCTCCCAAGCTGCTCACGTCAAGCCTCTGCCCCTCGACCAACACCGTCCCGGCAGGGCGCAAAGCAGTCAGCGCAACGCCTTGCAGCCCGACAAACGCCGACAGGTCGCTGCCGCCGGTATATCCCTTGCTATTGCTTTGCTTATCCCACAAAACGAAGGGATTCCATTTGCTTTCACGCGGCAGATACAGGCACAGGACGGCAATGCCAACAGCCAGCAGCAAATAAAAGCCCAAAATAACGGACAGTGCCGTCATGCCACCGCCCAGCAGATAATAACCGCTCCAGCTCAGGCACAGCGTTCCGGCAATACCGAAAATACCGAAGCCCGGAATCAGCAATTCTATAAGCAGAAAAATGACGCCAACCGTCAAAACATAATACTCCATCGCCATAGGCATACCTCCTTTGATTTAATTTGCTTCTTAATCTTATTCTTATTATACCAGAAAACCCGCATAAAAGAAAATGAAATAACCGTGCCAACTTGCGTCAACACGGTTATCATAATCATTTGAGCAATTCACGAACTATAGCGTTAATGCGCTTTCCATCTGCGCGGCCCTTAGTTTTAGCCATTACAGCCGGCATCACCTTGCCCATATCCTTGGGGCTGGTAGCGCCGACAGCGGCAATTACTTCGGCTACGATGGCTTTCAGTTCGTCATCACCGAGAGCTTCGGGAAGATATTTCTTTAAAATAGCAATTTCTTCCTTAGCTTGGGCAACCAATTCTTCGCGTCCGGCTTTCTGGAATTCCTCCAGAGAGTCCTGCCGCATCTTGACCTCTTTCATCAGGACTGCAAGAACCTCATCGTCAGTGAGCTCCTTTTTGTCGTTGATTTCAGTGTTCTTAATATTAGCACGCACCATGCGGATAACGGATAAGCGCAGCTTGCCTGCTTCTCTGTCCTTCATGGCCTGCTTCATATCGTTAGTCAATTGGTCCTTTATAGACATACAGCCCGCCTCCAATTATCTGGTTTTACGTTTTCTGGCTGCTTCGGATTTTTTCTTACGGGCAACGCTGGGCTTTTCATAATGCTCGCGTTTTCTTACCTCAGAAAGAATGCCTGCCTTTTGGGTTGCTCTTTTAAATCTGCGCAGTGCGCTGTCTAAAGTTTCATTCTTGCCAACTTTAATTTCTGCCATCTGATCTCCCTCCCTCCACACACTTAGGGAAGTGTATATGCAAATTAAGTTTCAGGTGTTGCCACCTAAAAACACTTACTGACCTATTATACAGGAAAAGACAACTATTGTCAAGATTTTCAGCACGGAGGCCAGCCTAATACTTTGCCGCCGATCACATGGATATGCAGGTGCTTAACGGTTTGGCCGCCATCGTCGCCGGTGTTGATAACAACGCGAAAGCCCTTTTCGGCAATGCCTGTTTTTTCAGCGATCAGCTTAACCTTGCTCAGCATATACGCAACCAGCTCAGGGTCGGCTTCGACAATATTAGCGGTATGGTCCTTGGGCAGCAGCAGCACATGTACGGGAGCAGCCGGAGCCACGTCGTTAATCGCGATCATTTTATCGTCTTCATATACTTTGACAGAAGGGATATCGCCCTTGATGATTTTACAAAAAATACAATCCTCAGCCATGATTTACGCCTCCTCTTGTTACTTTAATTTATTATTCTATTTTGGCTTAACATTTTCCTGCTAACAGAACATATTGTGTTGCAAAAATATATTTCCTTTTGCAACATAATGTGCTACAATAAAATCAGTGCTACCATAACGGTAGGCGGTTGGCCCTCTACGGAGGGACTGTGACCCTCCGATGACATAGAAATCTAGTTCAACTAGAAATCTCGTGTATAAAGAGGGGTGATTCCCCATGTTGACCATAGACACTTTTGTGGGCATTCTTAGCTTCGGCGTTGCCTGCTTTGCTCTTGGTTATGCTTTAGGAGCTTCTTCGCATAGTAAAAAATAGCCGCCCACGCCAAGGATACGGCTATTTTTTAAATAAGCAATAATCCGAGGTCAACCGTCTATCGGTAGCACTCTTTCTATGCATATTGTACCACTATATTCAAAACGACGCAAGAAAAATTGTTTTTGCCTTCTACGGTAATACTGCCATAAACATTTTATAACAGCCGTCTGAGACCGCCTGCACTAACAAGCGGTCTTATTTTTTATGCCAGTTCGCCCGTCAGCCAATCGTCCTGCACGCCGGTGAGCTTAACGCGGCGAATTTCTCCCGCCAGCTCCGGCGTGCCGCGAACTACTACGCGCAGATACGGCCCGCACAAGCCCTCCATATGCTCCGCGTCCACAGGCTGCTCGAACAGCACCTCTTCCGTGCGCCCCACCATGGACGCCAGCGTTTCCTGATGCATGGCCGCGTCCAGCTCCGCCAGCTTGGCGGCGCGTTGCGCCTTTACCGCTTCGTCCACCTGATCGGACATCGTCGCAGCAGGCGTACCCTTGCGCTTGGAATAAGGAAAAATATGCATTTTGGCAAAGCCGCACTTACGCGCAAAGCTCAGAGTCGTCAGAAAATCCTCCTCTGTTTCTCCGGGAAAGCCCACAATAACGTCCGTAGTCACCGCCACATCAGGCACCTGTTGGCGAATGTCCTGCAATAATCTGGCAAAGCGCGCCGTATCATAAGGCCGGTGCATGGCCCACAGCACCTTATCGCAGCCGCTTTGCAGTGGCAGATGCAAATGCTTGCACAAACGCGGCTCTCGCGCCATCAGCTCCAGCAGCCGCGGCTCCACCTCCACCGATTCCAAACTGCCCAAACGCAGGCGGCGCACGCCCTCCACGCTTAAAGCGGCCTGCACCGCATCGTACAAGGTAACGTGCTGCCCCTCCTTAAGCAGCTCCTTACCGTAACAGCCCAAATGAATGCCGATAAGCACAACCTCCTTGTAACCCGCCGCCACCAGCTTGCCAACCTCCTCCCGGATGCCTGACAGGCTGCGGCTGCGCAGCGGCCCGCGGGCAAAGGGAATGATGCAGTAGGTGCAGTATTGATTGCAGCCCTCCTGAATTTTCAAAAAGGCCCGCGTCTTATCTGTTTCCGTGCCGACGCCCAGCTCCTCGAATTTAGTATCCACCGTCATCTGCTGCACATTATCCAAAATCGTTGTTTCCTTGCGCTCCAAGGCCTGCTCCACCAGCTCCACAATGCGGCCGCGCTCCTGATTGCCGATGATGACATCCACACCCTCGATAGCGCGAACCTCCTCCGGCGCAGTCTGCGGATAGCAGCCCGTAACCACTACCAACGACAGCGGGCTGCGGCGCACGGCGCGGTTAATTATCTGCCGCGATTTGCGTTGACCCGTATTCGTCACTACGCAGGTGTTAATCAAATAGATGTCAGCCTGCTCGGCAAAATCCACCACCTCATATCCGGCAGCGCGGAAAATCCCCTCCATGCTGGCAGTATCCGCCTGATTGACCTTACAGCCCAAGGTATAAAAAGCTATTTTTTTCATCTATGCTTAATCTCCTAAATCTCCCGTTTCATAAAAAATGGCGCTGATAGCCACCAGGCCAGCCGTTTCTGCCCGCAGTATCCGCCTGCCCAACGTGACCGGCACTGCCCCGGCCGACCGCGCCTGCTCCAGCTCGCTTTCGCTGATGCCGCCCTCCGGCCCGATAATCAGCAGCAGCTCGCTGATATTGGCGGCGTCCGCTTCTCGCAGCGCTGCTTTCAGGCTCAAACGGTCCTCGCACTCGTAAGCGATAATCTTCGTCTGGCAAGAATTGTTCGCCAGCATCTGCGCCATAGTCTGCACCGGCTGCACCTGTGGAATGATGTCCCGCTTACTCTGCTTGGCGGCGCTTTCGGCAATTTTCTGCCAGCGCTCCACCTTTTTGGCAGCCTTAACGCCCTCCAAGCGCACCACGGAATGCTCCATAGCTACCGGCACAATGCTGTAAGCCCCCATCTCCACAGCCTTCTGAATGATGAAATCCATCTTTTCGCCCTTAGCCAAACCCTGCGCCAGCACCAGCTTCACACGAGGCTCGTGGCTTTCGGCCAGTTTTTCCAGGCAGCGCACATAAACGCGCTCCCCGTCGATAGACGTGACCTGCGCCAAAGCGCTGACGCCGTCGTCGCTGACGATTTGCAGCTTATCGCCGGGCTGCATACGCAGAACCTTGCCGATATGGCGCGCGTCCACGCCCTCTAAATACATTTCTTCATTATATAATTGAGGTATAAAAAAACGATGCATAATTATCTCCTAAAATTATTAGTAATTCTTGTTTTTACACATCTATCTATACAGCAGCACACGCCTTGAAAATTATAATCAACATCATAATTACTAAATCTTAATACTAAAATGTTATACGCTTCTAGAACTTTAGTACGTTCAAAATCATAGGCTTTCCCTTGTTCAGTAAAATGATGCTCTCCATCCAGTTCAACAACCAAAGCAGCTTTATGACAATAAAAATCAACTATAAAATTATCTATAGTTTTTTGTCTTTGAAAGCGAATTGGATACTTTCGTAAAAAATATATCCATAAATAAGCTTCTTGCTTAGTCATATTTCTTCGCAAGGCCCTAGCTCTAGGTATTAATTTGCGATTATATTTAAGAGACAGCTGTGTCACCCCTTGTTTAATATAATCTCCCCCTGCCTCGCATTCGCTCGGCATCCCCCTCTAAGAGGGGGAACAACACGTACATCTATGCCCTCATTTTGTGCCCCCTCCTTGAGGGGGCTGTCACCGCAGGTGACTGGGGGAGTTTCAACGCGCAATTATCTTTTCCTCATCTGCATCACAACCCAACCGCCGCGCCTATCCACAGCGTCCACCTGCATACCCTGCCGCTCCGCCTCCGCCGCTACGTCAGCCATGCGCTCCTCGATAATGCCGCTGGCCAAAAACAGACCTCCGTCCTTCAGCTTACCGGGAACGTCCTTTAGCAGCAGAATAATAATATCGGCGATAATATTAGCGATAATCACATCCGCTGTACCCTCGGTACCATGCAGCAAATCGCCCTCGCGCACCTCAATCTTGTCGCTCAAATGATTGTCCGCCACATTCTCACGGGCTACGCGCACAGCCACGCCGTCGATATCCACCGCCTTGACCTCTTTAGCGCCGCACAGCGCAGCTGCAATAGCCAAAATGCCGCTGCCGGTTCCCACGTCAAAAACGACTGCGTCCTTGGGCAGCACTCGCTCCAAGCGCTCCATCATCATATTCGTAGTGTGGTGCGTGCCCGTGCCAAAGGCCATACCCGGGTCAATTTCGATAACATGCTCCCCAGCCTCAGGCTCGTATTCCTCCCAGCTGGGCTTAATCACCAGCGATTTGCCCACATGAGTCACATGAAAATACTGTTTCCATTCATTGGCCCAGTCCTGCTCGGACACGCGCCGGAAACGGGTATTGCTAAAGCGGTACTTGCCGATGCGCTTCTCAACCTCCTGCAAGGCAGCTTCAATCTGCGCCAAACGCCGCTGCAGCTTATCATCGTCCGCATAATAGCCGCTGACCGTCACCACCTCGGTATTCTGCTGCTCCGGAATATCGCACAGCTCCCACGTGCCGCTGCTGCGCAGCTCGTTAATCAGCTGCGGGTCCTCGATAGCAACGCCCTTAGACCCGGCCTCGGTCAAAATATCCGAAACAGCCTCTACTGCCTCGTGCGTCACAGCCACATTAACCTCTATCCAATCGTTCATCTATTCTCAAGCTCCCTTCACAAAATTTTGTCACTTGCTTATTTATCATTATATTATACACTATCACGCTATGAATTGTATATAATATCTGTGATATTCTCTTGACGGCGGCAACGCGAAAACGTATACTGTAATTATGTTATTACGGATAAGAAGAAACTAGAGCTATAAATCGCTTTTATCCAACTTATCCTAAAATAACGCATTGTATTGTTATTGTAAAATAAGGGAAAAAAAGGAAGTGCCGCAATGCTCACATTAGACAAAATCTACCACGCTTCTTTCGTACTCAAAAGCGTGGCGCGTAAAACCGACCTCATTGCCGCACCCCACCTTTGCGAAGACCAGGACCTGTATTTAAAAACAGAAAACCTGCAGGTCACCGGCAGCTTTAAGGTGCGCGGCGCATACTACAAAATTAGCCAGTTAAACGAAGAAGAACGCGCTAAAGGCGTTATCGCCTGCAGCGCCGGCAACCACGCCCAGGGCGTAGCGCTGGCAGCCACCAGCATGGGCATTAAAAGCGTCATCTGTATGCCCGACGGCGCGCCCATTATGAAAGTAGAAAACACCAAACGCCTGGGCGCTCATGTAGAGCTGGTGCCCGGCGCTTATGACGAAGCCCATGACCGTGCCGTGCAAATGCAGGAGGAAACGGGCATGACCTTCATTCATCCCTACGACGACGAGCTTGTTATCGCCGGTCAGGGCAGCATCGGTCTGGAAATTCTCGACCAGCTGCCGGACGTAGAAGCAGTTATTGTGCCCATCGGCGGCGGCGGCCTTATTTCCGGCGTAGCCTTCGCCATTAAAAGCCTGCGTCCCGACGTTAAGGTTTACGGCGTACAGGCGGCAGGCGCAGCCAGCATGTACAACGCTTACCACGACCATAAATACGGAACGCTGGAGCAAGTCAACACCTTTGCCGACGGCATCGCCGTAAAAACTCCCGGTGAAAATACCTACGAGCTCATCAGCAAATATGTGGACGATATCGTAACCGTCAGCGAGGATGAAATCGCAACCGCCATTCTTACCCTGATGGAAAAGCAAAAGCTTATCGCCGAGGGCGCAGGCGCTACTCCCGTAGCCGCAGCTCTTTTCAACAAACTGCCCATCGAGGGCAAAAAGACCGTCTGCCTGGTATCCGGCGGCAATATCGACGTTAATATTCTCTCCCGCGTCATCACCCGCGGCCAAGTAACCAGCGGCCGCAAAACCAATCTGATGATTGCGCTGGAGGATAAGCCCGGCCAGCTCACCATGGTCAGCGACATCGTCAGCCGCTGCGGCGCTAACGTCATCAGCGTCCATCACGACCGCAGCGACGCCAACATGGCTATCACCAGCTGCTTCTTAAAGCTGGGGCTGGAAACCCGCGACAAAGAACAAATCGCCGAAATCAAAGCCAAGCTTACTGCCGCAGGCTTTAAGCTGGTCAACGAACGCGTATAACAGCATAAAGCTATCCCCCGTTTATCACAGATAAGCGGGGGATTTTTAGTTCCATATTTATTTGCACAAATCCACAGGCAGCAGAGCGCGTAAACCGTTGCTGCAGGCAAATTCGTCGGCCTGCACCCGAAACACCTGCTCTAAAAGCTGCGCCGTTACAATCTCTTGGGGTTCGCCGCAGGTCACCAAGCGTCCCTGCTTGATTACCGCCACATAATCGGCGTACTGAATAGCGTGGTTCAAATCGTGAATAACCATGACTACTGTCAGCCCCAGCTCCCGGTTCAGCTTGAGCAAAAGCTGCATTACCTCCAGCTGGTGGCAAATATCCAAATAAGTCGTCGGCTCGTCCAGCAGCAAAACCTGGGGCCGCTGTGCCAGCGCCATGGCAATCCAGGCCCGCTGACGCTCGCCGCCGCTTAAAGTATGCAGCAGCCGCCCGCGCATTCCCGTCATATTAGTCTGCTCCAAAGCCCATTCCACATGCCGGCCGTCGTCCTTAGCGCCGCGCCCTAAAAAGCCGCGGTGCGGAAAACGCCCCATCTCCGCCAAATCCTGCACCGTTAAATCGGCAGGAGCCTGCGGCCCCTGAGTCAAAATTGCCAGACATTGAGCCAGCTCGCGGTGGCTGAAATTCTTTATATCCCGACCCTTAAAGACAACGCTGCCCTGCTGGCAGGGCCAGATGCGGGACAAAGCCTTCAGCGTCGTACTCTTGCCGCAGCCGTTAGGCCCGATGATAGCTGTAATCTTCCCTTCGGGAATTTGCAGGGATAAATCGTGCACGATAGTTTTATTGTTGATGCCAATATCGATATGCTTGGCTTCCAAAATCGGCTGCATCATATTTCCCTCCTCAGCAAAAATAAAAAGAAGGGCGCGCCTAAAAAGGCCATAATGATGCCCACAGGCAACTCAATAGGCGCAAAAACAATACGGGCGAAGGTGTCGCTCAGCGTTACAATAGCGATGCCCAGCAGCGCGGAAGCAGGCAAAAGATAGCGGTAGTCGCTGCCAATCAGCAGTCTTGCCGCATGGGGCACTACCAGGCCGACAAAGCCCAACAGCCCTACGACGCTGACGGCGCTGGCAGCTAAAAGAGCCGCCACGGCGGTCAGCAGCACCCGCGTTACCTCCACGTTAATGCCCAGCCCTCGCGCCATTTCGTCGCCCAGCTGTAAAATATTCAGATAGGCCGCGCTGGCCAAAGCCAAAAGCAGGCCGATTACCGCATACGGCAGAATAATCTGCACATGGGGCCAGCTGCGCGCCGCCAGGCCGCCCACCATCCACATCAACGCGCCGTGTACCCGATCGCTGTAAAAAATCATCAGGCCGCTGATACCTGCGCTCAAAAAAGCGGATACCGCCACGCCGGCCAGAATAATTCGCACCGGCTTAATGCCGTTTTTCCACGCCAAAATATAAATGCACACCGCCGCCAGCATAGCGCCGACAAAAGCCGCAGGCGTAATCAAATATTCCAGCGCCGGGAACAAAATCATAATCGCCACACCGGCCAGGCCAGCGCCGGACGAAATGCCGATAATATGCGGGTCAGCCAGAGGATTGCGCATAATCGCCTGCAAAATAGCGCCGGACAAGGACAAATTAACGCCCACCAGCGCTCCCACAATGGTGCGTGGCATACGTATATTCCAAATAATCTGGCTTTGCGGGTCCGTGCCGGGGTTTAGCAGAATATCGGCAATCTGCCGCATAGTAATCACGCTGGAGCCTTTCGTCAGGCTCAAAAAGGAACCCGCCAGCGCCAAGGCCAAAAAAAACAGCAAAATACCTGCCCGCCAAACGCTGCGGCCCACGCCAAAGCGTTCTACAGTTTGCGAAACCTCCGCTTGTTTATTTTCCATTCTTAAAAACCTCTGGATAAACCTGCTGCGCCATATATTTTACCGCTTCGGGGTAGCGCAGTCCGGGATTGATTAAAAACAGCTTTTCCGGCAGCACATAAACATGACCCTGCTGCACGGCCCGCAGGCTGTTCCACGCCGGATTCTGCTTAAAGTCGCTGCGCAGGCGGTTTTCTATTTCCTCCGGCTTGCCCATAGAGGTAATGAATAAAACATCGGGGTCCTGCCCTACCAGGCTTTCCATGCTGTAGGGCGTTTTATCTGATTTACCTTGCAAAGCCGCTGCCGCCACATTTTCAAAGCCCAAAAGGTCGCTGACGCAGCCCGCGATACTGCGCGAGCCTTCCACCGTCACGCTGCTGGCCGTTGCGTGCATAATAACAACCCGTTTCTTATCCTTAGGCAGCTTTGCAGTTACGGAGGCAATTTCCTTATCCAGCAAAGCGTTCTCTGCCGCAGCTTTGTCCTGCGCGCCATAAATCTCGCCTAATGTCGTGACAGTTTGCTTCACCTCGTCGTAGGTTTTAGCGTCGAACTCAATAACATTGATATTATTGGAGGTCAGCAGCGGCACAAATTTTTCGTGCTGATTTTTCCCTGCCAGTACTAAATCAGGCTTCAGCGCCACTAAGCTTTCCATATTTATATTATAGACCAGTCCTATCTCCGGCACGTCCTTCATAGAAGCGGGCACCGTCCCTACCTTCGACGTGGCTCTCCCTGCCAGCTTGCCGCCCACCGCGTCGATCATACCCAAATAAGACGGACTCAGGCTTACTATCCGCTCCGGTTTCTTAGTCAAAGTCACCTGCCGCCCCGCAGCGTCCGTCAGCTGCAAATAGGCCTTGCCGCCGCCGGCCTCCTTTTGCTCGCCGCCGCAGCCTGCCAGCGTCAACATTATGGTACAAAGTAAAGCACAAGCCAATTTTTGTAATTGCATAATTTACCACCTCTACGCGCAAGGAAAAAGGGCTGTGCGCCCATCCAGTAAAAAGTCTTATTTGCATTGTCCTCATAATAGCACAATTACTGCTTATAGTCAACAAATTGGCTTGAACTGAAAATCATACTTCATACACAAAATAGCGCGTTTTCGTTTTCATAAACACAATTCGCTTAGTTGTTTCTTTGCTTACGCTCTTAGCTGTTTTTTTCATCGGTCGTCCCGCTTTAAACCAAGCGTAACCTCCGCCTAGCTTTTTTATTAATTCATAATTTATTTGATAGCTGCAATTTATTTCCAATTCATTCTTTCCAGAAAGCATCTCATCCGTATTAATAGGTAGCTCGATCCAAAAATTATTATTTTTTCTTTTTGTCCAATCATTAAGACGTTCCTGACATTTACCCACGAAACGCTCATTATCCATATTTATTACCAAGCAATCTAATTGCCCACCTTCCGGACAATTTAATTCTATCCCTAGGATGACACTCTTGTTTTCTTGCGTCACTACTTTGACGTTTTCTATTGAAATTCCCTTGCGTTCCAATTCTTCCGCGCTTCTTCTAAGCTGGCTTTGTTGCGATTCATAAGGCGAAGGTATGTCGGCAAAAGCTACGCTTACTTGCAACAAGCTCAACAATGCGAATAAACATGCAATTATTTTTTTCATTACATCAGTCCTTCGTTAATATACAATAATCCCACTGCTAAGCTAGCACCATTAGTGACAAGCAAAGATAATAATAACCTGCTTTTTCTTTCAGGCACAACATATAGCATCATGCAGTATTCTAAAATAAGCACCAGGCACTCCCCAACAAAAATATTAGCATACAGCTCTGGCAAGAAATCCGTCATTAAAAATTCATTGAATAATATGTTAGAAACTATATTCGTTACAAAAAACCAGCTAAGTACCTTTCTGTTCCGGTAACTCAGTAAATATAGAACTACTACTTCAATAATAGCCGTATTTAACGCGGTCTCCAGCAAATCGCTTTCCAATATTAACCCTACTGCCAGCATATCCATTATTCTTCACTGCTCCCAACTAGCGGAAGTTTGTCGAATAACAAATATCCTCCGACAAATAATAAAATAAACTGCAACATTATCATGAGCGGCAACGGAATAAAATATTCTTTAAACCACCAAGCAGGTAAAAGACAAACGGCCGCTAAGCCAAAAGTAAACCCTGCATAATCTGGCAAATAATAATATATTACCCTTAACGTCAACGGCATAGTCATATTACACAATAAAACAAACGTTAACATCGGTGCAAGACCTGCGAATTGCAAAATTACAAATTCCAGTAAAAATAGCGCCAACAGCATATGTTTATAACCAAATTTATCGCAGCAAACTCCACCTAATGCTTTTCCAAGCACATAAATACAAGGCAGCCATAAGGGCATATCATCCAAGCGGATCGTACCGGTAAAGCCCCTGAAAATTACGCATATGCACAACGCCAAAACAGATAACAAAACCGACATGGGATTTTCTAACCGTACTTGCCGAAAGCGGACTGCTTTTTCATTAATCTGCGCAGAACTCGTTAGTTGAGAGTAAATTAAATAACAGGATATAAATAAGCCTAATAACATTATCGGTACGCCAATAATTTGCTGTAATCCCAATGCTAATCCTAAAGCGCCGCTGGAAACAAAAATTCCAGGTTCCTTAAAGCCGGCAAAACGCTCTAAAATAATTTTCCCGACAAGAACATGAAAAATACTATTCCCTATACCTAAGCAAAAGCATTTAAGCGATAAGTCTCTTGCTCCTAGCGCGCCTATAAACAATAAGCTGAAAGCCAACCATAGTAAGCATCTTTGCAACCTCTTATACCTGTCAATAGCTAATCCGATAAGCCATTGCGTTCCAAACGCCCAAATGGTATAGAGCATAAAATATTTTTCTATTTCTTCCGCAGCTAAGCCATTAGCGACCAACGCCGCTAATGCCGCCCCGCATACACCGTCTACAAAAAAATGCAAAGCCGTTGATTGTATAAGCATGATAAGTCTCGTTTACATGTAAAAAATATATTAGAAAAACTATTAAACAAAATGCGGTTAGCGCTTTAACAAAAGACTGCTAAAGCGCTAAGCAAGATTGATTAAAAAATGTTCAACTTGTTATTGCAATTTAAGTCTCTAAAAAATTTGCACTATACCCACACATTTTTTCGAATGCTTCTTGCTAATTCACATGATAATTTTGCAAAAGATTTTGATGAGAATGTAATTTAGAAAATTACATTTAATAAATCACTTTTTCTATTCCGAACCATTGTGCAGATTCTGACCATGGGAAGCGAAATTCTCCTAGCTCAACTTTGTTCTTTAAAAAGGCCCTATATTTTACAACCAGTGTATCTCCGCGGCTTTCTATACTCTCATAATTATTGTTTACATTACCAAAATAATCTTTACTTATTTTTTTGCTATCTAGGTATTTAACAAATTTTCCATCCTTATTTTTCCCAAAAATAACAAAATCTGTATATGTATAAGAAGAAAGCATAGCATATAGGGAATTTCCTTCGCTTGTTAAGATTTTAAAAAGTTGGCCATCAATAATATCAAATTCTATGTAGTTACCGGCTTCACCAATACGACAAAGATTCCATCTCTCTGGAATATTGTAATCTACATATAGCTTTTCCCCATCATAGTTAAACAACACTGTACCTTTACCATACCCATTAGTATAAGCTTTTCTTACTTTGCTATAATGTTTATAACCATTAATTTCGCTAAATCCATCAAAAGTAAACCCTGTATCTCTATTCAAATCAAAACGAATTTTTCCTATCTGAACTGGGTTCTTCATTGTCATTGCCATACACGACATATGTACAACCATAAGTATCAATGTAACCAAAAGAATTTTAATTTTACACATGATATAACCTCCCACAAGCGGTTAGCGCTTTAACCGAAAGCAGCTAAAGCGCTAGACAGTATTGACACAAACAAATCATTTTATACTGAGCAAAATATCTTTGGCATTTAGTTTGCAGGTATAGCTGCTACTGCCTTCTTAATATTTTCAGTTTGCGAAGGATCGCTATACAAATCGTAGTTGAGCACACTCTTTACCTGTTCCAAAGTTTCTCCCTCGAAATTGAAATCTAAATATTTCTCAACACCCCTTGCCGAAGGAACAGAAAATTTAAAGCTAATTTTTAAAGGTTTGCTACTCAACACAAGATCCACAAACTCAGGAATATCTCTAGGAGCTATTCTGCCCGACAGCGTATAACCAGTACCTCTACTTTCTTTAAATTCATAATCTTTATAAACTCAAGCAAACACTCTACCCTTTAAAAATTTGCACCCAATAGTACTTGTACCCGCCTACGCCGTTGCTATCGTAACAATAGCCCACGCCTAATTCACGGAATGCGCTTTTCAAAATATTAGCCTTATGCCCAGGCGAATTCATCCACTGCCTTACTACCGCTTCTGGAGTCGCACTACCAGCAGCAATATTTTCTCCCAATGTTGAGTACCCTGCATCGCCCACTGCGGTGAAACAACTACTGCCATCTGGCCTATCATGTGAAAAAACCTGCGTCAATTCTTTAGCGCGTATAGAAGCGGCATATTGCAAATCATCCGACAATCTTAAAGGGCTAGCACCAACTTTCGAACGTTCAATATTGACTAATTCCAAAACTTCTTCAGCATAACGCGAAGTATCCGCTTCATAAGCATTGTCAACATATCCATTTTGACTCTGCTTCTCCCAATCCTCAGGAGAAAAATTTTCTTGCGGAACTACGTGTACTAAAAAACGAATACCCTCCAGTAACGGCGGATTCATACTAACGGGAAATATCGCTTTTACAATCGTGTCTCCCGTTTTTTTAAACAACACACTATTTTTACCGTCCAGATCAACTTGTTCCGCCATATTTTTGTCTACTTCATAAAAGGCAAACGGCATCTCTATAGAAAAATAATTATTGACCGGTATGGTTATTTCCTGAGCATACTCTTCTTCAGCTCGGCAAATTTTACTGGAAAATATACCTATAAGCAAAACTGATAGTAAAATCCTACAAAAATCTTTTAGCATATATATTCCCACCTCGTATAATAAGTTTCAAAGATAATAATTCAAGTATCAGCACACGGGGAGGTGAAATCAATGAATCCACTTTTTGTTGGCATCGATGTGAGCAGCAATTTGAAATCATTCCTAACCCTCTAACTTCTATCCCAGGAATTGGGAAGGTCTACTCCGCCGGTATCATTGCCGAGATCGGGGATGTTCACCGCTTCCAGTCTCAGGCGTCCGTTGCCAAGTATGCCGGCCTTGTCTGGACACAGCACCAGTCCGGTGACTTTGAAGCGCAGAACACCAGAATGATCAAATCCGGCAACCGTTATCTCCGGTACTACCTGCTGGAAGCCGCCAACTCCGTGAGAAGATGCGACTCCGAGTTCCAGCGCTACTATGACCTCAAGTACCATGAGGTCAACAAGTTTCAGCATAAACGCGCACTCGCTTTGATTGCCAGAAAACTGGTTCGGTTGGTCTTTCGACTGCTGAAGGACAACCGCCTGTATATCCCGCCTGAGGGCTGATTTCCGCAGCCGCTTCCCGGTGTAACAGGCCCTGTTGAAAAAACGCAGTAGGCAGGGCTTTGGTTAGTGTACACTTTTTTCCTGTTTTGCCCGAGTTTACACCTTTCCTGATTGAAAATTTCTTTTCATTCTCCTATTGACATCACACCATTAGACTTATCACTTTTACCATGCTGCAATAGTAAGCACATTATAAGCCGAAGAACGTAATTCTACATGGCATTCCACATTTTCTTTTATTTTATTGAAAAGTGTCTGCGGTGAGCCGCCATATCGCATGGTAAAAACAGCTTTACCACTAGTATAGTCACTTAAATCTGCATTCTTTACACCTTTAATATTATTCAACGCTTGTTGTATTGAATCAAGTTTTTCATATCCAGAAGTCATGACTATTAATTCCACTCTGCGCCTGTTACCTGCCGCTAATTCCAGCAATTTATCCGACAAATATTCGCCCATTTCCTTACCGGCAACAGCTAAGGCTTTCTTCGAAGCTATAGCTTCAGAAACATCTACAGCTGAACCATATTTACCATCAGCAGCTATAATCTGTCCCGTACGAGCAATATACATTTTCGCTTCTACGCGAGCACGGCAGCTCAATGTTCCAGTCCGCCTGCCTTTAGGCAAGAATTGCCCGACATCGCCAATGCCCTCGCTAAACGCTTCGCCTACTACAAGAATATCCGCTTGCATAGAATTAGCTAGAGCGCGTAAATCATCATCGGTTAAATTAAACGGACTATTATAACGCATCCTATCCTGGCTAATGTCCACCATGTTATCAAAGCCAGCAGCAATAAATGCGTTCACCACAGCCGTTTCCCCTGCGGGATCAGGAATACGATAGGCAAGATGCCTTTCTGGAATTATAACGGCAATTTTAGGATTACGCAGCAAATTATCGATCAAGCCTAGCACTGTCAACTGATCCATCAACTTAGAATTTTGATTAACGTCGATTTCGGCATTAACAGTCACGCACCACCCGTCGACATTTTTCTGTGTGCCGACTACTTGATAAGAATTTATAAATCCTCTACTAGTAGCATAAACTTTATCGTTTAAAAGTGTGTTATTTTCTACAATAGTTTCTGAATCTATCAGAACGCCAACTGCATTTTCTAACGCGTTACGCAAAGCGTCATCAGTAGCCTCTGCTTCTGTTACGCCTACGCCTGTAGTAGTAATATTTTTTGCAAAGACATTACTAGATAATAATATAGACAAGGCAAATGCTAAAATATAAATAAATCTCTTCATTTTATTTGCCTCTCTTTACGTTACAGCCAGTAGCAATGATACCCTTCCTTTTAGTAATTTTACCAACAGAAAAATCAGCTTCCACATCTTCAATTTTTAACGCGCCTAAAAATTCCTTCTGTACGGTAATAATTTTACCCGTTACAGGATGCTTAATTGGCTTGCCTTCTTTATAAATAATAAAATTATCACCTTTATGAACGCCGTTATTGCTACCAATATCAATATATACTTGATCTTCGGTAACGCTCACTACAAGGCCAGAAAGCGGATTGATGCCTTCCATAAAACCTGCTATTTTTTTAGCTACATCTCCAGCTGCATTGGCCAGCATAATATTTTGATCAGGATAGGTATTTTCAAATTCACTAACCGTATCGGAACCTTCAACGATTTCAGCTATCTTAACTTCGCCTGTGTTATTATCTATAAATTTAAAATTAAATTTAACCTTAGCCTTGTGCCCTTTATAAAGATAATTATTAAAACGCTCAAAATCAGCTAACATCACATTACCTACTATAGTGTAATCTGCTCCTAGCATATTGCCAAACTGAATAGCTGTATCTCCGCTAATCAGCCCTGTGATATGCAGATTCAGTTCGTGCAATACATGATCAATCTGTCTACGCTCTACAACATTATAGTTGCCGCTTTGTACTAAAATCGTAGTCAAAGCACTTTCTAAGTCTTGTGCAGCTTGGCGGCCATAACTACTCCCAATTGTATTTTCTACTGCCATTACAGCAACCGTTTTTTTAGCTGCCTCACAGCTAAAACAACCCAACAACATTATGGATAACATTAATAAGGACAAAATAATTCTCATTGTCTTTTTCATCATAAACACCTCACCATTTAAAATTTATATGGCCTACCAAGATCGCATAAATAATATAATAAAAACTCATTTTGTAAATACTTGTCAGCTACAGGCCACAACCAAGTATCTTGCTCTATGGTATTCTCATACAAAGTCAAATAAAAGCGATTGATTATTAAATCATGATTTCCTTGAGCGCTTGCTTTCAACAATGTTAAAAACTGCTTCTCGTTCCCTAAAACTAAATTGGCCATCGCTTTGGCGCAATAAGCTTCAGCGCTACTATCCGCTATTAATAAGGAGCATACTTTCTGAGCTAATCTTTGCGATTTCAGATGATACTCTGTCTGCTCCGGCCTATACGTCATATCTCCGGCCTTACACAAAATAGCATAATCCAACAATGCGCCCACATCGCTAGAACTCAATTTCAACCTATCCTGCAACAATTTTTCAGCGCGCAAAAAAGCACTTTTTGCATATGGTAAAACCCCTTTACCGCGATAAATTTGCATAGAGAGCGCAATATAAGAAATATTTTCAGGCTCAATAGTATTAGCTTTTGCTGCGTCAGCAATAGCCTGCGCATAAAAATTGCCTGCCTGCGCCATACTGACAGAATTTTTAGCGGCAAAATACGCTTCATATGCGCCATTGAAATATTGCATACCAACATTAATATTCTGTTGCGTAATACTATCAGCTTTCGCAGGTGTAAGATCAGCTTCGCAAAAAGAAGGTGTACCTACTAAAAAAAACTAGCTAGTAATAACCCATAAAATTTCATGAGCTTCACCTCTTGTATAATGAAGAGAGGAATAATCTTGAGTAATTACAAGAATATTCCTCTTTTCTAGTAAATTACGTTATTTTAAAAAAACAACGGCGCACTTTCCAAACATATCAGCTTGCTCGTTAGCTAATAAAATTTTATCGCCATCTTCTACGGACACGACAACATTTACAGGATTAATGGAGTTCACGCCGCCCTTGACGGTAGTAGCGCTTACTACTAACGGGTTAGCGCCGGCGCGAGTAGTACCGCCAGTTGCGGTTTGCAAATCGGTAGCGTATTCAACCATTCCTTGAGAAATCGCCATATCTTTATCGATATTCTGCATACCGTAAATTATTCTACCGTTGGTATCCATAATCACCGGAGAAAAAGTAGGCTCTAAGCCCATACCTGAAGCGTCCACAATAACGCCGGTATAAGTTACAGATCTTACTTCTTTAATTTCTTCTTTAGTCAGAGGGGTAGTTTTTTCGTCAACCTTAGCGGCAGGTTGCGACACAACGTTTTTCGTTGCTTCCGGCAGTACAGCATTGGCAACGCTCTTACCGACGCCAAATAAAGGTACGCTCACCTTTACAAAATAGCTGCCGTCTTCGTTTGCGCCTTCGTCAACAATACGAGCACCTTTAATTAAAGCGGCTACCCTTGCTTTAACCGTATCACTTTGTAATACCATAGATTCGATGGTAGTATCAGAATCAATTTGTACGCCTTGGATAGTTTCTGCCAACAGACGATAGGCGTCTACAATTGCAGCACGTCTTGCTAATACATGGCCGCGATTACCAACATTGTCCGGCGGAAAGCCCAACCCAGTAGCAGTAGCAGCAGATTCTGCGCCTTTGGTCCAATCAATAGTAGCTTCTTGTTGTACGTGGACATTAACAGAAACGCTAGTTTCAGCAGGAGCTGCTATAGCGGGAGTGCTGTATACATTGCTAAAGGATAAAGCTAGTCCCAAAACAGCTGCGGCTATCAGCCCTTTATTATGCATATTCATAATGTTTCTCATCCTCATATTATAAACGTAGTAGTATTTACAGTCCCTCTCCAAGGACTTAGCCATACAGTGTTGTAAAGCTCCACCTATCTGCGAATAACTGGCCTTGGAGGCGGTGCAGGCCGTCTTACCGGTGCCGGTCTTTTATGAGGCATTGACTTATGTACAGGAGGTGGCGGAACTATATGCCTACGTGGAGGAGGCGGAGCTATAGGCCTATGTGGAGGCGGAGGCGGTGGCGGAGCTATAGGCCTATGTGGAGGTGGAGGTGGAGGCGGAACTCTTCCTTCTCCATAAGGCGGTCGCGGTGGCGATACATACGGTGGTGGTGGCGGTGGATCTTTAGGCGGCCTGCCAAGTATTGCATCTCTTAAACGTGGCCACATACTATACGCTTCATCATGCACAGAAATAATATTTGAAGGTTTTATTTCCGACGCACAAGCAACAGAAGCTTGTCCTAAGGTGATATTACATAATACTGCAAAAGCACCCAAAACAATTAATTTTTTCATCATTAATCCCCTTTCTTAAAAAATTTATATTAAATTGCCGTAAAGCAAAATAATAACCCTATACAGCATTATTAATTATATTGTTTTTTACTATCCTTTATTTCTTTATTAACCTGTTTATAAAATTTTTTTACTAAACTAGTGTAAGCATCTATTTCTTTATCGTTATATTCACTTCCACTATACTGCACTAAAACTGCCCCTGATTTTACATCGACCAAATTAAATGTTCCTCTGACTATAGCTAAGAAAGAATATTGTCCTAGATGATCATAAATTTCAGATTCATAATATTTGGTAGTCATTTTATGCTCTTTGCCTTTGCCGTCCTTCCATTTCTGTTCATCTTCCCAAACGACTCTATCCCTTGCCTCTGCTCTAGGTTCAAACCAAGTAGCCTCCAAAACGTATTTTTCGATGAAAACCTCTATTCTTACATCATCTGGTGTCTTATTTTTTCCATCATAATTAATCGCAAGCCCCTTAATTGCTTTTGCTTCTTCTTTTAAAGTAAAGTACAAAGCCTTAACTGCAAACTCATCGCCAGCTATATTATCCGGCATGGCGATATGCCCAAACCCTAATTGCTCTGCCTGTGCTAACTGCGGTGAAACAGCAAAGCAGATGCTAGGAATTCCCAAGCAAAATCCGCTAATCAACAATCTCACTATTATATTCTTAATTATTTGCATACGGTTCACTTCTCCTTATTCTTTCTTACCCGTTTAAATTCTTTGGCAAATTCTGTCAATAGGCTTCGGAATTGTTCTTCTTCATTAGTGTCATATCCTTGAGTTCTATGTTGAAGCAACATTATTTTATTTCCCTGCGTATCATATAATGTATATTCCAAATCCAAAAAATTCAAATAGACATATTGGCCGGGAATTGTATGAAGCTCAGTCCAAGAGCTCTCATTATATCTTCTATAACCTTCCGCGCCGCCGACTGTTTCCGTGTAGCTTCTCATATCCACTTCACAAATTTTTTCCGGCGACCAATCTTGCTGCACTCTATTTTCACGTATATTGCATACTAAATAAGCATCTGCACCAGTTTTTTCCTTAACAGTTTGGCCTATCGCAGCTTCAGTAGTGAAGTCATTTAGCAAAGTCACATAATCTTTATTTTGCTCACCGATAAGGCTCATATACTGATTATCTGGTGTTAAAAGCATAAAATAAACATTTTTAGCATTTTTAGTTAAAGAATCTTTCAATAAGTCTTCCGCACCAATAAAGTTTTTTTCACCCTTTAAAGGAAAAATAGCTACCTTTTTTAATTTATCTATTCCTGCTGTTCTATCATACCATACATGATTGTGGGCAAAAGCGCTTGCACTAACTGCCAGAACCAATAATGCACAAATAAAAACCTTCAACATAATCACCCTTCCAATAAATTTATGCAGGTTTAATAAAATTCCACCCAATCCATATACTGCCTCAACCAAAGAATTTTTTCATCATTCAAATCCTCCATTATTTATATCCATCAATCATACTATTGCCATCCATATATAATCTACAGCATTAGTAGGAGCTTTAAAATTGACGTTGTAAATCGCTTCTATTCATCTACAATATTCAACATTTTAAATATGCATCTATACAATTTTTAACACTTCACATCTTACATTATACAATCTTTAAAAGCGTTTGTACAGCAAAACTACAATCTTTATTGTCTTATTTTTCACAACAAATATCATATAATTAATATGGAGAGAGTACGGAGGAAGCCACTATGTATGAAGATTTTGTAGCTAACAGAATTATGCAGCTGCGGCAGGAAAAGAAGGTTTCGGCCCGCGAAATGAGCCTGGCTATAGGGCAAAACGTCAACTACATCAATCGCATTGAAAACAAGCTCAATCTGCCGTCGCTTCAAGGTCTGTTTTATATCTGCGAATACTTTAATATAACTCCTAAAGAATTTTTTGAAGGAACCGAACCGCCCCATCCCTCAACATTGCTGCTGCACGAAGCGACGCAAGTTCTGTCAACGCTCAATGAAGAACAGCTGTCGCTTGTCATCGCAGTAGCTAAAGCCCTACAAAAAAAATAACCAACCGACGCTAGTTTAGAAAACTAAGCATTGGTTGGTTATTTTTATGTAGCGTACCAACTTATTCCTTGCTTTTTTATGTAAAATATGATATAATTTCGTAAAATTAAGGTAAAATTAAGATCGTTTTCGCCTTTCTCGGCGTTTGCACCGGAATAATCTTGGAAAAGTTGGTCTACTTTATATGGATAAGGATTTGAAATTTATTATTCGCAGTTTTTTAGACTTTTTAATGCGGTCTGCCTACTGCGTTGCTGGCGTGCTGATAATGATGTTGCTGGCGAAAATTGATATTACGAGATCCGGCAGAATCACAGAAATTTCTTTTACAGAATTTACACAGGAAGGGCTGCTGTTTATCAGCGCCGCTATTTTTTTGTTTTTGGCAAAAAAGAAAAATTCTGGCGGGCTGTTACTTGTCAGTGGATTTTTATTCTGTATGTTCATCCGCGAGCTGGACGCGCTGTTCGACCTGCTTTTTCACGGTGCCTGGAAATATATTGCCGTTGCGGCAGCAGCAGGCTTTTCTTATGCAGCGTTGAAAAAGGGCAAGGCGGAAACGGCAAGGACGCTGGCAGAATTTATGCGCACCCGCTCTTACGGCATGTTGACTAGGGGGCTATTGGTCGTACTTGTCATTTCGCGCTTATTCGGCATGCGTGAGCTGGGTTTATTTGTAGCAGACGTAAAGTTCAGCGAGAACACAAAAAATTTTATGGAAGAAAGCACTGAGCTTTTAGGTTATATGCTGATTTTCGCCGCTGCCGTACATTATGTGAAATATTGCCTGCGGCCATCTAAGGATAAAGAAGAGTAAAGTATAAAAACAGGGCTGAATCGTGAAACATTCAACGGTTCAACCCTGTTTTTCTGTTCAAAGGATTTTTTATATGGGTGGCAAATTTGCCGATCGCCTCAAGAATTCTCTCTGGCGGAACAAGTCCACTCCTTTCGTTTTGCGCATGAAAAAAGCACCTGCCTGTGTAATCAGGTAGATGCTTTCTCTTATATCGATTCTGTTTCCCTTATAATCCTAATTGTTTTAATGGAAAGTTTGCATTCTTAAGGGTATGCTCTCATGTTGTTCTGTAATAGCAGGTGTTTTTTCCGCTGCCCTCACGTTCCAGTTCACCGGAAGCCACCATCTTCCGCAGTGCGCCCTCAACAGAGCTGACGCTGAGCGACGGACAAAGTTCCCTGATGTCCTGTTTGGTAAAACGACCGATCTTGTTTTTTGTGGCAAGTCTCACGGTTTCAAGGGCAGATTTCTTTGTTTCCACCAATGCAAATCGATCCTCAAAGTCTCTGTAGGCAGCAAGTATTGTTCCCAGCAGATACTTGATGAATGGAACCGGATCATCTTCTCCTTCATGCCATCCGTCCTGTGAGGCAGAAAGTGCATCATAATACAAGTCTTTGTTCTTCGCTATCTTTGCCTCAAGTGAGATATATTTCCCCCTTGAATTTACAATCTAAGTGCAACAACCAAAAGAAATAGTGACCCATAGCGGAGAATCCTTTACAATGGTGTTTGCGGACTACCAGAAAAGGAGACAACTATGGATCACTATCATCATCTTAGCACAAGAGAACGAGAAAGTATACTGTTTATGAGAGGTGAAGGCAAAGGAATTCGTGCAATTGCTGCCGCGCTCGGCAGAGCAGCTTCAACGATCAGTAGAGAACTGAAGAGGAATAAAACAAAGAATGAGTATTCGCCTTCTCAAGCAGAGGGAAAGTATCGGGCCAGAAGGAAGCGCTGTTGTCCTAAAAAAGTATTAGCGGATCCTGCTGCCAAAGCACTTGTAAAAAGACTGTTTCTCGAAGAACAATGGTCTCCCGAGCAAATTGCTAACCGATTGAAGGAGGAAAACAACACTATTCAGGTAAGTTACTCGACAATATATCGTGCAATTTACTCCAGAATGTTCGACGATAAGAAATTGTCCCACGGTGAACGCGGTGTTGTTCGCAAACTGCGGCACCGCGGCAAAACTCGCCACAAGAAAGGTACAGAAGAAACCAGAGGTAAACTCAAAATCAGCAATCCCATTGAAGAACGACCAGAAGAAGCTAATGATAGAAGTGAACTGGGACACTGGGAGGCAGATACTGTTGCTGGTAAAACAGGTTCTTCGTGTATGATTACTATGGCTGACAGGAAATCGCGTTATCTTCTTCTCAAGAAGATCCCCAAGAAAAACTCAATATATGTCAGAGATGGGATCATTGAGCTTCTACAACAGCTTCCTTCCGAGAAGATCGCCTCCGTCACACCAGATAGAGGCAAAGAGTTTTCTCGACATTCAGAAATCACAGAGGCTATGAATGGGTTACAGTTCTATTTTCCTAAACCACATGCACCATGGGAACGAGGAACCAACGAAAATACGAACGGACTCATCCGCGAATACTGCCCAAAATCAATCGATTTAGAAACCTTCGATGATAACCATTTCACCACCTTCACCGCAAAACTAAATCGACGTCCACGCAAATGCCTTGGTTGGAAGTCTCCCTATGAGGTTTTCTTTGGCGTAGTGTTGCAATTGACTTGACAATTCAAGCCACATAAAAACCGCTCCTGTAAAGCAAAAGCGTAGTGAGCAGTCTGCTCATACGGCCATTTCCGTCATTGAAGGGATGGATACAGAGGAAATCGTGTATGAACACCGGAATCGCGATCAGCGGTTCAAGTTCCAGATTTCCTATGACCCGGTTGTATTCTTCGCAAAGCCTGTCAAGCGCCTCCGGCGTCTCGTATGGAGCAAGCGGAGTAAAAAGCGTCTCTGTATGACCATCGGGATATGTTGCGCTGATATAGTTCTGTACTGTTTTCGTCCTTCCGGCCACGGGATTATTCATGTGGCTGTAGAGGATCTTGTGCAGCTGAAGAATATAATTCTGCGTGATCTGGATCGTATCAAAGCTCTCGTGGATAATTCTCAGAACATCCCTGTAACCAGCGATTTCCTGCTCATCCCGGTTCCTTGGAGTTGTTTTCTCCTCTACGATCTGTCTGATGCGCGTATTTGTGGTGACAATGCCTTCTATGGCATTTGATGCCTCGGTACTTTGAATCTTGGCGATCTCCACCAGCTTTTCAAGTTCCTCCGGTCTCTGCTTCAAATACATCTCCTGTTTTCCTGCCTCTTTATAGATGGCAGCAACAAGACTCAGAAGTTCCGAGTCCCACTTTTTATCTTTGATCAATGAGTAGTTGAACTCTCGCATTCCCTTACCTCCTCTTGCTTTCCCTTAAATTATAATCATTTTAAGGGAAAAGCTAAGTTTCTGCCGAGTTTCCCCTTATTATTCTTCCGCTTTTAAGGGTATTTTATGCAAGGGTCAGATAAATAGAATTCCACGGGAGTCATATACGCTCTCATGAGATTCGTTTCCGCAGCGGATGGCACGGTCAAGAGCCATGATCGTTGCGATTGCGCCGTCAATTTTCTCCGTGGACTTTTCCTTATCCGCCTTGATGTTGCCCGCCGGGTCCTGCCGGATGAAGATGTTATCCATCATCCATCTCAGGACGGGATGACCCTTGACATCAACACGACCGTCTCGACATGGCTCGTCATTGGGAACATATCCACCGGCTGCGCTACCAGTGCTTTGTAGGCATACTGCTCCAAAAAGGCTAAGTCGCGGGCCAGCGACGCCGGATTGCAGGACACATAGACAATGCGCTGCGGCCCTACGCCCGCCATAGCGGCCAGCACCTTTTCCTCGCAACCCGCGCGGGGCGGGTCCACCACAATCACGTCCGGCCGCACACCGCCTGCCAACAACGCAGGCAGCTCCGCCGCCGCGTCGCCCAAAATAAATTCCGCGTTACTGCAGTTATTTTCCAAAGCGTTTTTCTTAGCGTCCTCGATAGCCGGAGCAACAATTTCTATACCGTAAACCTTTTTGGCGTGCTTGGCCAAGTACAGCGAAATCGTACCCGTACCGCAGTACACGTCCACCACGGTCTCGCCGCCGCTCAAACCGGCAAATTCCAACGCCTTATTGTACAGCTTTTCCGCCTGCTCGCTGTTCACCTGAAAAAAGGATTGGGGCGAAATATTAAAGCTTATCGCGCCCAGGCTGTCCTTAATTTTTTCGTCGCCGTACAAAACCCGCGTTTTGCTGCCCATAACCACATTGGTCGGCTTCTTATTAATATTCTGCACCACGCTCACCAAGCCGGGCACGTACTTTGTCAGCCATTGGATGAGCTCCTTGCGGTGAGGTATATCGTAAGCAGAAGTCACCAGCACCGCCATCACCTGACCGCTGTGTACGCCTACGCGTCCCATCACATGGCGCACCAAACCCTTGCCGGTTTTTTCGTCGTAAGCGCTGACGTCAAAACGATTCATCCATTTGCGCACCGTCAGCAGCACCTGATTATTGGCCTCCTGCTGAATCATGCAGCCGTCCGTATCGACTACGCTGTGAGTTGCCGCGGCATAACAGCCGATGCTCAGCGTACCCTCGGCGCTGACCGCCGCAGGGAACTGCATCTTATTGCGGTAAGTCCAGGGGTTGGCCGCGCCTAAAACCGGCAGCACCTCTGCCTCCACATGGCCAATGCGGCTTAAAGCGTCCTGCACCTGTTGACGCTTGCATTCCAGTTGGCCTTTATAGCTCAAATGCTGCAGCTGACAGCCGCCGCATTCCTTATATACGGGGCAAAGCGGCTCCACCCGCTCCGGCGACGCCTCCAGAACGACGTCCAAGCGGCCTACCGCATAGCTTTTTTTGACCAGCGTAACGGTAGCCTGCACCGTTTCCTGCGGCAGCGCGCCCTGCACAAAAACGGTAAAGCCTTCGTATTTGCCTACGCCCTCGCCGCTGCTGCCCAAGCCGGTAATCTGCACGGCGATACTGTCGCCCTGTTTTACTGGTATCTGCATTTTCATCTATAGCCACGCTCCTAATAAATCATAATTTTTCTTCTAAAATTATATCACGGCGGCACATAAAAAGAAACGGCACAGCCGCAAAGCCGTACCGTTTCCCAAGCGCAAATTTTATAAAACGCTATTGAAGTTCTATTATTCTACCCACAAACCGTTAGCGTCCTTATGGTAGCCGACAAATTCGATAGCCAGAGCTGCCATTACCTTAGTAGCGTCTTTAATTTGTACATTCAGCTCTTCCGCTCTCAGGAAATCGTCGTGGCACATTTCAACAGGATTTTTGCTGGTCAACTGCAGATATTCGTTTTGCATTTCCACGAGAGCTTTTGCTTCAGCTTTCATTTTTTCCATTCGTATTCTCCTAATCTTTATAAAAATTTTATTCGGTAAGTTTACAAATTGCGGCGAAGTATAATGGCGCTTATAACGCTTTTATTGGACGATTAAATTCAAATCGCCAACCGCATGCGTCACATCCTTAACTGCGGACAGCAGCGCCAGACGGTTATTCTTCACCTTTTCGTCCTCGGCCATAACCATAACGTCGTCAAAGAATTTATTGATGGGCGCAACCAGCTTCACTGCTTCTGCCAGCACGGTTGCGTAATCGTATTTCACGGATGCGGCCAAAACCTCCTTGCTGGCGCTCTGAACTGCATTATGCAGCGCAGTTTCCGCTTCGGCTTCAAAAAGCTGCGGATTGATGGCGGTTTCCGTTTCCATCTTTTTGCACAGATTTGCCACGCGGGCAGCGGCCTGAATTGCGGCAAGCGCTTCTTCGCCGGCCACAAATTTATTGAGGGCGACGGCGCGGGCGTACAGGTCGGCAAAATCGTCGTTGCGTTCTTCTGCCAGCACAGCGTCCACTACGTCGTAGCGAATGCCCTGATCAATGAGCATATTACGCAGGCGCTGCTTCAAAAATTCGCCGATCTGCGGCACCAGCTTGCCGGTCTGCTCCGGCGCAATGTTCAACAGATACAAGCAGCCTGCCAAAACCTTGTACATAGAAATGTGATAGTTAGCATCCAGCAAAATATTGATAATGCCCAAAGCCTGACGGCGCAGCGCATAGGGATCCTGAGAACCGGTGGGAGCCAGACCGCGGCTGAAGGTAGCGCAGATATTATCCAGCTTGTCGGCAATGCCTACGATACGGCCAATATCCGTCTTGGGCAGCTCGTCGCCGGCAAAGCGCGGCAGATAATGCTCGAAAATACCAGTCGCTACAGCCGTAGCTTCGCCGTCCAGCTTAGCATATTCGCGGCCCATAACGCCCTGCAGCTCGGTAAATTCTACAACCATACCGGTGACCAAATCGCATTTGCACAGCAGCGCGGTGCGTTCCAGCTCTTCCTTATTAACCTTGGCATTAATCGCTATCATCAACATATTGACAGCCTGTACCAAGCGCTTGCTCTTATCATTCATATTGCCCAAGCCTTCCTGGAAGGAAACGGTCTTGAGTTTTTCCAAACGGTCTGCCAAGGAATGCTTGCGGTCTTCATTAAAGAAGAATTCCGCGTCGCTCAAGCGGGCGCGCAGTACGCGCTCGTTGCCGTGAGCTACGATTTCCAAATGCTCCCTGCCGCCGTTGCGCACGGTAATAAATTTATTCAGCAGGCTGCCATCCTCGGCCAAAACCGGGAAGTAGCGCTGATGCTCGCGCATCGGGGTGATGATGCACTCCTTAGGCAGAGCCAGGAATTTTTCTTCAAATTTGCCGCACAAAGCAGTAGGCCATTCAACTAAATAATTTACTTCCTCCAGCAAATCCTCGTTAATCTCAGCGTGACCGCCTTCTGCCACAGCCAAATCCGTAACCTGCTGGCGAATCAGCTCGCGGCGGGCGTCCTGATCCACCATTACGAAATTATCGTACAGAACTTTTTCGTAAGCGTCGGCGTTAGGAATTTCCACTGCGCCATAGGTGCCGATAACTGCGGAAGCCACAGTATTTTTAACCTTGCTGGCCGCTTTATCGAAAACAGCTTTCGCGGCGTCCAGCACCGAATCGTGTTCCTTAGCGGCGCCAATAGCGGAAGGACGCAGGAAGCGGTGGCCGCGGCTGAATTTGCCGGACTTAACGCCGGTAATTTCCACAGGGATAACTTCGTCGCCAAACAAAGCTACCAGCCAGCGGATAGGACGTACAAATTTAAATTCGTGGTCTGCCCAACGCATATTCTTGGGGAAGGTCAGGCTGGTAAGAATATCCAACAGCAAATCCGGCAGTAAATCTTTAACCGGAGCGCCGGCTAAATGCTTAACGGCGTAAACATAATTATCGCGGACAACCAAGTCCTTAACGTCCACGCCCTGACCGCGGGCAAAGCCCAATGCAGCCTTGGAGGGAGCGCCGTTGACGAAAGCGATTTTCGCGGACGGGCCTTTTGCTTCTACCGTGCTGTCAGCCTGGGTTTCGGCAACGCCGCTGGCAATAAAGGTCATGCGACGCGGAGTGCCGTACACCTTCACCTCTTCAAAGGGAATACGCAGCTCGCCCATCTTTTTTGCGGCCATCTCTTGCAGCTGCGCCAAAATGCCGGGCATAAACTTTGCGGGAATTTCTTCAGTGCCAATTTCAAAAAGTAATTTTTCCATTATTATTTCTCCCCTTTCTTCAGCAGCGGGAAGCCCATTTTTTCACGTTGCTCCACATAAGCGGCGGCGCACAGGCGGGCCATAGCGCGCACGCGGCCGATATAGGCGGTACGCTCGCTGACGCTGATAGCGCCGCGGGAATCCAGCAGATTAAAGGTATGCGAACATTTCAGCACATAATCGTAAGCCGGGCGGATGTAACCCAGTTCGATAACGCGTTTAGCCTCGGCTTCATACTTATCAAACAAATCGAAGAGTAACGCCGTATCGGCTACCTGGAAATTATAATAGGACTGTTCTACTTCGTTGGTGTGGAATACGTCGCCGTAAGTAATATCATCCACCCATTTAATATCGAAAACATTCTCCACGCCCTGGATATACATTGCCAAGCGCTCCAGACCATAGGTAATTTCTACGGTTACGGGCTTCACGTCGATGCTGCCCACCTGTTGGAAATAGGTGAACTGGGTGATTTCCATGCCGTCCAGCCAAACCTCCCAGCCCAGGCCCCAGGCGCCCAAAGTCGGAGATTCCCAGTTATCTTCTACGAAACGGATATCATGCTCCTCCTGATGAATGCCCAGCTCGGCCAAACTTTTCAGGTACAGCTCCTGAATGTTTTCAGGGGAAGGCTTCACGATAACCTGAAATTGATGATGCTGGAACAAACGGTTGGGGTTGTCGCCATAGCGGCCGTCCGCCGGACGGCGGGATGGCTCTACATAAGCCACGCGCCAGGGTTCGGGTCCCAGTACGCGCAAAAAGGTGGAAGGGTTCATCGTGCCTGCGCCCTTTTCCACATCGTAGGGCTGCGCCATGATGCACTTCTGCTCAGCCCAGAATTTTTGCAGTTTCAAAATAATTGTTTGAAAATCCATGTTCTGCCTCCTACTATCAGTATGCGTATTGTTGTTACAAAGACGATTGCTTACCAGCCGCCCTGCGGCAAATAAAATAAGCACCTTCGTCCCGGTAACTTATTGTTACAGGGACGGAGATGCCTGTATGCGAACTCCGCGGTTCCACCCTGCTTGACTGCAAAATGCAGCCCGCCTCAATCCATATGTTTTTACAGCTCCAAAGCGCCTTCGCCCGCTCTTGCCGTCTTGCACCCTCACGGCTCGCTAAGCTTGCAGGTTACTCCTCTTTATCTCAGCTTAACACATAGTATATAAAACTGCGCGGCGTTTGTCAAGCTGACATTGGCCGCGCAAATCTTTTTACTGTATAAAATTTTAAGAATCAAGGCCCAAACGCGCGCAGTCTAGTCCAGTCGTTGATAAATACCGGCCTCGCGCTTCTTTTCGGCAGTCTTGGAAATATACGTCCCCTTAACAACCGTGAAGCCCTTTTTAGCCAGCAGATTCATAATATAATCCACATGGGGACAGGGAGCTTTATGATAATTGTCGCTGACCATGCAGGAGGATAAGTGTACGATAACCTCCTGATCGTTTTCTTTAAAGCGGCGCAAGCGCTTATTGAGATTTTCCAGCTTTACGGAAAGCCCCGCGCCGCAGCAGCCACCGCAAGTAAAGGACATATAGCGCGTATCCTCCCCGTAACCGGCAAATTTGCCCTCCCTGCTGTAAAACGCATGGGTGCAGTTATAACCGCAGCAGCGCTTCTGCACATGCTCGCACTGAAGAATAACTACCAGCTTGCTCATTTTATTTTACCATGCCGTACTCGCGCAGAACGGCGTCCAGCTTAGCCTCGGCCTCAGCGCTGATAGGAGTCAGCGGCAAGCGCGGCGCGCCCGCCGGAATGCCAGTAACCTTAGTAACGGCAGCCTTGATGGGAATAGGATTGCTTTCCATAAACATAGCCTTAGCCAGCGGCACCATTTTTTTATTCAATTCAGCGGCGTCCTGCACGCGGCCTTCGCTGTAGGCCTGCATAACGTCCTGCAAAATACGGCCGTTGCAGTTAGCCAATACGGAAATCAAGCCGCAGGCGCCCACAGCCATAAAGGGCAGAATCAAGCCGTCGTCGCCGCTGTAAATCGAAATTCTTTCCGGCAGCACGCGGTACAGCTCGGCAGTTTGCGCCACATTACCGGCAGCCTCCTTCACAGCTACGATATTAGCAAAATCCGCAGCCAGACGGGCAATAGTCGCCGGCGCGATATTGGAGCCGGTGCGGCCCGGAACATTATAAACGATAATGGGCAGCTTAACAGACTTGGCCACGGCGGCAAAATGCTGATAATAGCCCTCCTGAGTCGGCTTATTATAATATGGTCCCACTACCAGCAAGCCGTCCACGCCGCATTTTTCCATAGCCTGCGCCAGCTCGATGGTGCTGGCAGTGCAGTTGGTGCCTGCGCCTGCTACAATGGGCGCGCGGCCGCCGATATGCTTAACGATGGTCTCCATAAATTTAATTTTTTCCTCCATCGTCATAGTCGCAGCTTCGCCGGTAGAGCCTTCAATTACCAGTCCATCGGTGCCGTTAGCCAGCAGCCAATCGGCCAGCTGGCAGCCAGCTTCATAATTAACGCTGCCGTCCTCGTTAAACGGCGTTACCATTGCGGTTAATAATCTTCCAAAATACGGTTTTGTCATGGAATTTACACCTCTTTATTTATTGAACCCCACATTAGTGCAAGCTAAATATTTTATAATTTGAAAGCATGATGCAGCGCCGTAACAGCGTCCACCAGACGCTCCTCTTTAATGATAGCGGAAATCGTCGTATCCGAATCCATGGTCTGCAAAATAGCGATATTTTTAGAAGCCAGCGCGGATACAAAATTAGCCATAACTCCCGGTACGCCGCGCATAGCGCTGCCTACTACCGAAACCTTGGCGCATTTAGTATTGCAGGCATATTTAAAGCCGGTTTCTTCCAGCACCTTACAGGTATGCTCTACATCCGGTGAAAATACGGCGAACATGGCCTCCTTTTCCGACAGGTTCAGGCTGCCCACGCTGATGCCGGCGTCGGCCAAATCCTCAAAGAGATTACGCCCGGCAGCGAAATCAGCAGGATTGAGCTCGATGCGAAACTGCGCCAAATCGCTGAGATGAGCCACGCCGCTGACGCAGGATTCGTTGATGGCAATTTCCGAACCGTTGCGGCGTCCGTTGGATTCGCTGGTAATCAGCGTACCCGGCGCGTCGCTGAAGGTAGATTTAACATACATGGGGATATTGCTGCTCATAGCGATTTCTACAGCGCGGGGATGAATAACCTTCGCGCCGTTGTACGCCATCTGGCAAACCTCGGCGTAGGAAATCTGCTGCAAAATATTGGCTTCTTTTACCAAACGCGGATCGGCGGTCATAATGCCTTCCACGTCGGTATAGATTTCCACAAAATCAGCCTTCAAGGCCGCGCCTAAGGCTGCTGCAGAGGTATCGCTGCCGCCGCGACCCAAGGTAGTAAACTTAAAATTATTTTCCGTAACGCCCTGGAAGCCGCAGACAACAGGAATGATGCCGGACTCCAGCAAATGCATGAGATTGGAAACATTGATATTTTTAATGCGGGCAGCGCCGAACTGCGAATCGGTAATAATGCCTGCCTGGCCGCCGGTCAGCGCCATAGCGTTGATGCCGTATTTTTGCAGCGTAGCGGCTATCACGCAAGCGGAAATAATTTCACCGCAGCACATGAGCATATCCATCTCGCGTACATTGACGGAAAGATTGACGCTCTTTAAGGTATCGATAAGCGTATCCGTAGCATAAGGCGCGCCCTTGCGTCCCATAGCAGAAACCACGACTACCGGGGAATAGCCCTTGCGCACCGCCTGCTGCACCTTATCCTTAACCGCAATACGCGCTTCGTCGCTGGCAACGGAAGTGCCGCCGAATTTTTGTACAATAATTTTCATAGATTTTTCTCCTCGATATATGAATATTTAAAGGCCGCATAGAATGCGTCATATACAAGAAAGCGCGACGACGGCGTACTAGAAGTACGTCTAGGAGCGCTGACACAGTAGATGGCGCATTATCGGCGGCCTAAGCGATTAGAGCCAGCCGTTGGCAATCATAACCTCAGCAATCTGCAAAGTATTCAGCGCCGCGCCCTTGCGGATCTGGTCGCCTACTACCCACAGGTTGAAGGTATTGGGATTGGATTCGTCGCGACGCAGGCGGCCTACGAAGCAATCGTCAGTTTCAGAGGTATACAAAGGCATGGGATAAATCTGGTTCTGCGGATCGTCCTGCATTTGTACGCCGGGGAAAGTGTCGATAGCCTTCGCCATATCCGCCAAATCCAAATCGTGCTCAAATTCGATGTTCACAGATTCGCTGTGACTGCGGTAAACAGGCACGCGCACCGTGGTCGCGGTGATGCGCAGCTCGTCGTCGTGCATAATCTTCTTGGTTTCGTTGACCATCTTCATTTCTTCTTTAGTATACAAGTTATCAAGGAAAACGTCGATCTGCGGAATCAAGTTGAAAGCGATGGGATAATGCTTAGCCAGACTGGCGGACGGCAGAATATGCGCCTCCATCTCGCGGCCCTCGCTGTAAGCCTTAGTCTGGTCTGTCAGCTCGTCTATACCCTCCTTACCTGCGCCGGAAACTGCCTGATAGGTGCTGACAACGATGCGTTTAATACGCGCCAAATCGTACAGCGGCTTCAAGGCCATAACCATGATGATGGTGGAGCAGTTGGGGTTAGCGATAATGCCCTTATGCTTTAAAATATCCTCCGGGTTAACCTCGGGTACAACCAGCGGCACCTCCGGATCCATGCGGAAAGCGCTGGAATTGTCGATAACTACCGCGCCGGCCTCTACAGCATAAGGCGCGAATTCCTTGGAAATGCTGCCGCCGGCAAACAGTGCGATATCGATACCGTCAAAGGAATCTTTAGTAGCCTCCTGCACAGTATAGGTTTTTCCCATAAAAACGATTTGCTTACCTGCGCTGCGCTTAGAAGCCAAAAGGCGTAGCTCGGCAAACGGAAATTTGCGCTCTTCGATAAGTTTTAAAAATTCGCTTCCTACTGCGCCGGTAGCGCCTAAAATTGCTACGTTATATTTTTTCATAACCCTTGCCCTCTCCTTCATTACAGTAATTTATCCAAGCCGTAAACCAAACCGGTCCGGCCTAAAATTTTGCGGCAGCCCAACGCCACGCCCGGCATATAGCATTCGCGGCTTACAGGCTCGGTGCTGATGTGCAGCGTTTCTCCCTGTCCGCCAAAAATGACTTCTTGGGAAGCAACGTAACCAGGCAAACGCACGCTGTGAATCTTCATGCCCTCATAATCGGCGCCGCGGGCTCCGGCCATGGTCTCGCGCTCGTCGGGATGTCCCTGACGCATAGCCTCGCGCACCTCGGCAATTTTTTGAGCGGTAATAATAGCGGTTCCGGACGGAGCGTCCAGCTTATTATCGTGATGCTTTTCAATAATTTCCACATTAGGGAAATATTTAGCCGCCTCGCAGGCCAGCTTCATCATTACAACTGCGCCTAAAGCAAAGTTGGGCGCGATCAGCACGGCGGTATTATTAGCGCGCGCCAGCTCGTCTACTTCCTGCAAATCGGCGTCGCTGAAGCCCGTAGTGCCGACTACGGCGTGTACGCCCAAGGGCAGCATTTTGCGCAGGTTATCCATAACTACGTTGGGACGGGTAAAGTCTACTACCACGTCCGGGCGAACATTTTCAATGGCCTTGACCAAATCGGTATTCACGCCAAAAACTACGCCGCCGCCCAGGGCAACCTGGCCGTCTTTAATATCAACGACGTCAACCAAATCTAAATCCGGTTCTGCCCAAACCTTTTTGCAAACCTCGCCTCCCATACGGCCTAAAGCGCCGTTTACCAAAACCCTGATCATAAATAAATTCAACTCCTTACGTTACTTTAACAAAAAACCGTTGAGATATTAGTTTACATATCTCAACGGTAAGCATGCTTTTTCATTCATACCATAGCTGAGATAGCCCTCCGCTGCTTTTGCAGCGACAGTCCGGCAGCTTTCACTGACGGCCCAGCACAACGGCACGGCTGCCATTGCACTTCGGCGTTAGCCCTTTCGCCTGCTTCCCAGCTCCCGCTCCGCAGACTACTGATGCTTTCCGCGCCTCTATCTTAATGGTTTGTCATTAGCAAAATTATATTACGCACAGCAGCGTTTGTCAAATACAAATGTAACAAAATCAGAGTACATGCGTATAGTGTAAATTTGTTACAGAAACACTGGCTAATGTTGTTCTTCAACTCGCCAACGCTCCTGCAAATAAGGCTCTATGACAGCTAAAATTTTTTCTGCATTCACAAGCTGCTCTTCTGCATGAGCTTTAGTTACCTCTTCGTAGTCCTTATAATCTGCTTTTTCTCGCCACCGATAGGCCTTATCCAAAATTTTAGAAACAGCCTTATCAAATATCCCGGTTTTAACATAATGCAGATTGAAGAAAGCAATTATACCAGAATGCTTGCTGGAATCAAAATTATCAAGAGCCGTCACTGCCCGCAGGCAATGAAAGATAGCGTAATAGGATCTGTTAACAGACGATTTATAACTGCCTACGTCCAGCAAAATCCAAGCGTCGTGTAAATTTTCCCTACTGCGAGCTAAACGGTATTTAGACAAATCAATTACGCTGCTTTCCATAGCACTACTCCCTCATTCTGCACATTTTTCAAATAAGGCAGCGTTTTGCCCCACTGCGCCAGCTCGGCAAGGTCAATATCCACTACTGAAAAAACTCTGTCGTACTTCAAATTCAAATCTACAATAACGTCAGATAAGGCGTCTTCCGTAGCTGCATCCATCTTGCCATCAATAATAATAGCAATATCCACATCGGACTCCGCCGTTGCCGTACCACGGGCGACAGAGCCATACAAAATAATACTTACTAATTTATTCGGCACGGCCTGACGAATCCCCTGCACTAAATCCTGTAATATGCCTTTCTGCATAGCTGTCACCTCCGTACTTGTTCTAATCATTTACTGCTTAAAGCATAGCATTTTTCAGCACCAGCGTCAAATTTCACTTACCGCCCCGTGCTGCCGAAGCCCCCGCCGCGTACTGCCTTGGCAGCCTGCTCGTCGCCGTCCGCAGTCAGGTAATTATAAAAAATGCCCTGGGCCACACGCTCGCCCTTAGGCAAGGTCACAGCCGTTTCGCCCATATTCAGCAGTGCCAGCATAATATGCCCTTCGTTATCGGCGTTATTATAATAATCGGCGTCGATAATGCCCACGTTATTCACTAGCATGATACGCTTCTTCACCGCCATGCTGCTGCGAATATGCATACCCAAATACTCGCCTGCCTGCATATATGCCTTTACGCCCGTGGGCACAAGCTGCAGCTTGCCCGGCTCCAGCGTCACTTCCTCCGGCAGGCAGAAATCATAGCCTGCGCTAAGCTCCGTCTTGCGCTCCGGCAGGGGAAAATCCACTGCGGCATATTTAGTTATTTTTTCAAAACCTCTGACTTTCATAGCGTCCTCCTTATAGAAAAGGCTCCCCTAATCCTAGGAGAGCCTTTATATTATTTTGCTTACGAATGAGAAATTTTATTTCTGCATGCCTTTCATCAGTACTGCCTTGCGGGACAGATTGATACGGCCTTTAGCGTCGATTTCCGTTACCTTAACGACGATTTCGTCGCCCACGGAAACAACGTCCTCAACTTTATCGACATGCTCGGTCGACAGTTGGGAAATATGCACCAGGCCTTCCTTGCCCGGCAGAATTTCTACGAACGCGCCGAAATTCATTAGGCGGGTTACCTTACCGGTATAAATTTTGCCCGGTTCGGCTTCGGCGGTAATGCCGTTGATCATATCGATAGCCATATTAGCCGACTCGCTGTTGATGGCGGCGATATAAACGCGACCGCTTTCTTCAATATCGATTTTCGCGCCGGTTTCGTCGACAATCTTTTTAATCGTCTTACCTCCGGGGCCGATGACTTTAGCAATCTTATCGGGGTCAACGTGAATCGTAGTAATCTTGGGAGCGTATTTAGACAGCTCTTTGCGTGGTTCGCTGATGCATTCCATCATCTTGCCCATGATAAACTCACGGCCGCGTTTAGCCTGTGCCAAAGCTTGCGTAAAGATATCCTTGTTGATGCCGTCGATCTTAATATCCATTTGGATAGCGGTGATGCCCTTGTCAGTACCGGCAACCTTAAAGTCCATATCGCCCAGAGCATCCTCCAAGCCTTGAATATCGGTCAGGATAGTGAAATATTCGCCGTCCTTTACCAGGCCCATAGCAACGCCGGCAACAGGAGCCTTAATAGGCACGCCTGCGTCCATCAAGGACAAGGTGCTGGCGCAAACGGAGCCCATGGAGGAGGAACCGTTGGATTCCAGAACCTCGGACACCAGACGAATAGCGTAAGGGAATTCTTCTTCGGAAGGAATAACAGGCTTCAAAGCGCGTTCCGCCAAAGCGCCGTGACCAATTTCGCGGCGGCCGGGGCTGCGCAGCGGTTTAGTTTCGCCTACGGAATAAGGTGGGAAATTATAATGGTGGATATAACGCTTGGTTTCCTCTGCGCCCAAACCGTCTAAAATCTGAGCTTCACGCAACGGAGCCAGAGCCAGAACATTCAAAATCTGAGTTTGACCGCGGGTGAACAAAGAACTGCCATGGGGACGGGCCAGCAGGCCAACCTCGCAGGTTACAGGGCGCACCTCGTCCAGCTGACGGCCGTCGGGACGAATCTTGTCGACGGAAATAGTGCGGCGTACAATCTTTTTAACCAGCTTTTGGGTAATATAAGCAACGTCTTTAGCGTTGTCAGGATATTTTTCCAGGAATACTTCGGCGATTTCCGCTTTTACCTTAGCTACGTTTTCTTCACGCTCCAGTTTGTTGGCGTCCATCAAAGCGTCCTTCAGCTTTTGTGCGCCGTAAGCTTCGATTTCTACTACCAGCTCTTCGGGAGGAGCGTAGAAGGGAACCTCCATTTTCGGCTTGCCAATCTCGGCAACGATTTTTTCCTGAAATTCCACTAATTGCTTAATAACGCCATGGCCGAACCAAATTGCGTCCAGCATGGTTTCTTCAGACACCTCTTTAGCGCCTGCTTCTACCATAAGGATAGCATCCTTAGTACCGGCTACAGCCAGATTCAGTTGAGAAACCTTTGCCTGCTCCACCGTCGGGTTGATGATGAACTGGCCGTCGATTAAGCCGACGCGCACACCGGCGATAGGCCCTTCAAAGGGGATATCGGAAATGGACAAAGCGCAGGAAGCGCCGACCATAGCGGGCATATCGGGAGCATTGTCCGGGTCTACGGAAACGGCGGTAGCAACGATTTGCACATCGTTATGATAGCCTTCGGGGAACATAGGACGAATGGGGCGGTCGATAAGACGGCTGGTCAAAATGGCCTGCTCGCTGGGACGGCCCTCGCGTTTAATAAAGCCGCCGGGGATTTTGCCCACGGCATACATTTTTTCTTCAAAATCAACAGTCAAAGGGAAAAAGTCTACACCCTCGCGCGGGGTTTTGGTGCCGGTAACGGCAACAACTACGGCAGTATCGCCATAACGTACTAAAACAGCGCCGTTGGCCTGTTTCGCAATCTTGCCGGCTTCGATGGTCAGAGTTCTGCCGCCAAGATCCATGCTGTAACTATGCATATTGTTATGCCTCCTCTTAAATTTTAACACATTGTGTACCTGCTAATTATTCGCCATAAAAGCAGGAAATCCTCTTTTATATTTAAAATTTTTTACATAAAAAGGCGCAGCACAAAAACAACTACCGCACCGATAGCGGCGAAAATAATAAACGTAGGCAGCAAAAAGAAAAACAAAGCCAAAATGCCGCCCAAAATCAGCAGCGTCATCAAAAGGCCGCTGCCGCAGCCAAAGGTATGCACCTTCACCCGCGGCGGCACGTTCTGCTGTCCATAGCCGCGCTCATAACCGCCGCTGCACTCCGCTCCCCGGCCGACATTTTTATTATCGCTAGCGCTGCCGTCCTCCTCGATGGTTACGCCTTCAAAGGTATCGCGTTCATCAGGAGTAAGCACCTGGACGTCGATTTTAAATTGATAGTGGCAGTAGGGACATTCCAGAGTGCCCGGCGCTACCTCGCGTCCGCAAAAATCACATTTCATAGCCCTTCTCCTCGTATAATAAGTTTGTAAGCAAGAGAAAACAGCTTACAGACTTATTCTTTTTTATGGTATAGATATAAGGACATCTAAGAGGAACTCCCCCTCATCCAATTCCCATCTATACGGTCAACAGTTACATTTTCATAAAGTTCATCCTGTGGTATGATATCAGCAGAGTCTGATGTCCGAAGGCACTGCTTTTTCTCCTTTCAGCCGGCTTTGTCCGAGACTGCTTTGAAAGCTTGCAGCCTGGCACATATGGCACATTCCGCTTACACAGAAGTTGCATCCCCGGCCGTTAGCACCAGCAAAAAATGCTGACCGGGTGCATGCTCATTACGCGAGGTTGCGGTCACCATATGCAGCACAGGATAAACCTTCTTCTTTAGGCTTCACAAATCCAGGTTGGAAAGGAGCGTGATAACATGATTAAGAGCAACTATATGTCCACTTTGTTCGTTGGTATTGATGTGAGTTCAAAATCCAATGTCGTTTATGCTATGGATTTTGATGAAAACAAATACATTGCCTCATCTTTCAACAATAACCAGCCAGGGGCTGATGAACTTGCTGCAATAATATCGGAATGTATGAAAAAACACTCTGATCTCAATACCATTGTTATTGCATTAGAAGCCACATCTGTTTACAGCATTCACATAGCTAATTTTTTATCAACCTGTGAAGCCCTAATGCCTTATAAACCCTATGTGTACTGTGTCAACCCGAAGGCAACCGCCAACTACCGCAAATCCTATGTCAGCATGGATAAAACAGATCCCATGGATGCTTTTCTCATTGCTGATTTTGCAAGAGTAGGACGCACAAAAAAATGTGAACCATGGCGCGGCGGACAATATCTTGCTCTAAAACGCCTGACTAGGCACCGGCTTCATCTTGCAGAATGCATTACCCGGGAAAAAACCTACATGGTTTCCAACCTCTATCTGAAATTCAGCGAACTTCAGCTCTTAGAAGGTGAGGAACAACCATTCAGCAACACTTATGGTGCTACAGCCTCGGCAGTACTCACTGAGTTTATGTCCCCTCAGGAAATCATTGATTCATCTGAAGAGGAACTGCTTGAGTTTCTGGCAAAGAAGAGCCGAAACCGTATCGCAGATATATCCAGAACCTCTGACCTGCTTAAAAAGGCTGCCAGAGATTCTTATCGATTAGATAAATGCATGTATGAGCCACTAAATGTATCTTTAGCAAGCTCTTTCAACTGTATCCAGACCTATCAGAAAGAAATCAAGCTGATCGAGCAGGCAATCGAAAAGTGTATCAATGGAATGAATCCGAATGCGTTTATCATTCTGAAATCCATTCCGGGCATTGGTCCCGTATGGGCTGCTGGCATTCTGTCTGAAATAGGCGATATAACCGCATTCCATTCATCCGATGCACTTGCCAAATATTCTGGTTTAACATGGCTGAAAAACGATTCTGGTGACTTTGTATCCGAAGATAACCGTGTTTCAAAGGCAGGCAACACGTATCTCCGTTATTATCTCGGAGAAGCTGCAAACAGTGTCAGGAGACATGTTTCTGAATATGCTGAATTCTATTCCAGAAAATATGCTGAAGTTACAAAACATCAGCACAAAAGGGCACTCGCGCTTACATCTCGTAAATTCGTACGACTCGTTTTTGGTTTGCTGGTCAAAAACCAACTGTACACCGGCGAAAAACTGGACGCCGAATTAAATACTGAATCTTAATAACGCTCATTTTTCAAAAACTGATTTTTGAGCGATGGTGAAGTGCGCCCTTTTTTAGGAAAAACCTATCAAAATCTTTTTCAAATATCTCTTGACATATCACCAGAATGCTTCTTATGACAGCAGCATGAGCAGCAGCCCCTCTTCATTTATATACCGGGGGTCGTGCTTCTCCAGCAAATTTACTTCTTTAATTTCTTTAGCCGTGCGGCGTATAGTGCTCACCGGCACGCCAAAGCACATATCTGAAATCTGGCTGGCGTCGTAATTATAGACGCCGTTGCATTTAATAAAATTATAAATTATGCCCGCCGCCCAAATTTCCGGCACGCGCACGCTTTTGGCAGGTCTCTGCGCCAGCTCCAGATAATCGCTCCACATAGTCTGCGCCAGCCGAATATCGTAAGCCGAAAAAGCGTAGGGCCGCATCATCTTGGCAATGCAGGCGCTGACCGCGTCCTGCAGCACTGGCTGCGGTTCATAAGAAGCAATATCAGTGCGGTAATCAAAACAGCCCAGGCGCACATAGGCCGAATACAGCAGCGACAAATGGCGCACAAAAATGGGAAAGCGGCTGATGAAATCTTCCCAGCTCATCACGCCATTATAGCGCGCCGCCACCCAATCCTTAGCCTGCTGCATAACCTTTTTAAAACGCTTGAAGGCGCTTTTTGGCATCAGCATACCGCGGACAAAATTCATCACCATGCTCTGGTTATAAAAAATATGCCCCAAAAAGACCATATCCTTAGTTTCTACCTTACCGCTGATAGGCAGCATCAGCATATACTGCTCGCCGGTAAAAACATTACAGCAGCTATAAAGCCCGTCCTCTGTTCTGCCTTCTACCGTAAACAGCACCAGCCGGGCCTGCAGCAGCTCCAAAAGCACGTCGCGGCTGACGCGCCCCTGCGCGCTGAAGCTGTCGGCGCAAATATTATCGTAAAAATGCTGTAAGGGAATTTTATCGTCGGCGAGCATGTGATAATCAAAAAGAAAATAATCCCAGAAGCATTGAGCGTATTCCTCGCTGCCGGGCTTTTCCTCCACCGCGTCGCTCATTAAAATGCCGCTGTACAAAAAGGTGGCGCGCTCCACATCGCGCTCATAACGCTTATGCGAAAAAAAGGTCTGCACCGACTCCATCAAATCCTGCAAACGATCGCCGATATTCAAAAATATCTTGGCCGGCAAATCGGGCGTAGCGTAAACATTGTAGCGCTCATATTGAGGCAGAAAACGGCCGTCCGGCCTGAGCATCTGCACCTTGCCGTCAGCCAGCAGCCTGGCTTTGGCCTCGGCAGGCGCGCTGTCGCTGGTAATAATATGCTTTTTCTTCAAATGAGCGTAGAGCTCGATCATCGTATCAAAAAACGCGCCCACGTTTTCCGCCGTCAGCACAAAGTCTGACACATTGCGGGCGCACCAGCCCACGCAGTCGATAAAATTTTCTCTGGACATATCGCCGAGAAAGTTTTCCGAATTCCCCAGATAAATGCATAAAATAGTTATATGATCCCAGGCCTGCACCAGCTCGTCCTCGCCGGCGCCCTGCCAGGCCTTCATGCGCAGAAAATTTTCCACATAGCTCTGCTGCAGAACGCCGTTCCATTCCGCGTCCTGAGCGTAAAAATCCTCTACCAAATCAAATACGTTGTCCATGCTTTCTCCATCTCTGTACATACTATAAATATTCTCTCAATAGCACAATTATAGCATACTTCCCAGCAGAGAAAAAGCAAAAACATTCTGTCTTACGGCAAGTCGACTCTGACTGCGGCTTCATAAACTGCGGCCAGAGGCACTCCCTGCTCCTTGGCAAGCTGCGCGGCGCTGGCGTATTCCACATAACGGCGTTCTCCCTGCGGCGTTTGGCACAGCTTCACCTGCACCTGGCCGTAAGGCGTCCGCACTGACGCCTGTTTGCGCGGCAGCACGCTGCGCTCCATAAAACAGCGGCGAATGCCGATGGTCGTAGTTTCGCTGAAAATAATCTGCTCCAGCCTTTCGATATTCTCCTGACGGCACAGCACCTGCAGCTGCCAGGCCGGACGGTTCTTTTTCATAAAGGCCGGCAGATACTGCACATCCAGCGCCCCTGCCTCCAAAAGCCGCTCCATAGTATAGCCCAGCAGCTCGCCGCTGCAATCGTCCAGATTGGTTTCCAGCTTGCAAATCTTGTCGCCATCAGCAGTTAAAGTTTTTTTTTAGACGCTTCGATGAGCATGGCCCGCAAAATACTGGGGCGTTCATAGGTGCGCTTGCCTGTGCCCAGGCCTATGGCCTTAATCTGAAACTGCTCCGGCAGCTCGTCGCCCGTCCTGACGGCGGCTA
>NZ_CAJMEH010000008.1 GCF_905212365.1 uncultured Phascolarctobacterium sp.
TACACGGTGGAGCTGTTTGAAAACGTCTCCGGCAAAAAATACGCCGCGGAGGGCAAGGTGACGGTGAGCGTCAAGCTGGACGACCCCTACGCGCCGTTCCTCGGGCCGAACCAATACGTCCATTATACGCAGGATACCGAGGCCGTCAAGACCTCCTACGCGCTTTGCGAGGGCATGACGGACGATCGGGAGATCTTTGAAACGATTCGCGGCTACATCAAGGCCAATTACATGTATGATTATGTGAAGGCGGCGACGGTTGCGGGCGGCACCCTGCCGGACATCGACGGCTGCTATGAAAAGAAAATGGGAATCTGTCAGGATCTGGCGGCGCTGGCGGCCTGCATGCTGCGCGTGCAGGGCGTGCCGACGAAGCTGATGGTCGGCTATGCCGGAAAGATGTACCACGCATGGAACAGCGTCGTCATCGACGGCGAGGAGGTGCTCTACGACCCGACGCTCGAGCTGAGCGCCATCGAGAGCGGGCAGACCTACACCACGGAGCGGTATTATTGAGCGCGGCGGCCGCGGAAAACCGAGCGGGAAAGCGCGAAATTTCGAATGTTCGATTCGAATTCGAAAGGAAAGGATGCACATCATGGCAAGCAAGGATCACGGCCTGACGCCCATCGAGCTGAGCAGCTTCTGCTCGGAAATCGCCCTGATGCTGGGGGCGGGCATGCCGCTTTACGCGGGCATGGAGGCGCTTGAAAAGACGTATGAAGACGACGCGCACGCGGCGCTGTATCGCGGCGTCAGCGAGACGCTGACGCAGACCGGCTCTCTGCGCGACGCGCTGGAGAGCGCGCACGCTTTCCCGACCTATCTGGTGGAGATGTGCGGCGTGGGCGAGCGAACGGGCCATCTGGAGGACGTGATGCGGGGGCTTTCCGTCTACTACGAGCGGGAAAGCCGGATTCGTCAGGCCGTCCGCAGCGCGGTGACGTATCCGCTGGTGCTGGCGGTGATGATGGTGCTGATTCTGCTGGTGCTGATTCTCAAGGTCATGCCGGTGTTCCGCACCGTGCTGGGCAGCATGGGCGTGACGATGACCGAGACGGGCAGCGTGATGATGAGCGTCGGCACGGCGCTGGGCTGGGTGGTGCTGGCGCTGGTGCTTGTCGTCGTGCTGGCGGCGCTGGCCTGCGTGCTGATTTACGTTATGGCCTGGCACGACGGCGTGGACCCGGTAAGAATAATTTTATCCGGCGTGGCCATCAACACGGTATTGGGCGCGTACAACGCTTTTTTACAGATGCTTAATTCCGATAATCTGGCTAATGTGCTGGCCTTTATGAACGGCAGCCTTTCCGGCTGCAACTGGCAGCAGATTTACGTTATTACCGCTTATTCCAGCGTGGGCATTATTTTAGGCCTGTGCTGCATTAAAAGCGCCAATATTTTGCAGCTGGGCGACGAAATGGCTACCAGTCTGGGTATTAACGTCAGCTGGGTGCGGGTGTTTTTGTCGGCTGTGGGCGCTTTTTTGGCGGCCTCTACTGTGGCTGTGGCCGGTATGATAGGCTTTATCGGCTTGGTAGTGCCCCATATCGCCCGCATGATGGTGGGCTCGGACTATAAAGCGCTGCTGCCTGTCAGCACGCTGCTGGGCGCGGTGCTGCTGCTGGCGGCCGACACCCTGGGACGCACGCTGATCAGCGGCATGGAAATTCCTGTCGGCATCGTTATGGCGGCTACCGGCGGACCGTTTTTCCTGTATATGCTGAGAAAGAAGGGCAGAGTAAGTGGAAGTTAAAGGAACGAAGCTGGAAATAGGCTATGAAGGCTGCGTCATCGTCCCCGAATTTGATATAACAGTCTGCAAGGGCGAAATCACTACTATCATCGGCCCTAACGGCAGCGGCAAATCTACGGTGCTGAAGGCTTTGACGCGCCTGCTGAAATATACCAAGGGCGCAGTTTATCTTAACGGCGAAGAAATCAAAAAAATTGAAGCTAAAACCTTGGCCCGTTATATTGGCGTGCTGCCGCAAAAGCACAGTGCTCCTCCGGACTTTAAGGTTAAGGATTTAGTTGGCTATGGCCGCGTACCTTATCAAAAGTGGTACGAAAAAAACAAGGCCGAGGACGATAAAATAGTGGAATGGGCTTTAAAGGCTACGGGCACCTGGGAGCTGCGCAATAAATCCATTAACGGGTGCAGCGGCGGCGAAGCGCAAAGAGTGTGGATTGCAACGGTGCTGGCGCAGCAGCCGGAAATTTTGTTTTTGGACGAGCCTACTACCTATTTGGATATTGCTCATCAGCAGGAAACCATGCGCCTGGTGAAAAAGCTGAACCAGGAAGCCGGTATCGGCGTAGTGATGGTGCTGCACGATTTAAGCCAGGCTCTGGAGGTCAGCGATAAAATTATCGTTATTAAGAATGGACGCAAATACAGCGAGGGCACTCCCGACGAGGTTATTACTTCGAAAATGCTGCGGGAGGTCTATAATGTGGAATGCGATATTATCCGCGTTCCGGGACGCAGCAAGCCGGTGCTGGCCTTTAAGGAGCTGTAGCGCCGGTGCGCGGCTCTGCGTTGCTTGCTAAGCCGGGCAAAAATTTGGAGGTAAAAGGCGGTTAGCTATGCTCAAAACATTTTTTAAATATTACAAGCCCTATAAGGCAGCTGTGGCAGGCATTGTCTTTGGCTCGCTGGTGGCTGCGGCAATGGAGCTGCTGTTTCCCGCTCTGGTGCGTCAGATACTGAATGTGGAGCTGCCGCAGAACAATGTGGCGCAGGTAATGCGTCTGGCTGCATTGCTGTGCGGCTTGTATATTGGCAATTTGCTGCTGCAATATGTTTTTTCCTATTGGGGCTATTTGATGAGCGCGCGCATGGAAAACGATATGCGCCGCGATTTATTCAGCCATATTCAGAATATGTCCTTCCGTTTTTTTGACAGCGCAAAAACGGGGCAGCTGCTTTCCCGCATCACGGGCGATTTGGGAGAGATAGGCGAGCTGGCCTTTCGCGCCCCGGCGGACGTTATCGTTTGCCTGTTAAGTATGCTGGGCACTATGGTTATCCTGATGTGGATGAATTTGTATCTGGGCGTTTTGGTAACGGTGTTATTGTTAGGCAAGACGGTACATACTATTTATCTCAACGGCAGGATGAAGGCTGCGTATTTTGCCAACAGGGTGAAGCAGGGCGAAATGACGGCGCGGGCAGAGGAAAGCCTGAGCGGTATCCGTTTGGTAAAGGCCTTTGCGGCGGAAGAAGAAAGTCTGTCCGGCTTTATGCAGAAGGCGGACGCTTACGTGGCCGTGCGCAAGGCTTCGTTTAAGGTGCGCGCTTATTTCATCAGCAGCATGAGCTTTTTTACGAATTTTATCAACGTGGCTATCTTGGTTGGCGGCACGCTGCTCATCAGCCGGGGAGAAATGCTGCTCAGCGATTTGGTGGCTTTCTTCTTATACGTTGGTATTTTTATTAAGCCGCTGATGCGCCTGTTGGCTTTTACGGAACTGTACCAGCGCGGCATGGCGGGCTTTCAGCGCTTTTACGAGATTATGCGCCAGCCGGAGGAAATTACCGACCGTCCTAACGCGATAGAGTGTAAAAATATTCGCGGCCGGATAGTTTTTGAAAACCTTACCTTTGGCTACGGCGAGGGCCGGGAGGTTATTAAAAACCTTAATCTGACTATCGAGCCGGGCGAAACCGTGGCCTTTGTAGGCGCTACGGGAGCAGGCAAAACGACGATTGCTAATCTTTTGCTGCGCTTTTACGAGCCCAGGCAGGGACGGGTGCTGTTGGACGATGTGGATATTGCCGATTATACGCAGAAATCCTTGCGCCGGCAAATCGGCTTGGTGCAGCAGGACGTATTTTTGTTTTCTGATTCCGTAAAATATAATATCGCTTACGCTGACCCGGACGCCAGCGACGCGCAGATAGAAGCGGCGGCGAAGGCAGCGGCAGCGGACGAATTTATTGAAGGGCTGCCGGATAAATACATGACGGAAATTGGCGAACGCGGCGTAAAATTAAGCGGCGGTCAAAAACAGCGCATTGCTATCGCCAGAGTATTTTTGAAAAATCCGCCCATCGTCGTTTTGGATGAGGCCACTTCGGCCTTGGATAATAAAACGGAAAAGCAGATTCAGCGGGAGCTGGATAAGCTGGCCGCAGGCAGAACGACGCTGATTATCGCCCACCGTCTTTCCACCGTCAGCCGTGCCGATAAAATTGTGGTGCTCAAGGACGGGCGCATGGTGGAATGCGGCACGCAGGCGGAGCTGTTGGCTAAGCAGGGCGCTTATTATGAGCTATATCATCAATAAAATATAAATTAAAGTCAAGGAGAAAAACACATGAGAAAAATTGCAATCTATGGTAAGGGTGGCATTGGTAAATCCACAACTACGTCCAATCTGTCGGCGGCGCTGGCTTTGAAGGGCTATAAGGTTATGCAGATAGGCTGCGACCCCAAGTCCGACAGCACCAAAAACCTGATGGAAGGCAAGCGTATTCCCACTGTGCTGGAGCAGCTGAAGGCCAAGGGCGAGGAGCTGAAGCTGGAGGATATCGTCTTTACCGGCTTCGGCGGCGTGCTGTGCGTGGAAGCAGGCGGCCCCACTCCCGGTATCGGCTGCGCCGGACGCGGTATTATTTCCGCTTTTGAAAAGCTGGAGGAGCTGCGCGCTTTTGATGTTTATAAGCCGGACGTAGTAATTTACGACGTATTGGGCGACGTGGTTTGCGGCGGCTTTGCTATGCCTATCCGCGGCGGCTATGCCCGCGAAGTATTTATAGTGTCCTCCGGCGAAATGATGGCATTGTATGCAGCCAGCAATATCGCTCAGGCGATCAAGAATTTTGGCCGCCGCGGCTATGCCCGTCTGCGCGGTATTATTCTGAACGCGAAAAATATCGAGGACGAAAGAGCGCTGGTGGATAAGGCTGCCGCTGAAATTGAAACGGAAGTGGTGCAGTATGTGCCACGCAGCGGCGATATTCAGCTGGCGGAAAATCAGGGCGGCACCGTAAGCCAGTTTGTGCCCGATTCCCACATGGTCAAGGTATACCAGGAATTGGCGGACAAGGTGCTGTCTTTAAGCGAGGATGTAGAATAATAGGAGGAAACAATGGGCTTAAAAGAAGATGCAATGTGGGCGATGGCGCGTAAAATGGGTATGCCCGAAAGCGCTATTGCAGCAGTAAAGGCTAAGCGCGCTAAGGGCGAGCCCATGCCGGATATGGCGTCCATGATGAAAATGATGACCAAGAGCGGCGGCAAAAACGAAATGATGAAGATGGCGCAGAAGATGGGCATGCCGCCTTTGGCTAAGGGCATGGACGGCAACGAGCTTTTAGGCAAGCTCAAGCGTTTGAGCCAGGTGGCTACAATTAAGGACGTGCCCCAGCTGACGAAAGCGCTGTTCCCCGGCACTCACTGCCCGCTGATGGGCGCGGCGATGGCCGCCGGCGGCATTAAGGGCTGTTTGCTGGTTATCGTCGGTACGGATGAGTGCAGCTATTATACTAAGAGCCTGACGATTAACGACAATTTCGGCGGCGTAGGCGGACGCTGCGTTTCCGTGGTTTTGGACAGCCACGACGTTACCTTCGGCAGCAGCGAGATGATGCACCGCGCCTTCAAGGAAATGATGGAGGAATACAAGCCGGAATGCGTTATGCTGGTTACGACCTGCGTTATCGAGGTTATCGGCGACGATTACGATTCCATTGCCGAAGAATTAAGCGCCCAGTATCATATTCCCGTTATGGCAGTGCATACGGAGCATTTCAAATGCGAGGACCATTTCCCCGGTTTGGAGCGCGCTATCAGCGCCTGCCTGGATTTGATGGAGGAGGTTCCCGGCAACGGCTCCGTCAACGTTATGGGTCAGCGCATGGGTAATTTTTCGTCCACCGAGCTTTACGCCATGCTGCAAAAATCCGGCGTGAAGATTGGCATGCAGCTGCCCAGCGGCTGCACCGTTGAAGAAATTAAGCAGGCTGCCGCAGCCAAGGTTAATATCGTAGTGCATGATATTGCCCTGCCTTTGGCCAAGGCTATGGAAAAACGTTTCGGTACGCCTTATGTGTACTTTAATAAATTTGCCGACCCGGAAAGAATTATGGAAAGCTATCAAAAGCTGTTTGCTTATCTGGAGCTGCCTCTGCCTCAGGAGGTGCAGGAGCTGTACGGTAAGAGCAAGGAGCTGGAAGCAGCCGCTAAGGGCGAGCTGCAGGGCGTTCCCTATATTTACGGCAATACTCCCTACGACTGCTTGGAGCTGAACCGTTATTTATGCCTGCTGGGTATGGAGCCCCAGCTTGTGCAAAGCAATCATTTTGCCGAGGATAACCCAGATGTGGCCGATATCCTGCGCTTTACCGACCCCTATGTCTGCAAGGCCGCCAATATCGCGCCGCTGCAATATGTTTACGATGTACTGCATCCTTATCTGTATTTGGGGCATGAATTTGACGACCGCCTGCGGGCAAAGGGCATTGCCGTAGTTCACAGCGACGGCGCAGGAGCTATGCTGGGCTTTGAGGTGCAGCGCTTCCTGCTGCAGGTGCTGCAGGAAACTTTGGCTAAGGGCAAGGTATACAGAAAGGAGGCAGGACTGTGAGCTTAGTAAGATATTTACCTGTCCCTTCCGACAGAATGGGCATTATTTGGAGCCTGCTCAATGTACAGGGCAGCATTGTTTTGGAATACGGTCCGGCCGGCACTACTCACTATAGCATGGGCTTGTACGGCGGCCTGGGCATTCGCTTCCAGAACCGTTTATTTACCACGCACATGAGCGAGGACGATGTGGTTATGGGCGACGTTACGCGCTTGGAGGAATCCTTAATAGAGCTGGATAAAAATTACGAGCCCCAGGTGATTTTCGTAGTAGCCTCCTCGGTAACGGCTGTTATCGGCACGGATATTAAGGGCGTCTGCCGCTATATGCAGCAGGAGGTTAAGGCTAAGCTGGTGGCCTTCGAGCAGGGCGGTTTCTTGGGCGACTACAGCGTTGGTACCAGCGAGGCTTATAAGCTGTTGGTGCGCAATCTGCCGAAGAAGGGGGTGTCCAAGCGTCCGCTGACCTATAATATTATTGGTGCTTCCGCTTGGCATTACCGTATTTCCTCCGATATCTGGGAAATAGACAGCCTGCTCAAGGAAAGCTTTGGCATGTCGCGTATTGCCTGCCTGTGCTGCAATACGTCGGTGGATGAAATTGCGGAGATGGGAGCTGCGGCTGTGAATATCGTTATCAGCTGCGAGGGCTTGGCTGCGGCGCAGCTTTTGCAGGAGCAGTTCGGCACGCCCTACGTTTACGCTGTACCCTATGGCTATCAGGGAACTTTGCACTTTTTGCAGCAGGTTGGCGAGACAGTCGGCGCTGTGCCCGACCCCATGGTAATGATGCGCATTAACATGAAGGAAAAGGGCCTTGGGATGCTGGGCATGATGCGTATGATGCGCGGAGGCAATCTGCAGCCGCGTGCGGCAGTCAGGGGCGAGTACGATACTGTCGTGGGCATCAGCGCCTTCCTGGCGGAAGCAGGCATAGCCGTAGAGCAAAAGATCTGCGCTCATTCGCTGAAAAATGTGGCTGATCCGGCAGAAGGCGTTGTGCATTATGAAAACGAGAAGGACTGGCTGGCACAGCTGCGTCCCTTGCAGCGCACGCTGGTAATGGGCGATGATATCGCTCTGCTGCAGTGCGACAGCAGTAATACTAAGCTGCGCATCAGCGCGCCTTTCCTGGAGGGAGCGTTAATCGCCAGTCACCTGCCGTTCATGGGCGAGCGCGGCGCAGACTTCCTGATGGAGATTATTCAGGAGTATTATCAGAAGGCTTAGGCTTTGCTGTACATAAAGCCGTAAATAAAAGGACGCCGTTTGGCGTCCTTTTTGTATATTTGTAGAATTTCCTCACGCTTCCTGCGCGTTAAAACTTGTCTGTATAACAAAATTTATGTATAATATTGTTATGAAATAAATGTTAGGAGGTAGGCGTATGCCGAAAATTCATTCCAGCGCAGATTTGCGCAATAGCTATAATGATATTTCCAAATTTTGCCATGAATATAACGAGCCCGTATTCATTACTAAAAATGGCAAAGGCGATCTTGCCGTAATGAGCATAGAGGCATATGAGGAGCTGGCTGCCCGCAGTGAACTGTATACTAAAGTACAAAGAGGTCTGGACGATGTGCGGGCAGGACGGGTTATTCCTGCTGAGGAGTTTGCTGCTAGGCTGCGTGAACGGCGGCTTGTGATTCGTTAAAAAAATTCTAAAAAGGTGTTGACAAACGCGCAGCGATGCTTTATACTTATATTCGTTGCTGATGCGGAAATAGCTCAGTGGTAGAGCACCTCCTTGCCAAGGAGGGGGTCGCGAGTTCGAATCTCGTTTTCCGCTCCATTTAAAAATTTGCCCGACAGACAGCGTCTGCCGGGCTTTTTAGTATTGTCAAGACGCGCCTGTTGTGATATGATATTATGAGCGATTTGTGTCAGCATATTTTATGTATTAGGAAAGCTGGCAGCTTAATCCGATTATAATATTTTTACCCACATAAATTTAAGGGAGGATTTTATTCAATGAATGTTACTGTTGAAAGAGTAGAAAACGAGGCAACCTTAAAAATTACCGCTCCTGCGGCTGACGTTAACGCAGGTTTTAAAAAGGCTGTGCAAAAAATTGCCAACAGCGTAAATATTCCCGGCTTCCGTAAAGGTAAAGCACCCCGCGCCATTATCGAAATGCATTACGGTAAGGAAGCAGTTAAGCAGGAAGCTTTTGAAATCGTAGCTAACAAGGCCTATAGCGACGCTTTGGAGCAGGAGCGCCTGATTCCTGTTGAAGACCCCAAGGTAGAAGCTTCCACCTTTGAAGAAGGCAAGGATATGGAGCTGACTATTAAAGTAACTTTGAAGCCGGAGCCGGAGCTGGGCGAATACAAGGGCCTGCATGTAGATAAAGAAGAAGCTGCCGTTACCGACGAGCAGGTAGAAGCGCAAATGAACGATCTGCGCAACCGCAACGCTAAAATGGTAGTTGCAGAAGAAGGTCACGTTATTGAAAAAGGTGATTTCGCTATTATCGATTTTGCCGGCACCGTTGGCGGCGAACCCTTCAGCGGCGGCGAGGGTAAGGGCTATCCTCTGGAGGTTGGCTCCAATTCCTTCATCCCCGGTTTTGAGGATCAGCTGGTAGGCCTGTCCAAGGGCGATTCCACCGACGTAGAGGTAACCTTCCCCGAAGAATATTTCGTAAAAGAGCTGGCTGGCAAGGAAGCTGTGTTCAAGGTTAATATTCAGGACGTAAAAATTAAAGAGCTGCCTGAGCTGACCGACGAATATGTTGCTGCTAACAGCGATTTCAAAACTGTAGAAGAGCTGCGCACTAACTATAAGGAGCGTATGCAGAAGGCTGCTGAGGAAAACGCCAAGGTTGCTTACGAGCATGCTTTGATCGACATGGCTGTGGCTAACGCTAAATTTACCGTTCCTCCTATTATGATCGAGGATCGCATCAGCCAAATGGTTGAAGAAATGAAAATGAGCCTGGAAAGCCGTAAGATGACCATGGATATGTACATGCAGTACACCGGTCTGGATATGGACAAGATCCGCGAAAACCAACGCCCTGTTGCTGAAGAAAACGTCAAGACCGATCTGGTTCTGGACGCTATCGCTAAGGCTGAAAACATTCAGGTTGACATGGCCGACGTGGACGCAGAAATTGCCGCTATTTCCGCACAGCACGGCGCTTCCGTGGACGAAGTTAAGAAAATTATTAAGAGCAACGGCACCATGGGCCTGCTGCTGGCCAACATTCTGCGCCGCAAAGCAGCCCGCGTAGTTATCGACAGCGCAAAATAAGCTGCCGTTAGAGTTGTACAGTAAAGGGGTGTGACAAAATGAATTACGTGCCTATCGTTGTTGAACAATCCAGCCGTGGCGAACGGTCCTACGATATATATTCCCGCCTTTTGAAGGATAGAATCGTTTTCGTGACTGGCCCTATTGATGACAATATGGCCAATGTTGTCATCGCTCAATTATTGTTCCTAGAGTCGGAAGATCCTGACAAGGATATTCATTTGTATATCAATAGTCCTGGCGGCAGCGTCAGCGCCGGTATGGCTATTTACGATACGATGCAGTACATCAAGCCCGACGTTTCCACTATCTGCATGGGTATGGCCGCCAGCATGGCTTCCGTGCTGCTGGCTGCCGGTGCGCCCGGCAAGCGCTTCGCTCTGCCCTATTCCAGAGTAATGATCCACCAGCCCTTGGGCGGCGCTCAGGGTCAGGCGACGGAAATCGAAATCCACGCCCGTGAGATTCTGCGAATCCGCGAGGAAATGAACCAAGTGTTGTCCAAGCACACTGGTCAGACTGTGGAAAAGATTGCCGCCGATACGGAACGCGACCATTACTTAACCAGCAGAGAGGCTAAGGAATACGGCTTGATCGACGAGGTCGTTACCCGCAGCAGGTCGGCTGAATAAGATACCAAGGAGATTTCCAAAATGAGTTTTGACGATGATCACGGCAAGGAGCTGTGCTGTTCCTTCTGCGGCAAGCGCGAGGGGCAGGTGCGCAGGCTGATTGCCGGTCGCGGGGTGTATATCTGCGACGAGTGTATCGAATTCTGCAAAGATATGCTTGACGAGGATAACCAGCAGGCTGCGTCTGCCAGCGTGGCCGAAGTGGGCGATTTGCCTAAGCCGAAAGAAATAAAGGCTATTTTAGACGAATATGTAATCGGTCAGGACGAGGCGAAAAAGACTTTGTCCGTAGCCGTTTACAATCACTATAAGCGCATTAATTACGAATTGCAGAACCCGTCGGAAGAACGGGATGTGGAGCTGCAAAAGTCCAATATCCTGATGCTTGGCCCCACTGGCAGCGGCAAAACGCTGCTGGCGCAGACCTTGGCCAAGATTTTGCAGGTGCCCTTCGCCATGGCCGACGCTACTACCTTAACCGAGGCTGGTTATGTAGGCGAGGATGTGGAAAATATTCTGCTCAAGCTTATCAGCAATGCCGATTATGATGTGGAGGCTGCTCAGCGCGGCATTGTCTACATCGATGAGATTGATAAGATTTCCCGTAAGTCTGAAAATGTTTCCATTACTCGCGACGTTTCTGGTGAAGGCGTACAGCAGGCTTTGCTGAAAATTTTAGAGGGTACCGTGGCCAGCGTGCCGCCTAAGGGCGGGCGCAAGCATCCGCATCAGGAGTTTATCAATATCGACACCACCAATATTCTGTTCATCTGCGGTGGCGCTTTTGCCGGTCTGGAGCATATTATCAACGCCCGCGTCGGCAAAAAGAATTTGGGCTTTGGCGCGGATATCCGCAAAAAGGAAGAACTCAATAGCAACGAATCCTTTAGCCAGGTATTGCCGGAGGATATTATGAAGTTTGGCATTATTCCTGAATTTGCCGGCCGTCTGCCGGTTGTGGTAACGCTGAATTCCTTGGACAAGGCGGCGTTGGTTAAGATTTTGACGGAACCGCGCAACGCGTTGGTTAAGCAGTACCAGCGTTTTCTGGCGATGGACGGCGTAGAGCTGGAGTTTGAGCCTGCGGCTTTGGAGGCTATTGCCGAAGAGGCTTTAAAGCGCAATGCCGGCGCTCGCGGACTGCGCGCTATTATCGAGTCCATTATGCGCAATGTGATGTATGATGTTCCTTCCCGTGATGATGTAAAAAAATGCATTGTTACCGAAGCCACTGTGCGTGAGCATTGCGAGCCGCAAATGCTTGTGGAGTAAGTAATTAAAAAATGTAGGGGGAAGGTAAAGCGCCTTCTCCCTTATTTTCTATGAGATAGATTTTGTTAGAGTAAAGCGCCGGCTTGGACCGGCGGACGTGAGGAGGGATTAGATGGCTGAAAATTTATTGACTAAGCCTCTTTTGCCATTACGCGGCCTGGTGATTTTGCCGGGAATGCTGGTCAATGTGGACGTGGGCCGCGATAAATCCATGGCTGCCGTGAAGGCGGCTTTGGATACGGATAAAAAAATTTTGCTGGCGGCGCAGAAGGACGCTGCCCGTACCGATATCAGCACGGCCGATTTGCATGGCTGGGGCGTTCTGGCGGAAATCAAGCAGCAGCTGAACCTGCCCAGCGGAGCTATGCGGCTGCTGGTGGAGGGCTTGGAGCGCGTGCGCTTGACCGACGTAACGGAGGTGCATCAGGACGGCAGCGATTATTTTGTCGGCCAGGGCGAGTTTGTGCCCAGCGCGGCTGGCAACGCTGCGGAGGCTGAAGCGCTGCGCCGTTTGCTGCTGGATGCCTTTGAAAATTGGGTGCTGCTGACGAAAAAAATTAACGCCGAGGTGGTGCAGGCCTTCAGGGGTCAGCCCGATACAGGGCGCGTGGCCGATATGATTACCGGCTATCTGCCGGTTTCACTGGAGGAAAAGGAGCGGGTGCTGGAAACGCCTGCCGTCAATGAACGCCTGCGTTATCTGTACGAGCTGCTGACCCGCGAGCAGGAAATTGCCGACGTGGCTAAAAGTATTTCCCAGCAGGTACACGCTCAGGTGGAGCAGAATCAGAAGGAATATTATCTGCGGGAGCAGATTAAGGCCATCAGCAAGGAGCTGGGCGAGGCCGAGGACGTGCAGAGCGAAATTGCCGAATACCGCAAGCGGGTGGCGGAGCTGGAGCTGCCGGAGGATGTGGCGGCCAAGCTGGACAAGGAATTCAACCGCCTGATTAAAATGCCGCCGATGACGCCTGACGGAGCCGTTATCCGCAGCTATATCGACGCGCTGCTGTCGCTGCCCTGGGGCAAATTTACCGAGGATAATTTTGATTTGCAGCGGGCGCAGAAAACTTTGGACAGCGATCATTACGGCTTGAAAAAGGTTAAGGAGCGCATCATGGAATATTTGGCGGTGCGCGCCCTGGCGCCTGCTTCCCGCGGGCCTATTCTGTGCCTTGTAGGTCCGCCCGGCGTGGGCAAAACCAGCCTGGCCTACAGTGTGGCCCGTGCCATCGACCGCAAATTTACCCGCGTGTCTTTGGGCGGCATTCGCGACGAGGCTGAAATTCGTGGCCATCGCCGTACCTATATCGGCTCCATGCCGGGCCGTATTATTCACGGTATGCAGACTGCTGGCTGCATGAACCCCGTCTTTTTGCTGGACGAGGTGGACAAAATGGCTGCCGATTTTCGCGGCGACCCGGCCTCCGCGCTGTTGGAGGTGCTGGACCCGGAGCAGAACAACGCTTTCAGCGACCATTTTATCGAGTTCCCCTTCGATTTATCCCATGTTTTCTGGATTGTAACTGCCAATACGGTGGAAACAATTCCTCCGGCGCTGCTGGACCGCATGGAGATTATCCAGCTTAGCAGCTATACGGACGAGGAAAAGGTGAAAATTGCCCAGCTGCATCTGCTGCCGAAGGAAATTAAACTGAACGGTCTGGATAAATATAAGGTCAAGGTCAGCGAGAAGGCTATCCGCCGCGTTATTCACGATTATACGCGGGAGGCCGGCGTGCGCAATTTGGAGCGCAAGCTGGCTGCGGTGTGCCGCAAGATAGCTTACCACATTGTGAAGGGGCGGGGCAAATCTGCCCAGGTAACGGAAAAGAATTTGGAAAAATACTTGGGTAAGGTGCTGTATATGGACGATGATATCAGCTTGGAGTCCTCAGTAGGCGTCTGCAACGGTCTGGCTTGGACCAGCGTCGGCGGTGAGCTGCTGAAGGTAGAGGTGCTGGCCTTTAAGGGAAAGGGCAACCTGACGCTGACGGGACAGCTGGGCGACGTGATGAAGGAGTCGGCGCAGGCAGGCTATACCTATATCCGCAGCCGCGCTAAAACCTTGGGCTTGCCAGACACCTTTGGCGAGAACACCGACCTGCATATCCATCTGCCGGAGGGCGCGGTACCTAAGGACGGGCCTTCCGCAGGCGTTACCATGGTCACGGCTATGGTGTCCGCCTTAACGGGCAAGCCGGTGAAGGGCAAGCTGGCCATGACGGGCGAAATCACTTTGTCGGGTAAGGTGTGGCCTGTAGGCGGCATTAAGGAAAAAATGCTGGCTGCTTACCGCTATGGCGTTAAAACCGTGCTGCTGCCCAAGCGCAATATGCAGGATCTGGATGAGCTGCCGGATAATGTGCGCAAGACCATGCAGTTTATTCCTGTAGAACATTTGGATGACGTTTTGCAAATAGCATTGGAGGAATGACATGAGTAAAGGAACCTGGGATATTATTCGCTCTAAATATGTGGCTTCCGCCGTTCGTGCCGACCAGTACCCTCATGATAAAATGATTGAGGCTGCTTTCATCGGCCGCAGCAATGTTGGCAAATCATCTCTGATTAATTCGCTGTGCCGCCGCAACGGCTTGGCGCGCGTCAGCGCTACGCCCGGCAAAACCCAGACCATCAATTTTTACGAGCTGGAAGCTAAGCGCGTCAGCGAGGGACTGGACGAACGCGCCAAGTTTTATCTTGTCGACTTGCCGGGTTACGGCTTTGCCCGTACCAACCGCAATAATAAGGAGCAATGGTCCGGTTTCATCAGCAAATATCTTTCTGAAAGTGAAAATTTGGGGCTGGTGTGCCAGCTTATCGATATTCGCCATAAGCCTATGGACAGTGATCTGGAATGCTACCATTGGCTCAAAAGCTGCGGCCTGAAAGTGCAGATAGTGCTGACCAAGGCCGATAAGCTTTCCAAAAGCGCTGCTATGGCGCAAAGGGCGCTGTTTATTCGGGAAATGGGGCTGAGTAATCAGAATATCATCGCCTATTCCTCCACGCAGCACACTACCCGCGGCGAGCTTATCGGCCGCATTATGGACGTGTTGGCGGCGGACGCAGCAGTTGAAGAATAGGCGGCGTACCGCTTTAGACCATAAGTTTTATCCTGAGGAGTTGGCTGGAAATGCTTGTTAATCGTTTGCTGTTATTCGTTACTGCGTTGTGCCTTGGTCGTTTGTTGCAAAGCGCACATTTGCCCATACCCTTTTTAATGGGCGGCTTGCTGACGGCGGTTGCGTGCAAAACCTTGGCGCAGCGCGTGAGCGTCAGCTGGCCGAAAAAATGGCGCGAATATGCTTTAATGGTCGCCGGGTACGGTATCGGCTCGGTATTTACGGCGGATACGTGGCGCAGCTTTTTAGACGAATTGAGCGGCGTCATCGAAGCGACGGTAGTGATTTTAGCCGCCAGTATGGCTTTAGCGTGGGTGGCGTCGCGTATTTCCCACGAAAACCTTAAAAGCTGTATTATGGGGATGCTGCCCGGCGGCATGACGCTTTCCATGCTGATGGCGGAGGAAGATAAGGAAATTAACCCTAACGCCGTGATGGTCATGCAGGTTATCCGCTTGCTGGGCGTGGTTATTACGGTGCCGTTTTTGGTAATCTGGCTGTTGGACGCGCAGGTGGTGGGCAGCAGCGTTGCTCTGCCTAACAGGGGCGGCCTGCATTGGCTGGTGTTTGTGCCTTTGGTTATATTGGGCAGCTTTGTGGCTGTCAAAACGCATTTGCCGACGCCGCGCCTTTTGGGGCCTATTTTGGCGACGGCGGCGTTCGCCGTTTATGCCGACGGGGTGCAGCCTGTGCCGTTTTGGCTCATGGCTCCGGCGCAGGTCAGCATCGGTTTATTCATGGGTATGCAGCTGGACGCCGGGCGCATTGCCAAAACTAAGGGTGTGGTGCCGCTGGTGCTGGTGGGCACGGCGCTTTTAATCGTCGTCAGCATCGGCATGGCTAACGTATTGAGCGCGCGTTACGGATTTAGCCTGATTACAGCTTTTTTAGCTATGGCTCCCGGAGGCATTGCCGAAATGTCGCTGGCAGGCATGAGTATGGGTGAAAATGTTTCCATCATATTGACGTACCAGCTCGTGCGCGTGCTGGTCATCAATATCTGCGTGCCGCCGCTTTTGGGCTGGCTGTTTCCGCATAAATAAAGAAAAGGCTGCTGTACTTTAAGATAAGTGCAGCAGCTTTTTTGTCGAAAATAATATTTTGGCCTTGCTGCCGTAATTTTTGGCAATCACGCAGAAAAAATTTTAAAAATTTTTCTGCGCCTTTTGCTATACGCTTATGTAAAATCTATGTAAAACCGCATGGCTGCTGGGTTTGCAGCTCACACTGCTAATATCGGGACATGAAAAGACCCTACTGGACAAAAACGCGCCAGCGTGTTATACTATAGCCATGTTAAGGAAGCTTAACAAATAAGATGCGAAAGGAAGTAAGCGTGATGTCTTTTGATAGATTTGTAGAAACTCTGTGCAGCTTTAAATGGTACATGATTCACTGAGCAAGGGAGGTTGAGTATTATGCTGGAAGGCTTCGTTAAAGCATTATATGAATTAAACTTCTACTATATTCACTAATAGGCGGTATGTAATAAAATGCATATAGGTATACTGTAAAAGCGCTGGCTGTTGTGGCTGAGCGCTTTTTTGTTGCGCTTCGCGCGCTGTAATTGAAGGAAAAAGCCTATCTATATATAATCGCAAGCAGTAAAAATAGAAAAGTAAAAATTTTTCTCAAAGATGGTTGACAAAACAAATAGTAATGAGTATAATTAACTTAACAAGTTGATATTGATATTACAGGTGCGCGAGCTTAATAGAGAAGCCGGTGAAAGTCCGGCACGGTCCCGCCGCTGTAACGTGGAGCGTGTCTTGTTTATGCCACTGGAAATCCATCTGGGAAGGTAAGATATGCGAAGAAGCGAAGCCAGAAGAACTGCCTGTAAGATACATCGTCGTTTGACCTGCGAGAGACGGGGAGAGATGTCGTGAGAGTAAAGCTATGGGTTGATTCGCTTTATTTCTGTATGATATTTCGCCGTTTTTCAAAAGTCCCGCCTGCAGAAGGTTAGTTAGGGTACTTTGAAAAGCGGTTTTCTGTTTCTATCTGCTTTTAGGGTCGCGTGATGGCTGTGACCTTAGGAGAAGTGCCAGGGCCATCGATGTTTTCAATGCGCTTGTTCACGGTATTGGACACACCGTGTTTTTCAAATCCCATTCTCAAATTTTTCTTTTAGCTGAAAGCATTTCCTTTCTCCTCTCAGGTGCTGCGGTGTAGGGGTGCACCGCAATACCGAATTTCCAGCCATCACTTTTGCGTGGTGGCTTCTTTTTTTGCCGCAATTACGCAATGAGTAAGGCGACGTTTTTGGAATAGGAGGTTTTACATATGAAAGAATTATATTTAGCAGGCGCGGCTGCCGCTTTGACCGAGGCTTTTCAGTCTGTGAAGGGCGTGGAGAAAATTCATGCAGGCAAGGCCGTAGCCACTGATGGACAGGAGCTTACCGGCGTACAGCTGGTGTATAACCCTAAAAAACAGGATATCTGCGGTATTCTGGAGGCGTATTTTGCGGCGGTGAACCCCTTTGCCGTAGCTGACGACCCCGCGCTGCAGGCGGCGGTATTCTATTCTTCTGGCGAAGATGTGATGCAGCTGGAATATTACGCACGATTTTTGCAGAGCCGCGGCCATGAGCCGGGCGCCGCTTTGGGAAATCTGATTGTCAACGATTCGATTACGCCGGGGCAGGAGATAAGGCCGCTGCAGGTGCGATTCGGAAGACTGCAATTGTTCACTGCCGAAGTGTAGTTGTGTGGGATGTTTTCCGCGCAGCCGCAAAAATTTTGCGGCAAGCGTTTATGTTTGTTATATACGGCCTGGACAACCGTGACCGTGTATATAAATGCTTTGTTTTAATCTTCCAAGCAAGAGTGTGGCGCGCTTGTCAAAATACTGGGTGAGAGCAGTTAAGCGCGGGGACACTAGAATGATAAACGGAGGTGGTAGTGCTAATAAATTTATTTGCACCTAATCAAAGCAAACTAATATTTAATCTAAAAGGAGGATTATTTAGATGGCTGATGAACAAAAAATAGCTGCTGTTGAAGGCGAACGTCCGTTGACAGACCAAGAGCTGGAAGCTATGCTGCGTAAATCAGAAAAAGTAACCGAATTCCCCGAGGTTACCTTGGATGAATTTACCGAACCTGAATGGGACGAATGGGTGGAGGCATGCAATGCACTCTTAAAAGGCGCTCCCTTTGACAAGATTATGTATACGAAAAATTACGAGGGCATTACTTTCGACCCCATTTATCGCCGTAAAGAAATGGATCCCATCCTGCCCACAGATGATTATCCCGGTATGGGCGATTACCTGCGCGGCGCAACCTTGAATGGTTATGTACATGAACCTTGGGGCATTGCCCAGGCATGCGATGAAACTCTGCCCAGCGATAATAATGAGCTGCTGAAGGAAGAAATCGCCAAAGGTTCTACTGTTTATCATATAAAACTGGACAGCGCTACTTTGGCTGGCATTGACGCTAAAGACGCTGCTAAGGTCGGCGACGTAGGCGTAAATATCACTACTGCTGACGATATGAGCACTCTGCTGAACGGTCTGAAACTGGATAAATATCCCATCATGATTTATGCAGGCGCAGGCGCTAAAGGTATTCTGGCGCTGACTGAAGCGGCTTTAAAGGGCGCAGGCAAAGAACTGAAGGGCGTAAAAGGCGTTATCGGCGCTGACCCGATTGGCGAGCTGGTAGTAAACGGCAAAACGAATACATCTTTGGAATGCTTGTATGATGAGATGGCAGAAACCATCAAATATTGCCGCGCTAACGCTCCCCTGATCCGTCCTGTATATGTACGCAGCGACTGTTTTACTGATGGCGGCGCAGAATCCGTACAAGAAGTTGCTTACACCTTTGCAACCGCAGTTGAATACATTCGCGCTATGCAGGCTCGCGGCATTGAACTGAAAGATATTGCAGCATCCCTGTATTTTGCCTTTAACCAAGGCGCTAACTTCTTCATGGAAATCGCTAAGCTGCGTGCAGCTCGCCAAGTATGGGCTGCTATTATGGAAGCCTTTGGCGCAGATGTTGAAGATCGCGCTATCATGGTACATGGCCGCAGCGCTCGCTTCACCAAGACTGTTATCGACCCCTATGTAAATATGCTGCGCAACTGCACCCAAACATTCTCCGGTGTTGTAGGCGGCGTAAACACTTACGAAAACCCGCCGTTTGACGAGTTGATTCGTAAAGGCGACGTCTTCTCCCGCCGCATTGCACGTAACCTGCATGTAATGCTGCAAGAAGAGTTTGGTATGCTGTGCCCCATTGACCCGGCTGGCGGCTCTTGGGCAGTTGAATCGCTGACCAAACAAATCGTAGAAAAGATTTGGGCTGAATTCCAAAAGATTGAAGGAATGGGCGGTATGGTTAAAGCTTTGGAAGCAGGCTATCCTCAAGCTCAAATTGCCAAGACCTTGGAAGAACGCTTTAAAGCTTTGGAAATGCGCAAAGACCGCGCTGTTGGCGTCAACATGTATCCTAACATGACGGAAGAACCGTTGGAGCGTCGCGAAGAAGATACGCCGAAGCTGAAGAAACAACGCGAAGCCGCAGTAGCAGCTTACGTTGCCGATATCGATACCAATTATCTGGCAGGCAAACTGGCGAACGTCGTTACCGTAGAAGGCGCTATCGAAGCGTTCAGTAATGGCGCTACGCTGGGGCAGGTTGCTGCAGCAGGCTGCAAAGCTACTGCAATTGCAGAAATTACTCCTATTGCAGCACATCACTGGACCGAGCGTTATGAAGAACTGCGCTTTGACACTGAAAAATACGTGAAGGAAACCGGTAAGAACGTCGAAGTATTCCTGGCCAATATGGGACCCATCCCGCAGCACAAGGCTCGTGCAGATTTCTCCACCAGCTTCCTGCAGGTAGGCGAATTCAACGTACATCTGAACAACGGCTTCCAAGACGATGAGGGCAAACCGGGTTCCCGTTATGAGAAGTGCGTAGCTGCGCTTAAAGAAGGCATTGACGGCAAGGGTACTCCTTACGATGTAGCGGTAATCTGCTCCACCGATAAAACTTATCCTGAAGACGTGCCTGCTTTGGCTCCTATGCTGAAAGCTGCTAACCCCAACATGACGCTGTTCTTGGCCGGTGCTGCGCCCAAAGATTTGGAAAAAATCTATCTTGAAGCCGGTGTTGACGATTTTATCAGCGTAAAAGCTAACTGCTTCGCTACCTTGAAGAAACTGCAACAGAAGAAGGGGATGATTGAATAATGAGCATTAATCCTGATTTCACTAAAGTGTCTATTCCAGATCATCCGTCCTGTTCCTATGACGAATGGAAGAAAAATCTGGAAGCAAAAATGGGCGAGAATTACGACGCCCTGTACGATACTACCTTGGAACGTATTCCTAAAGCTCCGCTGTACACCAAGGACATCTACGATAAATGCAATCATTTGGACTTTATGAGCGGTATTCCTCCGTTCCTGCGCGGGCCGTATTCCACCATGTACGTATTTCGTCCCTGGACTGTACGCCAATACGCAGGCTTCTCCACTGCGGAAGAATCCAACGCTTTCTACCGCCGCAACCTGGCAGCAGGCCAAAAGGGTCTGTCCATCGCGTTCGACTTGCCTACCCACCGCGGTTATGACGCAGATAACCCTCGCGTAGTCGGCGACGTTGGTAAGGCAGGCGTATCCGTTTGCTCCATGCTCGATATGAACATCCTGTTCTCCGGTATTCCTCTGGACCAGATGTCCGTATCCATGACCATGAACGGCGCTGTATTGCCTATTCTGGCATTCTTCATCGTATCCGGCGAAGAGCAGGGCGTTGATAAATCCATCATGGCGGGCACTATCCAAAACGATATCCTGAAGGAATTCATGGTTCGTAATACTTATATTTATCCGCCTGCTATGTCCATGCGTATCATCGGCGATATTTTTGAATACACTACTAAATATATGCCGAAGTTCAACAGCATTTCCATTTCCGGCTACCACATTCAGGAATGCGGCGCAACCTGCGATTTGGAACTGGGCTACACACTGGCCGACGGCATGGAATATATCCGCACCGGCGAAGCTGCAGGCCTGCCTGTTGATGCATTCGCTAAGCGTTTGTCCTTCTTCTGGGATATGGGCAAAAACTACTTTATGGAAGTTGCCAAGATGCGCGCTGCCCGTGTACTGTGGGCTAAGATCCTCAAGAGCTTCGGCGCTAAGAACCCGAAATCTATGGCTTTGCGTACTCACAGCCAAACATCCGGCTGGTCCCTTACCGAGCAGGATCCGTTCAATAATATTTCCCGTACCTGTATGGAAGCCATGTCCGCAGCTTTGGGCCATACCCAATCCCTGCACACCAACGCTCTGGACGAAGCCATCGCTTTGCCGACCGACTTCTCCGCACGTCTGGCGCGCAATACCCAGCTGTACATTCAGGACGAAACCAAGGTCTGCAAGATTATCGACCCGTGGGGCGGTTCCTACTACGTCGAATATCTCACCAACGAAATCATTCGCCGCGCCTGGGCTCATATCCAGGAAGTCGAAGCTTTGGGCGGCATGGCCAAGGCTATCGCTACCGGCTTGCCTAAGATGCGTATCGAAGAATGCGCAGCCCGTCGTCAGGCTAATATAGACAGCGGCAAAGAAACCATTGTCGGCCTGAATAAATACCGTCTGGCTAAAGAAGATCCGCTGAACGTATTGTCCATCGATAACACCGCAGTACGTAACGCACAGATTAAACGTCTGGAAAAACTGAGAGCAGAACGCGACGGCGAAAAAGTTCAACGCGATTTGGAAGCTATTACGCGCGCAGCAGAAAGCCGCGACAATGGCAACCTGCTGGAGATGGCCGTACAGGCCGCCCGCGACCGCGCTTCCCTGGGCGAAATTTCCGACGCAGTCGAGAAGGTATCCGGCCGTTTCAACGCCGTTATCCATACCGTATCAGGCGTATATTCCAGCGAATTCAGCGGCAACGACGATATGGAACAAGCTACTAAGCTGGCAGACGAGTTTGAAAAACTTGAAGGCCGCCGTCCGCGTATCTTCCTGGCTAAAATGGGTCAGGACGGACATGATCGCGGTCAAAAAGTATTGGCAACCTCCTTTGCCGATATGGGCTGGACCGTCGACGTTGGCCCGTTGTTCCAGACTCCAGAAGAATCCGCGCAAGACGCAGTAGATAACGACGTAGATATGGTTGGCTTCTCCTCCCTGGCCGCAGGCCACAAGACCTTGCTGCCGGCTATCGTTGAGGAACTCAAAAAACGCGGCCGCGAAGATATCATGGTCTGCATCGGCGGCGTAATTCCTGCGCAGGATTACGACTTCTTGTACGAGCACGGTGCGGCAGGCATCTTTGGTCCCGGCACCAATATTCCTAAATGCTGCATCCAGCTGCTGCAAATGCTGGTAGACCGCGCTAAAGCTGAACAGGCTGACGAGTAGTAGGGACGAGGTGAGCTAAATGCCTGAAACTGGTGAAAAAGACATTAGGCCGAGTTGGGTACCCCTGAAAAAAGACCCCAACTTTGCCTGCTCTGTGATGGGCGGGATCGACAGCGCCGTAAACGCTGTCTCAGAGGAGAAATATAACCCTGTGGATAAAATTAGGAAATTCCCCTTGAGGAAAAAACCTAGTCCTGAAGAGTTGATAAAAGGAGTCAGTGAGGGCGATCGTAAAACCTTATCCCAAGCTATTACGCTGATTGAAAGCAATGCTCCGAAAGATTTTGATAAGGCGCAGCGCGTACTGCAAGCATTGCTGCCGCGCACCGGCAAAGCCTTGCGCATCGGTATTTCCGGTGTGCCAGGCGCCGGCAAGAGCACCTTTATCGAAGCTTTTGGCCAAATGTTGTGCCGTCAGGGCTATAAGGTCGCTGTTTTGGCAGTCGACCCTACCAGCTCCATCACCGGCGGTTCTATTTTGGGCGATAAAACACGTATGCAAATGCTTTCCCGCGAGCCTAACTGCTTCATCCGTCCGTCTCCGGCCAAGGGTACTTTGGGCGGCGTAGCGCGTAAGAGCCGCGAAACCATGCTTTTGTGCGAAGCTGCAGGCTGCGACGTTATTCTGGTGGAAACCGTAGGCGTAGGCCAGTCTGAAATCACGGTTCGCTCCATGGTCGACTTCTTTATGCTCATAGTGCTTACGGGTGCTGGCGACGATTTGCAGGGCATCAAGAAAGGCATTATGGAGGTAGCCGACGCTATCGTGGTCAATAAAGCCGATGGCGACAACCTGCCCAAGGCCATCGTTACCCAGGGCGAATACGAGCGTATGATCGAATTCATCCGCCCGGCAACGGAAGGCTGGAAGACGCACGCTTACCGTTGCTCTGCCGTAACCAAAGAAGGTTTGCTTGAACTGTGGGCTGTTATGAAGCATTTTGAAAAGCTGACGAAAGAATCCGGCGCTTTTGAAAAACGGCGTAAATCGCAGACACTGTCCTGGGTTAACAGCATGATCGACGAACATCTGCATAATTTGTTCTTTGAAGACCCAATGATTAAAGGACGTTTGCCTGCGGTTATGGAAGCGGCCGTCAACGGCGTAGTTTCTCCCAGTCAGGCCGTTACCGAATTGATTCGCGCTTTTGATATCGATAGGGCGGCAATACGGCATTACGACAGTCAAAAATAGCAAGCATGTGCTTGGACCAGAAAGCGGAGCGATAGCTCCGCTTTCTTTGCTTAGTAATCTTATTAGCACAAGATATCGCAAGAAAAAATTCTATAAAATCTTCTCTAGAGTCTTGACATTCTTAATGATAATGAGTATAATTAAAACATCAAATCAATATTTCGTGTAAAGTGCTAATTGGTGTAAATCCATACGGTCCCGCCGCTGTAACAGGCTTGCCTGAAGTCAGCAAAGTGCTATACACAAGCATATGCTTGGCCTGCGAGCGACAGGAGAGATGTTAACAGATAAGGTGCTGTTTATGTGAGAGTGGCAGTTCCCTTAAATGAGCGCATTAAACCGCTTCTGCTTGCAGGAGCGGTTTTTTATCGACTAAGCAAGCGGGACGAAATATTGATTTCCAAAATCTACTGGAACATAAGCAAACCGGACATTTGCTTTTGCATATTATTCATATGCTGTTCTGATAATCTCTTATCAATTCTCCTTATCCTTCTCCTCCATTTTATGTTAGCTTGTTACAGGGGTGTGGCAACGCTAAGCAGTAAAAAAGCCGCCGTGCAGGCGGTTTTTTTATTTGTAAATTTGGCAGGCTGCAAAAAAGCGTTAGCTACGTCGTTACGGCGATACGGCTAACGCTTTTGTTTTTATGTGATTAGCTGCTTGCGGTTCACAGCGTTTCGTTTTTCAGCAATGCTTCTAAATCGCAAACCTGCTGGCTGCCGCGGGTGCGGGCGTAAAAGCGCAGGAAGTGCTGCGCCGCTACGGAAAGCGGGCGGTCCTTGACCTTGACTACGGTTTTATAGACGTCGGCGTTCAGGTCGGCTATCTTTTTGATAACGAAGCCTTCGCCTAAATCCTCGCCCGGCTCTACGGGCACGATAGAAATAGCCGCCTTAACCTGCGTCCAGGCCAGCGCCGTGCTGCGCGTAGTGCTGACGCAGGTGACGCGGGGCATAACGCCCGCCTGCTCGCAGCCCTTGAGAAAGATATCGGCAGACCCGGCGGAAAGGCTGACGGGAACATTATGCAGGTCCTTGAGCTCGACGCAGGGCTTATCGTCTTCTAAAAAAACTGATTCGTGGTGAAAAACGGCGGCCAGCTCCTCGTCGCGGCGGAACAGTATTTCAAAATTATCCTGATGATTAACGGGAACGCTGAAAATGCCCAGCTCCGTGATGCCGTTGAGCAGCTGCTGGCTTTGCTCGTTGATACCGGCTTCATACAGCTCGCATTTTATATTGGGGTAGAGCTGGCAGAAGCCCTTGAGAGAGGATTCAATAAAAACCGGCGAACGGGAATTGGCTATGCTGAAGCGCAGCGTGCCGATAACGCCGCCCATGATATTTTCAATTTCATTGCGGGCCAAATCCTCCAGCGAGCACATATATTTAGCCTTTTGATAAAGAGCGCGCCCTGCTTCCGTTAAAAGAATCTGGCGGCTGCCGCGCTGGGTGAGGATCCGCTTAGCGCCAAAATAGTTTTCCAAATTGCGCAGCTGTTTGCTCAGCGCCGGCTGAGCGATATGCACATAATCGGAGGCGCCGGTAAAGCTGCCTGCTTCGACTATGGCAAGAAAGTTACGGTAGGTATCTAATTCCAAACGATTCACCTCCAAAGTAAGATATAAAAATAAATAGGATATTTTCTTGATTTACTAAATCAGTTTAGCATATTGAGAAAAATAAAGCAACCTGCAAATGCAAAATCATTTACAGGGAAATTTTGCTGCCAAAGAATATATTGCTTAGTTATAATTTTAATTCCTATTAGGTATTTTTATTATTAAGATTTTTGTTGTATACTGTTACCAACAAAGGCAAGAGGCCTTGTGAATACAGCTTGTAAGAATTTAGCAAAGGAGTAGATCATCATGGAAGCAAAGCAAAACATTCAACAAAAAACCGGTGTGTACGCTTATCTGCAAAGAAAACGCAATGCAGCAGCTCAAGTATTTCCTCATCGTGGTCAGGATGCAGCAGATTTCATTAAACGCATTCAAGGCGCTAAGCTGTCCGATTCTTCCGTTAGAGCGCTGAAAAGGGGCTGATTGGAATGCAGCTGCAGGTATTGTTCAGCCGTTGGCTGAAAATTATGGATAGGGATTTTTACTGGAAGTATCTGAAGACAGTTCTGTTATAACGAATGCTACGATTAAATCGATATAGACCGGCTTGAGAAAGGTATTGTATCTCCCACCTCCTTGTATATCTTTCTCCAGCCGGTTTTTGTTTGCCTGTGTTTATAAGGAACATATACTGATTTTAGCATAACTTTAATGCCAATCAGGTATTTTTCTTATTTCGGAATATATTGTATAATCTATAACAGTCAAAGGGAACTCTCTAATAATAAAAAGAAAGGAGCTGAGTCAGATTGGATGTAACTCTCATCATTGATAACGAAAATGAAAAGGAAGAATCAAAAATTCGGGAGTACCTGAGACAGGTGGATAAAAAGTTTTATTATCGCGCGATTGAAAACCGTAAGAAGGAAGGACTGGTCTTTCCCCATCGCGGCGAGGATGGTAAGCTGTTCGCCAACACGTTCCAATACGTAAATCTTTTTAAAGACAAAAAATAAACTGGAGGGATAGTATGAGTCCGGCAATTAAATGCTTAATTCTTTTGGCAGTAGTCGCTCTGCTCTTTGTCACTGAAATGATTCCGTTGGCAATGACGGCAGTAATGGCGGCTGTAGCCTGCAGCGCTTTGGGTTTGGTGCCCGAAAATCAAATTTTCCTGGGTTTGGCAGATTCTACCGTAGTTTTATTTGGCGGTATGTTCGTAGTTGGCGCTGCTATGTTTTACACCGGTTTGGCGCAAAAGATCGGCGGCGCTGTAGTAAAGCTGTTTGGCAAAGGCGAAAACAGCTTGATGTTCGGTATTATGATTATTGCGGCTTTAATGTCCGCTTTTCTTTCCAACACCGGCACTACGGCTTGCCTGATTCCGGTAGTTCTGGGCATTTGCGCTAACGCCAAACTGTCCAGCTCCCGCGAGCTGATGCCTTTGGCCTTCGCCGCAGGCTTGGGCGGCACCATTACCCTGATCGGCACACCGCCTAACATTCTGGCTAACGTAGCCTTGAAGGCCGCCGGCATGGAAGACCTGCAATTCGGCTTCTTTGAATACGCTTACATCGGCATTCCAATTACGGTTGCCGGTATCATTTATATGATGTTTGTTGGCAAATACTTCCTGCCCGACGATGTAGTGAATGTTGAGGCTGACGTAGAGCAGGAATTTGAAGCCAACGCTACCAGCACCAAAAAGCAGATCATCTGCGGCGTGATTATGACAGGCGTTATCCTGTGTATGGCTACCAGCCTGGTGCCCTTGGAACTGGCTGCTGTTGTGGGAGCGGTACTGTGCGTACTGACAGGCTGCATTACCGAAAAGCAAGCTTATAATTCCATCGACTGGGTAACAATCTTCCTGTTTGCAGGCATGATTCCCGTAGCTAACGCTATGAATTCCAGCGGCGCAGGCAAGCTGATCGCTGAAGCTACCGTCAACATGATGGGCGGCGATCCTTCTCCCTACACTGTTACCGCCGTACTGTTCTGCTTGGCTGTGGTGCTGACTCAGTTCATGTCCAACACCGCGTCCAAAGCTCTGCTGTGCCCGGTTGGCATCGCGCTTTCCGCACAAATGGGCGCTTCTCCGAAAGCCGTACTGATGGCTATTCTGATTGCCTCCAGCTGCGCTTTCGCTTCTCCCGTAGGCACTCCTCCGAATACCCTGGTACTGGGCCCCGGCAAATATAAATTCATGGACTATGTAAAATGCGGTTCCGGTTTGGTTGCCGTATGCCTGGTAGTATCCATTCTGGTTATTCCGGTAGTATGGCCCTTCTTCCCCGCCGCCGGCGCAGCAGCCGCTGCCGCTTAAAGCATATAAAAATTTTTCAAAACAACAATTTTCTCCTTAAAAATTTTCTTGAGATACAAATTTTACACTTGCTTGGATCAGACAAATCAATAGATGAATGCACAATACCTTCTTCTTGATATACTTGCTTAGGGGACATTGGCAAATATGTTAGGAACTTTTTGAAAGACAGCCTTCTACTGCGTTGGACAGAGCGCGGCAGAAGGCTGTTTTACCTTTTATCGTCCGCAATTTATTCCTTGACGTTATAGCTGGCATAGCGAATCTGTATTTTTAACGGCGCGCGTCTTGTAGTACAATAGGGCCGGAGAAAGAAGATGTTATTATGAGTATTACTTTAGTTTTGCGGGGCTTTGTCGTGCTGGGCGTCATGCTGATGCACACCGCCTGGTATTTCAGTCAGGCCGGGGCTGCGTCATGGGTAGCTATTGCCGAGATGCTGCTGGATATTATTTCTTTGTTTGCCGTTCCCTTGGTGATGTTTGTTTCCGGCTATATTTTTATCAACCATCATCGTCATGCAGACCATTACCAATGGAGCTTTTTTAAAAAGATGTGCTTATCGGTACTGATGCCCTATGTATTATTTTCCTTATTATATTTGGCGATTGCCTGCTGCTTCAGCGACGCGGCGTATAGCTGGCGGCAGATAGGCTATTTGCTGCTGACGGGCAGCAGCGCTGTGCATATGGGCTTTTTCAGAGCTTTATTTGGGTTTTATGCCGTATATCCTTTAATTTTGCGCCTGTTTAACCGCATCCGTTTACAGCAAAAGCTGCCGTATTTTTTAATGCAGGCTGTGCTGCTGCAGCTCTTATGGAAGATAGCCAATAATCTGCCGCTGACAAGCCAGTACGCAATTGGGCTGGTAGAAGCGCTGTCTTTTTTGCGTTATTTAGCCTATTTTTGCTTTGGCATGACCGCTTATGTTTATCGTAAAGGCTTTCTGCGCTGGATAGATACGCACCACTTTTTGCTGATAGGTATGTTTTCCCTGTCGCTGCCGGCGGTAGCGGTGTGCTGGCTGGCAAAATATTACTGGCACAGCCTGCATATTTTGGAATTCGTTTGCCTGCCGCTGAATTTACTGCTGTATACCATTACCATTGCCGTGCTTTTTCGCTGCGCTCATTCCTTGGAGGAGCAGGACAGCCTGAGCAAGCGCTTTATGATGTATTTGGGGAATTATTCCTTCGGCTTGTTTTTAATCCATATTATTTATATGTACGCAGGCAGTAAAATGCTGGAGCTTTTACATCTGACGCCGCAGAATTTGAGCTTTTATCCGCTGCTGTTTATAATTATGCTGGCTTTGAGCCTGCTTTCCGTGGAGCTGCTGGTGAAAAGGGTCTGGGGACGTTATTGGGTGGGGCGCGTAGAAGGCATGAATTGGCGCAGCGTAAGGGGTAAGAGGATAGGCAGAACTTATTCTTCTAAAAAGTTGACTTATGTTACAAAATGCGCTATACTGTTATTGAGAAAAAATATCAAAAAGAGTAAAATATTTAACCGTATCGGGTGCTGACGCTTAATAGAGAAACAGGTTCAAAGCCTGTGCTGTCCCGCAGCTGTAATGCCGAGCCGCGTTCTATAGCCACTGGGAAACTGGGAAGGAGGAACGCAGCCATGACGCAGAGCCAGAAGAACTGCCCGATATGTTGTAGTTGCTATGCTGCGAACGACAGTATGAAACAAAGGGGCAGGACTGCCCTTATGCCTTTTGCCGTGCTTGCGGCAAAAGGCTTTTTAATTTGCTTGTGGATGCGCGCTTTGTGGTTTAATTGGGGCGGGCATAAACAAAATATAAAAACAGGAGTGACTGTTATGGAAAGAAAATATCGGTATGCGTTATTGACGGCTGCCCTTCTGACGAGCAATGCAGTGTGGGGGGGTACAGCGGTATTTGCTGAGGAGAATCCTCTAGAGTTTACTTTGGACACAATGGTGATTACGGCTACGAGAACTGCTTTGTCCGTTAAGGAATCGCCTTCTTCCGTACAGGTTGTGGACAGTAAAAAATTAGAGCAGATTCAGGCCAAAACCCTGCGCGACGCTTTGAAAAACGCGTTAGGCGTTAATATCTTTAACGACTTCCAGGGACGCAGCAATGTCAGCATTCGCGGCAGCGAATCGCGCCATGTTTTGATTATGGTGGACGGTAAGCGTTTAGGCGGCGAATTATCGTATAATTCTGCTAACGCTTGGGATGTGGACCGCATTCGTATGGAGGACGTGGAAAAGGTAGAGATTATCCGCGGACCGGCAGGCGCGCTTTATGGCAGCGACGCTATGGGCGGCGTTATTAACGTCATCACTAAGCAGCCGGATAAAACTATGGCTGTGGTTAATTATGAATACGATTGGTATGAAAACGGTAAGGGCGCTGGCTATAAGAGTAATTTATATTTGCAGGGCAAGGAAAACCGCTACAGCTATAAATTAAACGCAGGCTTGAATAAAAACAGACCGTATGAAATTTCAGAAGGTAACGACGCCAATTTTAATGGCAAAGAACAGCCAATCTCCATGAGCTTGGGTTATGAATTTGATAATGGGAATAAACTTACCGCTGATTTTAGCAGACTAAAAGAAGAAACGCATAAAGATAGCAAGAGCGTTAAAAATACAACGGTATCTATGGGTCCCATGGGACAAATACCCCAAGAAATTACTTCCTATGGTTCTATAATTAATGATAATAAAAGAACGGATTTTTCTTTAAGTTATTCTGGCAGCGATGAAAATCAGGATTGGATTATCCGAGCGTACAGGTCGGTGTACGATAAAAAATATACTAGCGTTACAGACGAATATAAAAGATTGTTTATGATGGGTTCGTGGCGCCCGCAGACTCATGTAGACCCTGTTCCTAAAATTGATACTGTAAAACGTACTTTGAGCGTTATTGAAGGTCACGATAGCTGGACTTTAAGCGATAAACATAAAATGACCGCTGGGTTAGAGTACCGTCAAGACAAAAGCGAGGGTACGCGCATAAAAAGAAAAGGCACACCGCTACCGGGGGCTGGCAGTGTGCTTGACGCTTATGACGAGGCTTCGGTAAATTATACGGCAGCGTATGTGCAGGACGAGTTCCGCCCTACGGATAAATGGTTGATTATACCTTCTGTGCGCTATGATTACAGCGACCAATTCGGCAGTGAATTTACCAGCCGTTTGGCTAGTACCTATCATGCTGCCGATGATGTACGCATTAAGGCCGTAGTGGGGCAGGGCTACAAAACGCCTACCGTCAATGAGTTGTATCACTATTGGGAAATGTATTCAGCTATTCAGCCAACTGGAATGCCTTTCCCGATACCAGGACAATTTTTTGAGGGAAATCCCGATTTACAACCGGAGAAGTCCTTGAGCTATGAACTGGCTATTGAAAAGGATTGGGGAGATACTACGACTGTTCATCTAGGAGCTTTCCGCAATGATGTTAAGGATTTGATTACTTCCTATTATACTGGAAGGGATACAAATGACGCTACGCATCCGGGACTTGTAGGGCCTGACCAAATTATGACTTACAGGAACGTACCTAAAGCTACTTTACAGGGTATCGAATTATATGGTAATCATAAAGTTGCTAAAGATATTTATGTAAATGCTGGTTATACGTTTTTGGATGCAAAGGATAAGAGCGACGACAGCCGCTTGACTGATCGCGCTAAGCATCAGATTATTTTTGGTATTTCCTATCAGCCGCAGAATAAATATGCCTGGGATTGCAGCTTTGACTTAGTTTCTAATTTAAGCTACTATTGTCGTGATAACGAAAGAAGTTCTATGGGAAATTCCAGATATATGACCAAGGACTTTACCATTGCCAATATCATGACCTCTAAATATATTAATGAAGATACCAAGATTTATTTGGGTATCGATAATATCAGCAATCACCAGAACTTCGGCGCTTATGCGGACGGCAATATTGGCCGCGTATACAGATTCGGTATGGAATATAAATTCTAAAAACGCAATAAAGCAGGTCGTTGCGTCCTGCTTTATTTGTAATGGAAAATTTGGAGAAAACATGAAAAAGTTGTTAATATTTATTATAGGTCTGGTATTTCTTTTTGCAGCAGGCTGCGGCGGCAATGACAGCAGCTTTACGGGCGGTGGCAAGCATACCATCGTCGACGCTAATAACAGGACGGTGGTTGTGCAGCAGCCGCCCCAACGCATTGTGGCGCTGTCGCCGTCCTTTTTGGAGCTGCTGCAGGCGGTGGACGGCAAGGTGGTGGGCCGCGCTAAAACGCAAATTGGGCAGGTGCCGGATTTTGCTAAGGAAGCCGACGAGGTGGGATATATTTTCAACATCAATATCGAAAAGGTAGTCAGCCTGCATCCCGATATGGTCATTGCCTATAAGGGAATGCACGAGCGGTATATTTCCATCTTGGAAAGCAACAAGATTCCGGTAATAGTTTTAAGCTTAAAGAGCTATGACGATGTGAAAAACAGCCTGATTGTTTTGGGTAAAATGCTGGGACGTGAGGAAAAAGGACGGCAGGTGGCTGCTTCCTTGGACGCCGCTATTCAGCAGACGGTGGAAAAGCTGCCTAAGACTAAGCGCACCGTGGCGATTATCCATACTACCAATATGGGCGTAACACTGGAAAAGGATACCAGCATCGCAGGCTGCTGCGCCAAAATGCTGCAGCTGCAAAATATTGCGCATGGTACGTCAAAGCCTGTGGCCGGGCCTATGGGCAGCCAGCCGGATATGGCTCCTTACAGTTTGGAGGATTTGGTGGAGAAAAATCCGCAGGTTATTTTTATTACTTCTATGGGCAGCAAGCAGGATATTGAAAATAAGCTGCGCAGTGAGGTTACGGATAATCCTGCCTGGGGCGCTATCGAGGCGGTGCGTAATAAGCAGGTCTTTTATCTGCCGGACGAGCTCTTTTTATTGAATCCGGGGCTGCGTTATCCTGAAGCCATCAGGCTGATGGCAAGCAAGCTGCATCCGGATTTAGTGGAGGAATAAATAATGAACAATTATCAGCATAACGCGGAGCTTTTTCTGCGGAAGGACGATTACGACGCTTTGACGGGGCGGTCTGATGGCGATTTGATTGCCTTTAAGGATTTTACTTATATTCCCCGCAAGACGGAAATGCTGCCGGGCTTTATGTCTGACAAAATGCTGGAACAGGCGCAGGGGCCTGCGGATAGCTCCTTATATTTGCATATCCCCTTTTGTAATCTGCGCTGCACTTACTGCGGCTTTTATCGGGAACATTTTTCGCCGGAGCAGGTAGAGCTTTATGTGCAGTCCTTATTGCAGGAGCTGGATTTATGGTATAATAAAGGCGTAATGCGACAGCGTAATTTTAAGGCTGTGTTTTTTGGCGGAGGTACGCCCTCCGTGTTTAACGCGCAGCAGATACGGGCGCTGCTGGCAAAAATACGCGAGGTTGCGTCGCTGGCGGAGGACTGCGAAATAACCTTTGAAAGCAGTCTATACGACATTGATAAAGAGAAGCTTCAGGCCTGTCTGGAGGGAGGTGTCAACCGTTTCAGCTTTGGCGTGCAGACCTTTGATACGGCCTTACGGCGTTCGATAGGACGCACGGGCAGCTGCGAGGAGGTCATTGCCAAGCTTAAAGACATGGCGCAGCGCGACGCGACGATTATTGTCGACTTGATTTACGGACTGCCGGGGCAGAATACGGAGCTGCTGCTGCGCGATATTGAATTAGCGCTGAGCTGCGGCGTCAGCGGTATGGATTTGTATAAGCTGCAAATCATGCCGAAATCTCCTTTAGGTCAGGCGCTGGCCGCTAAGAAAATCGTTTATGAGCAGACGGAAGAGAAATTGTGGCAGATGTTTTTAGCGGCGGATAATTATTTGCAGCAGCGCGGTGCAGGCGCTATCAGCTGTTGCCATTGGGCTAGCGAGTCAAGGGAACAAAGCGTATATAATACCTTAGTGAAAAACGGTACGGATATTCTTGCCTGTGGTTGTTCCTGCGGCGGCAGATTGGGACGTTATCAGTTTATGAAGTCCTTTAAGCGTGAGGATTATCAGGAAAAGGTAATGCAGGGCAAGCTGCCTATGATGGGAATCAGCAAAAATCCGTTAAGCTATATTTTTCTAGAGCAGCTTTCCGGACAGGTGGACAAGGGCTGCTTGAATTTTGCTCTGCTGTCTGACATGGGCGGAGCCGATTGGGAAAAGCTTTTGCAGCCGCTGCTTGATAAATGGCTGGAGCTGGGGCTTTTGCGTCAGGAAGCGGAAAGCTACGCTTTAACTGCCAAGGGAAAATTCTACTATAAATATTTGGACAGAATTTTATTGACCATGGTGGAATTTATTTTGCATGGGCCTCTTGGCATGTTTGAGGCCGCCGGGCAGAAAATGCTGGGCGCGATGAAAAATTTAAAGTAAAGGAGTACGATGATGCAGGATATTTTAATTGTTTACGACAGCAAAACAGGCAATACGGAAAAGGTGGCTAAGGCGCTGGCCGAGGCCGCAGGCGCAAGAGCGCTGCTCTGCCGCTGCAGTGAGGCTCCCGCTGCGGACGCTTTCAGCGTAGTTTTTGCCGGCTATTGGGTGGATCGCGGTATGCCTAACGCTAGTATGAAGAAATATTTGCCGACGCTGAAAAATAAGAAGGTAGTTTTATTCCAAACCTTAGGCGCGGAGCCTAAGAGCGAGCATGCCATGGCTTCTGTAGCCAACGCGGGCAAGCTGCTGGACGCCAGCAATAATGTGCTGGGCGTTCTGTCCTTCCGCGGCGCTATCGACCCGCAGCTTATCGCCATGATGCGCAAGATGCCCGCAGGCAGCCCGCACGCGCCAAGCCCGGAAGCGGAAGCTCGCTGGGCCGCTGCTGCCAGCCATCCCGACGCTCATGATTTGCAGGAAGCGCACGATTATATGGCAAACTTCCTCGATATGTTCGAGCGCTTTTATAAGAATATGTAAGAGCGGCTTAGGTGAAAATTTCATTAGCGGCAAATTTAACGGCACTCGCTTTAGGGCGGGCGCCGTTTTTGCTTAGAGGCATGGTTGCAGTTTCCGCACATTGATGATATGATAAAAAATATAATGTGAAAGAGCGAATGCGTGAGAAAAAGACGGCGACAGCGAAAAATTTTGTCTTAGCGCAGGAGCGGAAAATATAAAACAGTTCTGGGATTATCGAGAGGGATAGGAATTTACAGGGAGAAAATTATGCAGCTAGTGGTAGATAAAATTGCCAAGGCCTTTGGCATTCATGAAATATTCAAAGACGTAAGCTTTATGATAGAAAAGGGCGAGCATGTGGGCCTGGTGGGCGTCAACGGCAGCGGCAAGACGACGCTGCTGCGCTGTTTGCTGCAGCCAGATTGGGTGGACGGCGGCAGTATAAAATTCGAGCCGGGCATCAGCGTGGGCTATGTGCAGCAGGGCTTTGCAGAAATTCACGGCACAATCTGGCAGTTTATGCTGGAAGCCTGTCCGGAAATTACGGAGCTGCGGCAGAAGCTGGCGCAGCTGGAAGCCGACTCTGCCGGTTTGCAGGGCGAGGCGCTGGAAGCCTGCCTGGAGGAATATGGGCGGGTAACGAAGCGCTATGAATTTATCGACGGTTATAATTTTGAAAACCGCATCAAGCGCGTGCTTATCGGCCTGGGCTATACGGAGGAATGGTGGCAGCAGCAGGCGCCGACGCTGAGCGGCGGCCAAAAAACGCGCTTAATGCTTGCGGCCGCTTTGGTGCGCAACCCCGATTTTATGATTTTGGACGAGCCCACCAACCATTTGGATATTGTGATGACCCAATGGCTGGAAAAATATTTGCAGGAATTTAAAGGCGGACTGCTGGTGGTCAGCCATGACCGCGCTTTCCTGGATAATGTGGCGGCGCGTATTTTGGAGATGGAGGGCGGCCGCCTGCAGTCCTTTAAGGGTAATTACAGCCGCTATTTGCAGCAGAAGGCCATTCAGACGGCGACGCTGGAGGCGGCGTATAACGCGCAGCAGGATTATATTGCGCGCACGGAGGCCTATATCCGCCGCTTTAAGGCAGGCATTAAAAGTAAAATGGCGCGGGGGCGGCAGTCCCAGCTGGACCGTATGGAGCGCATGGACGCGCCGGTGCGGCACGAGGAATTTGAGCTGCGTTTGCCGCCTGCGGCCGAATGCGCCGAGCGCGTTTTAATTATGGAGGACTTGACTATTGGCTATGGCGAAAAGGTTTTAGCCAAGGGTATCAACCTGACGCTGCGGCGCGGGGAAAAGACGGCGCTGCTGGGCGCTAACGGCACGGGCAAAACCACGCTGCTGCGTACTATTTTAGGCGAGATTGCGCCGCTTAAAGGACGGGCGAAGATAGGCAACAGAGTGCAGGTGGGCTATTTTTCCCAAAGCTATGAGCGGTTGGACCCCAGACAAACGCTGCTGGAAAATTTTGTTATCGAGTACGGCTTTACGGAGGAGCATACGCGCTCCATGCTGGGCGGCATGCTTTTTCACGGGGACGATGTGTTTAAGCGTATAGGCGAGCTGAGCGGCGGGCAGAAGGCCCGGCTGGTTTTGCTCAAGCTGGTTTTGGACGGCGCTAACTGTCTGGTGCTGGACGAGCCTACCAACCATTTGGATATTATGGCGCGGGAAACGGTGGAGGCGGCGCTGGCGGCCTTCGACGGCACGGTTTTGCTGGTCAGCCACGACCGTTATTTCGTCAACGAGGTAGCCGACCGTATTTGGGAAATAGATGACGGACAGGTCAAGGATTATAAAGGGAATTACGAGTTTTATTTGGAAGAAAAGCAGCGGTTGGCGCAGGCCAAGGACGAAGCGGCTGCGGAATTGGCCAAGGCGCAGGAGGCGGCGCAGCGGGCTGGTAAAGCAACCGCTGTTGTGCAGGCTGCGGTAAAAACAGCGGATGCTAAGCCTAAGCGCTTTAGCACAGAGGAGGCGGCTAAGCTGCTGCCCAAGGTAGAGCTGCAGATTCGCGAGCAGGAGGCCATGATGGGGCTTTTGGAAAAGCAAATGGCCGACCCGGCTAATCATGCCGACCCGGAGCACAGCGCGGCTATGGCGGCAGAGCATACGGCGTACGAAAATAAAATAGCGGAGTTGATGGAAAAATGGGAAGCGCTGATGGAAGCGGCGGAGGAGTGAGCATGGATCACGAGCATTATATGCAGCTGGCCTTGGCGGAAGCGCGTAAGGCCGCGGAGTTGGGCGAAATCCCTATCGGTGCAGTGCTGGTGCATGACGGGCAGGTGATCGCGGCGGCGCATAATATGCGCGAGACCTGGCAGGACGGTACTGCCCACGCCGAGATTATCGTCATTCGGGAGGGCTGTAAGCGGTTGGGCCGCTGGCGGCTGAGCGGCTGCGCTTTGTATGTTACGGTGGAGCCCTGCCCCATGTGCAGCGGCGCAATTGTCAACAGCCGTGTAGATACGGTGGTTTACGGCTGCCCGGATGTGAAGGCGGGCGGCGCGGAATCTATCTTCAATATTATCACCAATCCTAATCTTAATCATTGCGCCGAGGTTATCGCCGGTGTGTGCGAGGAGGAATGCGCCCAGGTGATGAAGAATTTTTTTAAGCGGCGGCGGCAGGAAAATAAAGCGCTTAAAGCTGGCTCTTGCCAAAAGCAGTAATTTCAGCTATAATATTATTTCAATGGAGATGTAGCGAAGTGGTCATAACGCGGCTGACTCGAAATCAGTTTGCCGTTTACGCGGCACGTGGGTTCGAATCCCACCGTCTCCGCCAAAGAAAAAGCAATCCTGCGACGTGTGCCGCAGGATTTTTTTGTTGCTCGTGTAAATTGTAACCTTTTTAGCACTCCTTTCCCTAAAAGCCTATCAATTTGGTAAAATATGACGTTTCGTTTGCAAAATAGGAGCTTAACTGCTACAATAGCTATCAAATACGTAAAAATAAGGGAGAGGCGCGTAATGGGTTCTATAAAATTAACTGATATTTTTAACAGCGACAAGGTCTGCATTTCCTGCGAGGTTTTTCCGCCTAAGCAGGGCACGGAGCTGCAGAACAGCCTAGGCATTGTCAAAAGAATTGCGGAGGCACAGCCCTCCTACATCAGCGTTACCTACGGCGCAGGCGGCAGCACTGTGGGCTATTCCGCAGCGTTGGCTAAAGAGGTACAGAGCCATGGCCTTCCGGCGTTGGCTCATTTGACCTGCGTGCAGGCTGACGATGCTAAAATAACCCGGGTGCTGGAAGAAATGAAAAATAACGGTATTCAAAATATTTTAGCGCTGCGGGGCGATATTCCGGCGGGAGCGCAGGGCACCGGCGGCTGTTTTGCTCATGCCAGCGATTTGATGCGTTTTATTAAAAAGCAGGGCGATTTCTGCGTCGGCGGCGCCGCTTACCCCGAGGGGCATCCTGAATCGGGCAGCATGGCGCGTGATATTGACAACACTAAATACAAGGTTGAGGCCGGCGTGGACTTTTTGGTAACGCAGATGTTTTTTGATAATACCATCCTTTATAATTATATGTTCCGGCTGCTTTCGGCAGGCATTAACGTGCCAGTAGTGCCGGGCATTATGCCTGTGACCAACGCTAATCAAATCAACCGCATCTGCCAGCTGAGCGGTACGAAGCTGCCGCCGCAATTCCGCGCGATGGTGGAAAAATTTGCCGATAAACCTGCGGCTCTGCAGCAGGCGGGCATTGCTTATGCGACGGGTCAGATTATCGATTTGGTGGCCAACGGCTTTAATCATGTACATATTTATACTATGAACCGCCCGGAAATTATCGGCGGCATTATGCGCAATCTGTCGGAAATCGTAAAATAAGGTGATGCACTGTGGACTTCAATAGAAAAGAGGCGCTGCGGTATCTGCGGGCCGACTTGCGCGACGAAGCGTCCGGTGTGCTGGTAGATACGGTGTATCTTAAGCTGCGCAACGAGGTGCAGGCGCGGCATGTGCTGCAAAAGCACAGGGTGCAGGTGGACGCGGAGGGGGTTACGCTGGACTGCGGTGTGCGCTTAACCTCCCGCGATTTGGCGCGGCATTTGCAGGGCTGCGGCGAGGCGCTGCTGCTGGGCGCAACTTTGGGCAGCAGGGTGGACGTGGCTATTCGCCGTCTGGCCTTGGGCAGCGTGGCTGAAGGTGCGGCGGCTCAGGCTGTGGCGGCGTCGCTGATTGAAAGCTATTGCGACCAGGTGCAGGCTGCGGCAGATACCGGCGGCTTAGCCCAACGCCCACGCTTTTCCCCAGGCTACGGAGATTGGAATTTGCAGGAGCAGCGTTTGCTTTTTCCTGTTTTAAATTGCGCTAAGCTTATCGGCCTGACGCTGACCGACGGCTTGATGATGGCTCCGTCCAAATCGGTGACGGCGATTATCGGCTTGTCGGAAAAAACGGAATGCGTTTGGAACAGGTGTATGACGTGCGGCAACATAAACTGCCCTTATAGAACAAACGACTTATAAATCACCATCTACTGTGTTGGGGCTCCTTGACGTACTCCTAGTACGCCGTCGCCGCCCCGCCTTGTATCTGGCACTTTCTAAGCCGTTTTAAGAACCTGTGTATTAAATCCAGAGGAGAAGAAAAGGAAATATGAATTTTAAGGAACTATTAGGTAAACAAATGCTGTTTTTTGACGGTGCGACTGGTACCCAATTACAGGCGCGCGGCCTGCAGCCCGGCGAACTGCCGGAAAGCTGGAACTTTATTCATCCGGAAATCGTCGAGGCTGTCCACCGCGGCTATTTGGATGTGGGCTCCAATATCGTAAAGTCCAATACCTTTGGCGCTAACCCCATTAAGCTGAAAGGGACAGGACTGGACTGCAAGGAAAGCATCGAGGCGGCTGTGGCTATCGCTAAGAAAGCCTGCGGCGGTCGGGAAAATAAATTTGTTGCTCTCAATTTAGGTCCGACGGGCAAGCTGCTGGCTCCCTACGGCGATTTGCCCTTTGAGGAGGCCGTGGCCTCCTACAGCGAAATGGTGCGCTATGGCGCGGCTGCCGGAGCCGATTTGATTTTAATAGAAACTATGAGCGACACTTATGAAATCAAGGCCGCCGTTTTGGCCGCCAAGGAAAACTGCGATTTGCCGGTTTGCGTGACCATGACCTTCGACGAGGACGGCAAGCTGCTGACGGGCGCTACCGTGGAAGCGGCTGCTGTGATGTGCGAGGGCCTGGGCGTGGACGCCATAGGCTTTAATTGCGGCCTGGGGCCGGTGCAGGTAGGCAAGCTGCTGCCGCAAATGCTGGCTGCTGCCAGTCTGCCGGTAATTATCAATCCCAACGCCGGACTGCCCGTGCAGCGCGACGGCAAGACCTGCTTTGACGTAGGGCCGGAGGAATATGCCGAATTGATGTATGAGCTGGCGCAGCAGGGACCCAGCATTATCGGCGGCTGCTGCGGTACGACGCCGCAGCATATTGCGGCGATGATTGCTAAATGCCGCCAGCTGCCGCCCGGAGGCTGCCGCGACTGCCGTTTGACGGCTGTGTCCTCCTATGGCAGGGCATTGCATTTAGGCGAGGGGCCTGTTATTATCGGCGAGCGCATTAACCCGACGGGCAAAAAACGCTTGAAGGAGGCTTTAGCTAATAACGATTTGGATTATGTGTGCCGCCTTGGCTTGGAGCAAATCAACAGCGGCGCGCATATTCTTGACGTCAACGTGGGCTCTCCCGGTATCGACGAGCCTGCGATGATTGCTAAGGCCGTACCTGCTTTACAGGCGATTACCGATACGCCGCTGCAAATCGACACCTCTAATTACGACGCTATGGAAAAAGCGCTGCGCCTGTATAACGGCAAGCCCATGCTCAATTCCGTCAACGGCAAGGAGGACAGCCTGCGCCATGTGCTGCCGCTGGCGAAAAAGTACGGCGCTGTGCTGGTCGCTTTGTGCCTGGATGACAGCGGTATTCCCAATACTGCGGCAGGACGCATTGCCGTGGCAGATAAAATTATCGCCCGCGCTGCTGAATACGGCATTGAAAGCCGCAATATTGTAGTGGATCCCTTGGCTTTGACTATTTCCACCGGCGCGGAAAACGCAGCCATTGCCTGCGAGGTGATTCGCGCTATGAAGGCGCGGGGTATCAATACGGTCATGGGCGTGTCCAATATTTCCTTTGGCCTGCCGGGACGCGAGGCGGTCAACAGTGCTTTCTTTACGCTGGCTCTGGCGGCGGGGCTGTCCTGCGGCATTATTAACCCGCAGAGCAAGCCCATGCTGGACGCTTTTTATGGCTATCGTGCGCTGAGCGGCTATGACGAAGGCTGCAAGGAATACGTGCAGCGTTATGCCGATGCGCCTAAGGCTGCGGCGACTGCGGTTAGCGAAATGGGTCTGTACGACGCTATCGTTAAGGGTCTGCAGGGAGAAGCGCGCAAGGCTGCGGCCGCCGCTTTAACGCAGGAAGCGCCCTTGGAGGTTATCAATAAATATATGATTCCGGCGCTGGATTTTGTGGGCAACGGCTTTGAAAAGAAAACTATGTTCCTTCCCCAGCTTTTAATGAGCGCCGACGCCGCTAAGGCAGCCTTCGAGGTGATTCGCGACGCTGTGGGCGTGGACGAAACTCAGGGTGAAACGGTGATTATCGCTACGGTACACGGCGATATTCACGACATCGGCAAAAATATTGTGAAGGTGCTGCTGGAAAATTACGGCTACCGCGTGCTGGATTTAGGCAAGGATGTGCCTGTGAATACTATTGTAGAGGCGGCGCAGACAAGCGGCGCTAAGGTGGTGGGGCTGTCGGCGCTGATGACGACGACCGTAGGCGCGATGGAGGAAACGATTGCAGAGCTGCGCAAGGTGAGCGACTGCAAGGTGGTCGTAGGCGGCGCAGTGCTGACAGAGGAATATGCTGCGTCCATCGGCGCTGAGCATTACGCGCCTAACGCCGTCAGCGCAGTCAATTATGTGAACAGCGTCTTTGGTAAATAGCGCACAGCTGGAGCTTGTGATATAATGCTTGTACACAGCGATTGGCGCGCCGAAGGCGATGACAGAGCCGCGGTAGGCATGGTATAATAATATCAGGAAAAGCAAGGAGGTGCGCGGATGAATATTTACTTATGGCGTCACAACAAGACCTATCACAGTCACAGCATGATCGAGGAGCCCTGCGTAAACAACGAATTTTATCTTGATGCGTTGGCTATTGTGGTGGCTGCCGATATGGAGGAAGCGCTGAACAAGCTGGCGGAGCAAAAGGCTGGCTGGCGCATTGACGATCTGCGCGCTCTGCCCTGCCAGGTATTGCCTGCTGATAAAGCTGGCGTTATCTTTACGGAGCTGCGCGGCATGATAAATCATTTGTGAGGGCGCTGGCAGAAGCGCGGAAATTTTCATAGAAAAACAGCTTATGCAAGCGTACGTAATTACGCTGACATAAGCTGTTTCTTTTTAAATATAACCTATGGGAACTATGAGAGTTTCGCTGTCTAAAGCTCCCAGTTTTTCGCTTAAACAAATTATTGCGCCGGTTCCTCGTTTTAGCGGAGCTTTGTCTAATACGGAAAATGATGCGGTCATACGCTTTTCCGGCATGGCTGACTTCTTTATTTCTAAGGGATAAAGCTTGCCGTCGCTTTCTAAAAGCAGGTCGATTTCTTTGGCATCCTTATCGCGGTAGTAATAAGCGTAGGGTTCTAAGCCATGATAATAATAGCTTTTCATGATTTCGGAAACGACGTAATTTTCAAAGAGCGCACCGTTCATAGCGCCGTTTTGGGTTACTTCCGGAGAGCTCCATTTTGTTAGGTAGCATACTAATCCGGTATCATAAAAATAAAGCTTAGGAGTTTTTAACGTGCGCTTTAAGACATTGTTGGAATAGGTATGCAAATAAAAAATTATGCCTAGTGTTTCCAGGATATTCAGCCAATTTTTGACCGTGGCTTGGTCGATATCTGCATCATCGGCTATGCCTTTATAATTTAGCTGTTGACTGCATCGAGCGGAAACCGCTGTGATAAACCTCATAAACTTCAATGAATCGATAGCGTTGGAAAGCTCGCGTACATCGCGGTTAAGGTAGGTGCTGAGATAGCTGGAATAGAAAATATTACGGTCAGAAACTTCACCGCTGCAAAGAGCAGGCATACTCCCTAGCCAAATATCTTCAAAAATCTTTGGCGCGGTCAGCACAGGCGCAGAATTGCTTTTGCTGCGTAAATTCATAAGATTTACTTGGAAAGGAGCACCTTCGCTGTCATATCGTTCGCTTTGAGATAAGGAAAATAATTTTAAAAGCGCTACCCGTCCGGCTAAGGATTCCTGAACGCCGCGCATCAGCTTATATAGCTGCGAGCCTGTAAGCCAAAAGCTTCCGGGAATATGTTTTTGGTCGGCGTGAATTTTTATATGTGTAAAGAGCTGGGGCGCGTATTGTACTTCGTCGATTAAAAGTGGCGGCTGATGAATCTGCAAAAACATAGCCGGATCATTTTGAGCCAAATCGCGCTCGTTAAGGTCGTCCAAGGAGACGTATTCACGAGGCTGCATTTCATGCTTCATCAGTTCGCGGAGCATGGTGGTTTTGCCAACCTGACGCGGTCCGGTAATTAAAATTACAGGATATTCCTTGCTTAATTGCAATACTTTGTCTTGCAGCTGCCTGTTGATGTATACCATTATATTCACTTCTTTCGGAAAATATTGGACTATAATCTTATTTTATCCGAAACAAAGCACTTTAGCAAGAAAAAAACTTCGGACAAAATTGGATAGTAATCCTATTTTTTCCGAAGAGTATCTTCGAGGGGTGTATTAGGATGGGGTCGTTATATTTTGCGCAGAGCAGCCATAACAAGCGATATGATTTATATAATAGGCTTTGGTAAAATATTCTTGCTCTATTTTTGTGAGCTGTTGATAGATAGCGTGCGAAATCAATAAATTTGGATAATGATCGTTATTAGCGTTATTACATAAAATTTCTGCCCGTTCTAATACATCTCCCAACCAAAGATTTTTTTTAGTATTATCAGATGTGCTAAAATGTGTGTATCCGCAGTCAGCGGAGATGGCTATTTGCAGTAAAGGCTCTTCGCATTCTGATAAAGCTGTATTTATCGATTTGAACAGATCGTATAATTTGTTAATTAATTCTATGGTATGAAGCTGTATATTTGTATCGGGTTCTGTTAAAATGATGGTGAGCAGATTTTTGTGCTGACATATTTCCAATACGGCTTTTTTTGCTTCCAATAAATTTTCCAGCATATCATAATATATGTAAAAAGCAATTTTAAAAGCAGGATTGCGTCTGAAATTTGTTATATCTTTAGCAGGATATAATCTTACGCAAACAGCAATTATGTGTATGGTTTTTAAATTACCAAAGCGCTTTTGCAATAAGGATTTTCCTTGCTGGCTTTCATAAGAGTATGTAATTATTTTGCGCCTTATGGAATCATATTTTAAAGTGTTATTACTACTGATATAGTTATTCATCTTCTTTTTCCTTCGCGTAAATCAAAGTACAGTAATCGTTGGCGTTACTGGTCATCAAGCTATTAATAATATTAACGGCGTAAATATTACCAGTAAAATCTTTAGATAAGGATTTTAACGCTTTGAGAAATTTTTTTACTGTCATAGCTAAATTTTTGCCGTTGTCGTATGAAAAATAGCATAAATAATTCCCTGACGGATTAAATCCTAACTCGTTTTTATCAAATTCTTCAGGATGGTCAGTTTTTAAAAAGAAACGAGCAACAGAAAAATCTTGTTTGAGTACGTTTTTTATAGAGTAGTATGCGCCTAATTGATAATGTGGCCAGGTATTATCATAGAATCCCTTGAAAAATAAATCATTTGCTATATTGGAATCATTTTCTGTATAATTGGCGTTTATATTGAGAGGAGCTGAGTGGATCATAAACCATTCAGGTAAATAAATAGTGAAAATCGTATTTGCTTGATGAAGTTCAGTGAGACGGTAGTAATAATTAAGGTTATATATAGTATTGCGAACTGCATTATACTCTTTTATGGATTTATCTAAAATTTTATATATATCCATATAATGCTTCATAGAAAGCTTGAAGTCATTTTCTTCTATAGTTTGTTTAATAATTTGTAAGGGTATCTGTGCTTTAACTCCAAAAATGATTCTGGTTAATTGCAATGCTTGCTCGGGCAAATAATAACGATATTTATTATCTCCAACATGCGCTGGCTTTAGTATTCCGATACGGTCGTAGTATTTAATTGTATCAATAGGAATGTGCGTAAAACTGCTGAACTCTCTTACAGTCAAAAAGCCTGTAGTATTCATGGTAAATTATAACATCTCTTTTCTAAAATCCCTTGACTTGTGACTTACTCACACCTTTATAATACTATAAAACAGTATTGAATACAATTGCTATTTAAAATTGTTTGCTGTTAAATTTATCGGTGTTAAGGGGGTTTATATGATGAAGAGAAAAAATTTGAAATTTGCTGTATTGTTGACTATATTACAAGCAGCGGCTTCGGTATGTTATGCAGAAGATATTATGAGTACGACTCTTGATGAGATTGTTGTTGAGGCTGACAGGCTAACTATTGCAGACGGACGCTTTGCTACAACACAAGAAGTGGGCTTATTGGGTAAAAAGTCGGTTATGGAAACGCCATTACATCAAGTGACCTTAACAAGTAAGGTTATTGATGAATTTTCCCGTCCCGGCAGAGGTATGCTGGATGCTTTGACCTTGGATCCTTCTATACGTACAACTAATGGGTCTATGGATACAAGCGTATATATTAGAGGATTTTCTGGTTCTGCTAAAGCATGGAATTTAAACGGCGTGCCTAACATGACGCATCAGAAACAAATGCCATATAATTTTGCCGAATCTGTTTCCTTTATTTCAGGTCCCGCTATTGGCGTAGCAGGAAATTCTTCCCCTTTTAATGCGCAGTCAGGCGGTTCTATCAATATGACTAGTAAAAAAGCTGGAGACAGCCGTAATGCCAGTGTGGAATTAGGCTGGGCCAGCGATAGTTATTTGATTCAGAAAATTGACGTTGGGGATCGTTTTGGTAAGGATAAGGAATGGGGCCTACGTTTAAATGCGATGAATGCAGTAGGCGATTTACGCCAAGATGGTGCGAATGATAAGCAGCGAAATGTTTATTTAAATTTGGATCGTAAAGGCAAGCATTCTAAAACTAATTTGTTGGCAGGATATGATTATGATAATAACAGCGGTTTGGGTAGTACCATTAATTTGGGTTCTGCAATTACATCTTTGCCGCAAGTACCTAAGAACACTAAAACCTTAGCGCCGACTTGGAATAACGATACATATAAAAATACTGTAGTAGTTTTAAATCATGAACAAAATTTTGGGGGGAGAATGGCTTAAGCTATTTTATTAATGCTGGCTATCATAAAGAAGACTATACCAGCTGGCTGCAGCAATGGAGTTCCCGTACATTGAACGATATGGCAGGCAATTATACTGGTGTTTATACACAGATGCCTGTTTATCATACTAATACTTATTTAGGCGCTGGCTTTAAAGGTAAATTTATGGCAGGCGGCTGGCAGAATGATTGGGTAGTAAATGTTGAACGTCAGGATTTTAAGCGAGATAGAGTTAATAATGTAAGTAATAATAACAAATATAATGTTAGCGGCAATATTTATACAGGCAGTCCTACGCCCAAGCCTAATGTATTTTGGGACCCTATTACCCATCAGTATACGACAGTAATGTATGGCTGGAGTGTTTTGGATACAATTACGACACCAGATAAAAAGGTGGAATTAACCTTAGGCATGCACGGCCATAGGGTTGAGACTACTAATTATGATAATGGCAGCAACAGCGGATTACGCCGTATTAGCGACGCTACCAGTCCTGTGGCTGCTATAGTTTATAAGGCTTCACCTAATCTGTCCTTTTATGCCGACCATACGGAGACCTTTACTGAGGGCTCTGCTGTAGGTACTAGCTATAATAATGATGGTGCAATGCTTCCACCTACCAAAACTAAACAAAATGAGATAGGTATGAAGGTCAAGAGCGGAAATCTTTTGCATACCTTGAGCTTATTTGATATTACTCAGGAAAATGCTATTGATATTCTTGTATCAGAAGGGCCTAAATATAAAGTAAGGGCTTTGGATGGTGAAGAACGCCATCGTGGTATAGAATATTCTGTTGTTGGCAGTTTAAATAAAAAATGGGACGCTATTTTCGGTGTATCCTATTTGCACGCTTACCAGAATAAAACGCAAGGTGGAGTTAATGACGGCCGCGTCGTAAGCGGTATACCTCGTTTAAGCGGAGATTTAGCTTTAATTTATAAGCCAGACGACAGTTGGAATATTACTGGCAGAATAAACTATACTGGTACTACAAGCATTAGAGAAACATCTTCTTATGCGGCTCCAATAGATATTCCTTCAGCAACCATCCTAGATTTAGGCGCAAGCTATAAAACTAAGTGGGGAAATAATCCCGTAACGATCAGCGCTATGTGCTATAATGTGTTTGACCGTGATTACTGGTATGCTGCAGGTTCAAATTCTATAGGATTAGGCGCTCCGAGAACTTTTATGGTATCGGCAAAATTTGATTTTTAATAATATTATTCTTGAGTATAATCGAAGGCTCTATAAAAGCCTTTGATTATACTTCTTTAAAATTAGCTTATGCGAGTAATTGTTTTTATGTTTTTGAGTATCTGCATAATGATAAGCGGATGCGTTTCCAAAGATTTAGATTCAAAAGTTAATACTGTAAAAAAAGATGATAGCAGTTCTTTTGTCGTTACCAGCTACGGTTCGGATTTGAAAAAGCATGATTATATTTATCCAAGGCATCCGAAAAAGGTAGTAGCTTTATGGCAAAATTCTGTAGAAACCTTGATTGCTTTAGGGGCTGTTGATAAAATTATTGCTTTTGGCGGTTTGGCTAATGAAAATTATCTTAAGCCAGAGCATAGGGAAGCCTTTGAGAAGATACCTATAAGAAGCAGGCAGGTGTTTTCACAGGAGAGCGTTCTTTTAATGGAGCCGGATTTTATTTTAGGTTGGTATTTTGATTTTAGCGGTAAAGGTCGTTCTATAGGAACTACTGATTTTTGGAATAAACGTCATGTAAATGTTTATATGAATTTATTAAATGGAGCAGAATTTCAACCTACGCATACATTAGAGGATGAAATAAAATATATTAAAGATGTAGGAAGAATTGTTGGTAAGGAAACGCAAGCAGAAAATATCATTCATAATATTACAGAAAGAATTGGCGCTTGCAAAAATAGACTTTCTTTAGGCAGAAAACCTAAAGTTTTAATTATCAGCAGCATTGGAAGCGGTGTTAGTATATATACGCCCAGAACCTTACCAGGTGATTTAGTTACACAGCTTGGCGGTATAGTGCTTGGTAAAGAAAATGAGAAAATAGGTGAAAATGAAACCATTAGCTTGGAAGAAATTTTGATAAATGATCCTGATGTAGTTTTTATTTCTTCATCTCCTGAATATGCTCATCTGATGCTGGAAAAATTTAAAAATATACCTGCTTTGCGTAGTTTGCACTGCATAAGGAACAATAGCTGTTACATTATTCCTTTTTATACTATTCGCAGTCCAGGTGTTAGGGTAGTAGACGCTATAGAGATTTTTGCAAGTGGGTTGACGAAAGCGAGCGTTTCATCATGAAGTTGAAAATATATTTTCTGCTGGGCGGTATGATAATATTTCTTATTATAAGCTTTTTTACTGCTCTTAGTTACGGAAATGCTTCTATACCGGTACGCCAAATTATAAAAGTTTTACTGCAGGGCTTACAATATCCTTTCCTTGTTGAGGATGGAGGACAGGGACCGATATATGATATTATTTGGCTGCTGCGCATGCCGCGGATAATTTTAGCGATGTGTGTAGGCGCAGGACTTTCTGTAACAGGTGTTATTATGCAGGCCATAGTCAAAAATCCTCTGGCTGATCCATATATTTTAGGTATATCATCAGGAGCCTCGTTAGGTGCTACGATTGCAATTTTATTAGGAATAGGAGTCTTTTTGGGAGAAAATTTTATAGGGTTAGCAGCGTTCGCTGGCGCATTTTTAGTATCTTTATTGGTTCTCATAATAGCCAATATAGGTGGGCAAGCTAATTCTGTTAAATTGATTTTATCTGGTATGGTTCTCAATGCTGTTTGTTCAGCTTTTGCTAGCTTCGTAGTATATTTTGCTAATAATTTAGAAGGAATGCAAACTATTTCTTATTGGTTAATGGGAAGTCTTGCAGGAGCTAAATGGAGCCTCATTGCAATATTGGTTCCAGTAATATTATTGGGGACTGTTTTCTTTTGGTCGCAAAGAAATATTTTAAATATTATGTTGTTGGGTGATGAGGCTGCTATTACGTTAGGATATAGTTTACACAGATACCGTCAGCTTTATTTATTATTAAGTACTTTTATAGTAGGCTTCATAGTTTATGCTGCCGGAATGATTGGTTTTGTTGGTTTAATTGTACCGCATATTGTACGAATGCTTACTGGCTCTAATCATGCTAGGCTCATACCATTGTCTGCGATAACAGGAGCTGCTTTTTTTGATTTGGGCTGATTTAGGGTGCAGGGTTATTATTCCTCGCACTGAGCTTCCGATAGGCATTTTAATTTCAATGATAGGTGCGCCTACATTTATTTATCTTATGATAAAACGAACTTATGGGTTTGGAGGACAGTAGTAGTAAATGGAAATTACGGCGCAGGCAATAAATGTCATTTTTAATAAAAGGCATATTTTAGAAAAGTTAGATTTTAACTTACATGATAGAGAATTTGTAGGAATTATAGGACCTAATGGCAGCGGAAAAAGTACATTTCTTAAATGTGTGTATCGGGTACTGTGTCCTAGCTCTGGAACGATTAGATTTGATGGAAAAAATTTAGATGAGCTTAGCTACAGGGAATCTGCACAGCGGTTGGCTGTAGTTGCTCAGCATAATTTTTATAATTTTGACTTTTCCGTATTAGAGATAGTTTTAATGGGGCGTGCTCCTAATAAAGGCATTTTTGAAAATACCAATGATCAAGATTATACTATTGCGTTTAATTCCTTAAAAACAGTGGGATTAGAGGAATTTGCTGAGCGTAATTTTTCTACATTATCTGGCGGGGAACAACAGCGTGTTATTCTAGCAAGAGCCTTAACTCAACAAACAAGGTGCTTGGTTTTGGACGAACCTACAAATCACTTGGATATTAAATATCAATTACAGATTATGGATATAGTGAAAAGTTTGAATATAAGCGTTGTAGCCGCCATACATGATTTGAATATTGCTGCAATGTATTGCGACAGATTAGTTGCTTTGAAAAATGGAAAAATAATCGGCAACGGAAAACCTAAGAATTTACTGACTGAAAAATTTATATATGATGTGTATGGAATAAAATGCAAAGTTATATATGACGGTACGGAAAAGATGAATATTATGTATTTACCGAAGCATTGGCAGAACAATGATTAATTAGTATATGCTATAGGTGTCTTACAACTAAAAAGCCTGCCTCCGCAGTTTTGCGAAAGCAGGCTTTGACTGTTTATGCTGTGATTGCGCAGCGCTACTCTTATTACCAAACGCTTTGCAGAAGCGGCAGCAGCAGGGGCGCAAAGACAGAGGTGGCGATGCCCGTCAGGGCGATAGCCACACCGCCGATGGCCAGTTGAATTGTGCTGACGGCGGCGCAGGCGCTGGTGCCAAGGCCGTGGCTGGACGCGCCGATGGCCAGCCCTGCGGCCAAGTCGCTTTTAATGCCAAAGACAGCCAGCAGCTTGTGATTAAAGGTAGCGCCTAAAATACCTGTAAAGATGACGGCGGCGGTGGTGAGCGCCGGAAT
>NZ_CAJMEH010000009.1 GCF_905212365.1 uncultured Phascolarctobacterium sp.
CCTACGGCGGCAACGTAGCTACGCCGTGGCAGTGGAACGCGGGCGTGCGCTGGAGTTTCTAAAGCATAATATCGTCAACATAAAAGAGTCGCTGCTTGCAGCGGCTCTTTTAACTTTCAGTAAAATGCCAGCCCTTTACAAGACTATGGAAATTACAGGCAATATATGATATAATTTAATGACGATTTGTTTCTCAAGGGATTATTATGCGATTTTTTTGCTGGCTTAGAGGCTTTTGCGCCTTGGCCGGCAGCTTGTAATAGGAGTTGTCATGGTAGGACTTATTAGTGGCGTGCGCAAAAACAGCCTGGCAGAGCAGGCCGGTATTCAGCCCGGCGATAAGCTGCTTGCTGTGGACGGCGTACAGGTTAAAGATATTATTGAATTAAGTTTTTGTACTTCTGACTACGCTGTGGAGCTGGAGCTGGAGGGCCCCGACGGTCAGCGCCGTCAGCTGCATATTGATAAATATCCTGATGAGGATTTGGGCCTGGAGTTTGAAGCGGCAGTTTTTGATAAGGTAAGCACCTGTTATAACAAGTGCATCTTTTGCTTTGTCGATCAGATGATTCCCGGTATGCGGCCTGGCCTTTATGTGCGCGACGACGATTACCGTCTGTCCTTTTTGTACGGTAATTTTATTACGCTGACAAATATGAAGGATGCTGATTTTGAGCGCATCATCAGTACCCATATGACGCCTTTGTACGTTTCGGTGCACGCTACCGACCCGGAAGTGCGCTGTCAGATGATGAAGAACCGTTTTGCCGGTGAGCTGATGCCTAAGCTGCGGCGTTTATTTGACGCTGGTATTCAGGTGCATACGCAAATTGTTTGCTGCCCCGGCTATAACGATGGGGAAGTGCTGGCTAAAACCTTTGCCGATTTATACGCTTTGCATCCTTCGGTATTGACAATGGCGGTTGTGCCGGTAGGCTTGACGAAGCACAGGGAAGCGCTGCATCCGCTGCGTACTTTCATGAAGGAGGAAGCGGCGGCGATTGTAGACCAGGCTGCTCTTTGGCAAAAGCAATGCCGGGAAGAAACGGGCAAGTCCTTTATTTATTTAGGCGACGAATTTTACCTGCTTGCAGGCAGGGAGGTACCTCTTGCCGAATGGTATGACGGCTTTCCGCAGCTGGAAAACGGCATCGGCCTGACCCGCACCTTTATAGACGAATGGCGCAAGGAGTGCGGCAAGCTGCAGGGCTGGAAGCCTACGGCCCCGGCGGTAATTCCTGTGGGCGAAAGCGCTTATCAGGTGCTGCAGCCGCTGATGGAAAAGTTTAACTGCCGTTTCGGCGCTCAGCACCGTTTCGCGGCTGTACCTAATTTGTTCTTTGGCGGTAAAGTGAACGTCACCGGTCTGCTGACTGCGGGCGATATTTTAAGCGCCGTACAGGAGCAGCGCATTATTTTGCCCTCTGTAGTGTTAAACAATGACCAGCTGTTTTTAGACGATAAATCCTTGGAGCAGTTCAAGCAGGCCTATCCCGGCAGGGTGGAACTGGCTAAGGACGCTAAAGAGCTTTTGCATTTACTATTGGAAAGATAAGGTGGTACTATGCTGCAGGTATATACGGGCACAGGCAAGGGCAAGACTACTGCCGCTTTAGGCGTGGCGCTGCGGGGAGCAGGCTACGGCTTAAAGACGCTGATGCTGTCCTTCCTTAAAGACGACCCCGCTTACGGCGAGGCTAGAGCGGCGCGGCTGCTGCCGGGCTTTGTTTTAAAGCAGGTAGGACGCGACGCTTTCGTAAATTTCCGCAATCCCGATCCGGTGGATTTAAAGCTGTGCCGTGCTGGCTGGGAGGAAGCAAAAAAAGCTATCGCTCAAAAAGCGGCGGACATTATTATTTTAGACGAGCTGAACATCGTGCTGGCAACCCATATGCTGCCAACGAACGAGGTTTGCGAATTTTTGCGGCAGTACAGCCATACGCTGGAAATTATTACTACTGGCCGCGGCGCACCGGAGGAGCTGCTGAAAATTGCCGACTTGGTAACGGATATGCAGGAGATTAAGCATTACTTCCACAGGGGGATTGCATCGCGCAACGGCATCGACCACTGATTTTAGACTGCAAATAAAGCGTCATATACTTCGTCAGGGCTCCTGACGCAAAGACCCGATTATTCGTGAACATGAGTGAAACGAATAATCGTTGGTCGTGCTAATATCCGAAGGATGAGGAGTATTAATTATACACCGTCGTCGCCCTTTCTCGTCTCTAACGCTTTCTTTTCAGTCTGTATAATAAAGATTTTACATTACTTTGCTGGATAGATTACGAAATTTATATTATTATGGAGGAAACGTATTATGGGAAAACCTATTGTTGCGATAGTAGGACGTCCTAATGTGGGCAAATCGACCTTGTTCAATATTTTTGCCAATAGTAGGATATCCATTGTGGAGGATACGCCGGGCGTTACCCGCGACCGTTTGTATGCTACGGCCGAATGGCTGGCTCACGAATTTATGATGGTGGATACAGGCGGCATCGAAATTATGAACGCCGACGCTATCGCCGTATCCATTCGCCAGCAGGCGCAGATCGCTATTCAGGAAGCGGACGTTATTCTGTTTGTCTGCGACGCCCGCAGCGGTATTACTACTGAGGACGCCGACGTAGCGCGTATGCTGCGTCAATCGAAAAAGCCTATTGTTCTGGCGATCAACAAGGCCGATTCTCCCAAGCAGGAGATGAATACCTTTGAATTTTACAATCTGGGCATCGGCAAACCGATACCGGTTTCGGCGTCCAATCATTTGGGCTTAGGCGATTTGCTGGATGCAGTTGTCGCTAAGTTCCCCAGCGATAAGATGCAAAGCGAGCTGGACGATGAGGATGAAATCAAAGTAGCGCTTATCGGCCGTCCCAATGTAGGCAAATCTTCCATTTTTAACGCGCTGGTAGGCGAGGAGCGCTCCATTGTCAGCGATATTGCCGGCACCACCCGCGACGCAATCGATACTCCCGTAGTACGTAATGGGCAGAAATATCTCTTTATCGATACTGCCGGTATGCGCCGCAAGGCCAAGGTGGACGAGCCCATTGAAAAATACAGCGTTATGCGTTCTCTGCGCGCTGTGGACCGCAGCGACGTAGTGCTCATGGTTTTCGACGCCGTAGAAGGCGTTACCGAACAGGATAAGCGTATCGTCGGCTATGCCCATGAGGCAGGCAAGGCTGTCATTCTGGTGGTTAATAAGTGGGATTTGTATGAAAAGGACAACAGCTCCACCCTGCGCTATACGGAAACATTGCGCAAAGAGCTGGTATTTTTGCAGTACGCGCCCTGCGTTTTCGTTTCCGCCATTACCAAGCAGCGTATCCACCGCTTGCCGGAGGTTATTTCCTATGTAGCCGAACAAAATGCTATGCGTATTTCTACCAGTATTCTTAATCAGGTTATCGAGGACGCTGTGGCTATCAACCCGCCGCCGACAGAAAAGGGCAAGCGCTTAAAGATTCTTTATGTAACGCAGGTTAAGATTAAACCGCCCACATTCGTTATCTTCGTCAACGAGCCGGAGATTATGCACTTTTCCTATCAACGCTATTTAGAAAACAAGCTGCGCGAAGCCTTTGGCTTTGAGGGTACGCCGATACAAATGATCATTCGCGGCAAAAACGAGGACGAATAACGGCTAAAGACAGGTGATTTTTTATGTTTAATGAGGTAGGGGTTGTCCATTATTTAATGGGCTTTGCGCTGGGACATTTAGGCGGCTCTATTCCCAGCGGGCTATGGCTGGTGCAGGCCATTCATGGCATCGATATACGCGATTACGGCAGCAAAAATATTGGCACGACCAATGTGTTTCGCACCGTAGGCCCGCAGACAGCCGTTTTGGTGCTGCTGTGCGATATGCTCAAGGGTATCGCCGCAGTGGCTTTGGTAAGCTATTTGTTTCACAATCCGGTATTAGATGTTGTGACGGCCTTGGGCGCGCTCTTAGGGCATAATTATTCGGTATTCCTAGGCTTTAAGGGCGGCAAGGGCGTGGCTACGGGTTTGGGACTGCTGGTATTTTTGATGCCCAAGGTAGCGGGTACGGTCTTTCTCATCTGGCTGGCGTTGGTTATGGCAACGCGCTATGTTTCCTTAGGCTCCATTGTAGCCGCGGTGTGTACGCCTATTATGGCCTGGTATTTCGCCTATCCGCCGGCCTACATAGTTTTAGGCGCGATTGCAGGCTTCTTTGTGGTGCTGCGCCATAAGGAAAACATCGGGCGCTTGCTGTCCGGTACAGAAAGTAAGATTAAGCCGGGCAACGCCAACAATCTGAAAAAGTAAAGCTAATCATAAAATCAAGACTGACAGAGAGATGCTGAATACATCTTTTTGTCAGTCTTTTTTCACAAAAACCTTTGTACTTTTCACACAAACAGTGCTATAATAAACAAAGAGTTCTGTGTAAAGAAGGGAGGCATTATTATGCCTGAAAAATCTACATTTTATTTAGTTCGTGAAGAAATTCTTCCGGAAGCTATTAAAAAGACTATTAAGGTAAAAGAGATTCTCAAGAGAGGCGAAATTAAGACGATTAACGAGGCTGTAGAAAAAATGGGTCTCAGCCGCAGCGCTTATTATAAGTATAAGGATTTTGTTTTTCCGTTTTATGAAGCCAGCAAAGAAAAGATTATTACCCTGTCCCTGCTGCTGGAGCATAAATCCGGCGTACTGTCCAAGGTTCTGAATACCGTAGCCGACGAGTCCGGCAGCATTATGACCATCAATCAGGGGATTCCTTTGCAGGGCGTGGCCAATACTACAATTTCTATTGAAACCAAGCATTTGACCGTTGACCTAGAAGCCCTGCTGGATAAGCTGCGCATGATCGACGGCGTAAAGCGTTTAGAAGTATTGGGTCAGGTCTAATCAGCCTGTAAATAGCTGTAATATTATGAAGTTGGAGGGGAAGTTATGAAGGATTTTATCAATGTCGGCCTTTTGGGAGCCGGTACCGTAGGCGGCGGCGTTATTAAAGTATTAGAGAAAAATGCTGCGGCAATTACGCAAAAGGTAGGCAAACCTATTCGCATTACAAAAATTTTAGATAGAAATGCGGAAGCGCGGCAAAAGGAATTTGGCGATCAATATATCTTTACCGATGTTCCGGACGATGTGCTGAACGATAAGGATATCGATATTATCGTCGAGCTGCTGGGCCGCGAGCATCCGGCCAAGGAATATATCGCGCAGGCCTTTGAAAACGGCAAGCACGTAGTTACCGCCAATAAGGACGTATTGGCGCGTTATGGCTCCGAGCTGTTTCCTCTGGCGGAAAAGCATAATTGCGATTTTATGTTTGAAGCGAGCGTTTGCGGCGGCATTCCCATTATCGAACCGTTAAAAACCAGTATGGCCGCCAATACTATCAATTCCGTGATGGGCATTGTCAACGGCACTACTAACTATATGCTGACGAAAATGTCCAACGAGCATCTGGAATATGACGAGGTATTGAAGGAAGCGCAGGAAAAGGGCTATGCCGAATCCGACCCTACCGCGGACGTAGGCGGCCTGGACGCGGCGCGCAAAATCGTTATTTTGGCTTCCATAGCCTTCAACACCCGCATCAGTCTGGACGATGTGCTGGTAGAGGGCATTGAAAGCGTTGAAGCCAGCGATATTAAATATGCTCAAAATTTAGGCTATGCCATCAAGCTTTTGGCTATTGCTAAAAATGATCCGGAAAACGGCGTTATGGTTTGCGTTAAGCCTACCATGCTGCCTTTAAGCCATCCTTTGGCAGGCGTTAACGGTGTATATAACGCAGTTTTCGTAAACGGCGACGCTATCGGCGAAGCCATGTTCTTGGGCTTGGGCGCAGGCCGTTTGCCTACGGCCAGCTCCGTTTGCGGCGATATTATTGAAATCGCCCGCAATATGCAGCATCATTCTAATGGGCGCATCAGCTGTACCTGCTTCAAGGAAAAGAAGCTGTGCCCGCCGGAAAAAATGGCTGCTCCTGCATATATCCGCTTGCAGGTTCTGGACCAGCCGGGCGCTCTGGCGGCTATCGCCGCTGCTTTCGGCGCACAAAACGTCAGCCTGCGCAATGTTTTGCAGACGAACGGTATTTTAGGACAGAAGGCCGAGATTGTTGTAGTAACGCACAGCGTATCGGAATCCAATCTGCAAATGGCGCTGCAAATTCTGCAGGTACTGCCGGTAGTAGAGAAGGTGAGCTGCGTCATCCGCGTTGAGGACAGCAGCTTATCCTAGAGGTGCGGCATGATGAAGAAAGTAACGATTCAGGTTCCGGCTACCTCCGCCAACTGCGGCCCCGGCTTCGATACGTTGGGGCTGGCATGTACGCTTTACAACGAAGTAACCTATGAAATAACGGACACCAAAGGCTTTCAGCTTTGCGTAACGGGTGAGGGTGCAGATTATCTCAAGCCCTTCGGCCGTAATTTAGCCTTTGCCAGCTTTCTGCGCGTGTGGAATAAGGCTGCTGGCGGCCAGCGCATTGGCCTCAAGGTAACGATGCATAACCGCATCCCTATGTCCCGCGGTTTGGGCAGCAGCTCCAGCGCTATTGTAGCCGGCTTGTATGCCGCCAATTGCTTGTGCGGCAATTATTATAACAAGGACGAGCTTTTGGGTATAGCTACGGATATCGAGGGCCATCCGGATAATGTGGCTCCCGCTATTTACGGCGGCTTTACTATCAGCTATATGGATAACGGCAAGGCCCATTCCCTGCGCCTGCAGCCCGCCAAGCCTTTGAAATTTATCGCCGTAGTGCCGGATAGCAAGCTGCCTACAGTGCAGGCGCGTCAGGCTATCCCGGCTAATATTGCGCATAAGGACGCGGTATTCAATACCTCCAGGGCTTCGCTTTTGGTAGGCGCGCTGCTGAGCGGCAATTACCAGTATTTAGGGGCGGCGCTGGAGGATAAGCTGCACCAGCCATATCGCGCTCATTTGATACCCGGCCTGCGTGAAGTTTTTGCCGCGGCTAAAGAAGCCGGAGCATATAACGCTATTATCAGCGGCGCAGGCTCTACGGTTATGGCATACGCTGCGCCGGAAGCTGATTGCCAGGCTATTGCGGAAGCTATGAAATGCGCTTTTGCCGCTCAAGGAGAACATTGCGCGTACCATATACTTGATTTGGATACTGACGGCGTAAAAGCTATTTAGATAATCTGAAGATTTTTACTTGGAAAGTATTGACAAAAGCATTTTAATGCAGTATAATCTTATTCGTTGCTAAGATATGGCAACAACCCAAAGTAGTCGGGGCGTGGCTCAGTTTGGTAGAGCGCTTCCTTGGGGTGGAAGAGGTCGTGGGTTCGAATCCCGCCGCTCCGACCATGTCGGATCTATAGCCTTTACGTTTGCGTAAAGGCTTTTTTTACGTTTATTTTTGGAGGCATTACCAATGATTCGTACCTTAGACCTTATTTGCAGCGAATGCGGCAATACCTTTGTGCCTGGTGAAAAATTGTATTACCGCGACAACTTTTTGAACGCGAATATCCGCGATACTAAATTTATCTGCCAGGAATGTATCGCCAAATGGCATGCTAAATGGCAGATTAAAAGCGCCAGCTTTACCGAAAAGGATTACGTGATGACCGTGGATATCGAGCTGGAGGACGGCAGCGTTTACCATAATATGGACTGCACGCCCCTCGAAGAAACGGAAACTGTAGTCGTAGGCGAGGATATTCCCGTTGAGGCGCAGCGCAGGCTGTACGCCGTTTACGACGCCTGGAACAAGGAGCGAAAGGCTCATTATCTGAAGGATTGCATTTTTACGGACGAATTTATGCGTACCTCCTTTACCTGTGAAACCTACGGCGGAGAAAAATTCGATAATGTGGCCTTCCGCGTAACCATGCGCGGCGAGCTGCAGACGGAAATCCCCGTACCCGATTATATCAAAAAGCAAATTCTGGAAGCCTATAAATTATACGAGGCGCAAAATATGGATGAAACCATTGAGGATTGATAGGGGGATCTTATGCAGGAACTATTAGAAAAAATTGAAAAACGCCGGACCTTTGCCATTATTTCGCATCCTGACGCCGGCAAAACTACCTTAACGGAAAAGCTGCTGCTGTACGGCGGCGCTATTCATCTGGCAGGTTCCGTCAAAGCAAGAAAAAGCAATAAGCACGCTGTGTCCGACTGGATGGAAATTGAAAAGCAGCGCGGTATTTCCGTAACTTCCTCCGTACTGCAATTTGATTACGACGGCTACCGCGTTAATATTTTGGATACTCCCGGTCATCAGGACTTTTCCGAGGACACCTACCGGACGCTGATGGCTGCCGATAGCGCCGTTATGCTTATCGATGCGGCCAAGGGTGTAGAGCCGCAGACGAAGAAGCTCTTCTGGGTCTGCCACCGCCGTCATCTGCCTATTTTTACCTTTATCAACAAACTGGACCGTTACGGACGCAATCCTTTCGACCTGATGGACGAGCTGGAAAAGGTTTTAGGCATTCGCGCTTATCCTGTCAACTGGCCCATTGGCATCGACGGTCATTATAAGGGCGTATATGACCGCCTGCAAAACACTATCGAGCTGTTTGAGGACGATACCAGCCACGGCTCCAATAAACTGAAATCTACCACCGGCTCTCTGGACGACCCTAAAATTAAGAAGATGCTGGGGGAGGAGCTGTACGAAAACCTGTGCAACGACATTGAGCTGCTGGATATGGCTGGCGACACCTTTGATTTGGATAAGGTAAACACAGGCGAGCTGACGCCAATGTTTTTCGGCAGCGCTATGACCAACTTCGGCGTGCAGAGCTTTTTGGAAAAATTTTTGGAATTGTCTCCCAAGCCACAGCCTAGAACGCTGCAAGATGGTACAATAATAGAACCGGACAACGAAAAATTCTCTGCTTTTGTTTTCAAAATCCAAGCCAATATGAATCCTGCCCACCGTGACAGAATTTCTTTCATGCGCATTTGCTCCGGCGTTTTTGATAAGGGTATGAGCGTTTATCACAAGCAATCCGGCAAGCTAGTGAAGCTGGCGCAGCCGCAGCAATTTTTAGCGCAGGAGCGCACTATTGTAGAAAAGGCTTATCCCGGCGATATTATCGGCGTGTTTGACCCCGGTATTTTCGGCATCGGCGATTCCTTGAGCGACAATAGCTTAAAGCTGCAATTCGAGGATTTCCCCGTATTCCCGCCGGAAATTTTCGCCCGCGTGCAGCCCAAGGATTCCCTCAAGCGCAAGCAGTTTGAAAAGGGAATAATCCAGCTGTCGCAGGAAGGCGCTATTCAGGTGTTCCAGCAAAAGGGAGTAGGCCTGGAAAGCTATATCGTCGGCGTAGTCGGCGTACTGCAGCTGGAGGTGCTGGAATACCGCTTACTCAACGAATACAGCGCGCAGCTTTTGATGAATCAGCTGCCTTATTCGGTAGCACGTTGGGTATATGCGGAAGATAAAAAGCTTATCGACAATATTAAGGGTCTGGATAACGGTATGCTGGTGTACGATAAGAAGGAACGCCCGGTTATTCTCGTAAGCAACGAATGGTCCCTGAATTGGATTTTGGAGCGTAATCCCGGAATACAGTTTTTGACGGTGCCTGCAGATGTGGAAAAAATTTAAGGGCGAGCTTATCTGTTTAAAATTAAATAAAAAGTTTTCTTTGTCGCAGCAAATCGTTATCCTGATTAGCCTAGTTGTTTGCGTAGCGCTTTTGCCAGCGTCTTTGTTTACCACCTATCGCGTGTCGAAGGTGATTTACGACCGCGTCAGCATTAACGCCGTAAGTATCAACAACATTCTGTGCAATTCTGAGGAAATTCAGTCCAGCTTAATTCAGCAAAATGCCAGCGCTGATCCCAGCGATGAAATCGACGCTTATATGACAGCCTACGTTAATGAGGTGGACCATTCGGACGAAGCCGGCGTAGCCATTTACGACAAGCATCACAATCTGCGCGTTATGTATAATCCCGGCAATCTGCCTAATTTTGAGGGAAGCGCCCGCAGCCTGATGGAACGGTACGCTTTGCGCAATACGATTAACTGGCGCGAAAATTATGACATACCCAATAAAGCGCTGGGCTTTGTGCGCGATACAAATAACGAAACCATCGGCTATGTCGTTACGGGCTATTCCGACGATATTCTTAATAATTCTACCATCGATGCGGTTATGTTTTTGCTGCTGACTACGATGGTAGGCTTAATCGTCGGCATTGTAGGCGCTATCTTTTTGGCCGCCCGCATTAAAACGGTACTGTTTGGCTATGAGCCGGAAGAAATTGCCCGCCTGCTGCAGGAGCGCAATATTATTCTGAATTCGGTACGCGAAGGCATTATCAACGTCAACAATCTAGGCATTATTACCGTAATCAATTCGGAGGCCCGCGACCTGCTGCGGCAGGCCGGTATAGCTAACGGCAGCGATCTGCACGGCAAATATGCCACGGATGTATTGAAACATATTTCATTAAATGATATTATTAAAGATGGTAAAACCTTAGTTGATGCTACGACTAAATTCGGCAATATCGTTTTCGTCTTTACGGCCGTACCGCTGCTGTCCAGCAACCGTATTTTAGGCGCAGTTATTACCTTCCGCAAAAAGTCGGTAGTAGAGGAGATGGCAAACCAGCTGACGGGCTTTAAAAACTATGCGACGGCGCTCAGAGCGCAAACCCATGAGTTTATGAACAAGATGCACGTCATTATGGGGCTCATTGAAATGAAGGCTTACGACGAACTGAAGAATTATACGCAGGAAATTGCGCATAACAGAAATTCTGAGGTTTCTTATGTCGTAACCCGTTTGAAGGATATTACCCTTTCGGGCTTTATCTTAGGCAAGATGAGCCGCAGCCGTGAGCTGGCTATCGACTTCACGCTGACGGAGGAAAGCGAGCTGCGCGGCGATCTGGAGGTGCCGTCTGTACACGATTTGGTTCTTATCGTCGGGAATATTATTGAAAACTCCTTTGAGGCCCTCAAAAATTTTGACGGCGAACGCATTGTTAACCTGTCCATTCTTGATTTTGACAGGGAGATCGTCATTGTGGTCGAGGATTCCGGCCCGGGTATGAGCGAGGAGACAATTAAAAAGATTTATCAGCGCGGCTTCAGCAGCAAGAGCGACAGCGGCCACGGCTTTGGACTGTTTCTTGTTAAGCAGAGTATAGATAATCTTAATGGTACTATTACAGTTGAATCAGCAGAGGGTGAAGGAACCACCTTTACCATACGATTGCCCGTCAAGAAGGAGGACTAAACATGATCAACGTATTGGTTGTTGAAGACGATCCGATGGTAGCCCAGCTCCATGAGCACTATCTTAGCCAGATTAAAGGCTATCAGCTATGCGGCATTGCCAATAACGGCGACATGGCTTTAAAGCTTTTGGCTCAGAAAAAGTACGATCTGCTCATTTTGGATATTTTTATGCCTACCATGGATGGCCTGCAGCTGCTGGCCAAGATACGCGATAATGCTTATGACGTGGACGTTATTATCGTCTCTGCGGCAAACGATAAGGATAAGATTAAGCAGGCGCTGCGTTTAGGCGCTGTCGACTATATTATCAAGCCCTTTGAATTTGAACGGTTTAACCTGGCGTTGAACAATTATCTGAAGCGCTATCATATCGTAGAGGATCAGAACATTATCGAGCAGTCCGATTTGGACCAGACTATTATCCGGCAGGAGGATCAGGTACTTGTCAGCTTGCCGAAGGGACTCGATAAAAATACTTTAGGTACGGTATGGGAGTGTATCCGCAGCATCGACGGTATGTTTACTACGGAAGAAGTAGCCGTTAAGGTGGGCATTTCCCGTGTATCCATCCGCAAATATCTGGAATTTTTAAAATCCCTGCATTTACTGAAGCTGGATTTGCATCGCGGCTCCGTGGGCCGTCCGGTATATAAATACCTGTGCCTAGATAAGCACAGCGATGTTTTGAAGGCCTATATTCAATAAAGTGAGGCTATAAAAATGCAAGAGCCAATAAAAATTTTAGGCGTTCCCGTACATCCTCTGACCATGCAGCAATCGGTGGATTTTCTGGAGCAGCGTATGCTGGAAAAGGAGCAAACCTTCGTTGTCACCGCTAATGCAGAAATCATTATGATGTGTCAGGAGGATGCAGGCTACAATAAAATCGTCAGTCAGGAGGCAGAGCTGGTGCTGCCTGACGGCGCGGGAGCTGTTTGGGCAGGGCGCTATTTGGGCCATAAGGTGCCGGAGCGCGTAGCAGGCTTTGACCTGTTTAATAAGCTATTGGCTTTGGCTGCAAAAAAAGGCTATAAGGCATTTTTCTTCGGCGGTTCGCCCAGCGTGGCGGAGTCCGCTAAAGCCAAGTCCGAAAGCCTCTATCCCGGAGTGCAGGTAGCAGGCTGCCACAACGGCTATTTTACGGAAGCGGATGAGCCTGCGATTATCGAGGCTATTAACGCTTCCGGCGCAGATATGCTGTTTGTCGCGTTAGGCGCGCCCAAGCAGGAGAAATGGCTGCTGCAGCACAGAAAGCAGCTGCGTCCGCGCATTTTGATGGGCATCGGCGGCAGCTTCGACGTATTTGCCGGTAAAATGGAGCGAGCTCCTAAATGGATGCAGGACGCTTCGCTGGAGTGGGCCTTCCGCCTGTATAAACAGCCTAGCCGCTTTACCCGCATGCTGGCTTTGCCTAAATTTGTACTCAAGGTAATTTTTTCCGGTAAATAAGATTTAACATAAATCTGCTTGCTGTTTGCCGTTATTTATGTTAAATGTTTAACGGTTATCATGGACAAAAATTATATCGTGTATTATAATAAAGTGATGGAATGAGCTTTGTCGCAAAGGCCGCCATCACTTTTTGTATATGTATAATGCTTTTATATAAAGCCATGGAAAGCGAGGCTGTTTATGTTTATTGTCAAAGAAGGATATCCCTTTATTATTGCATCTCTGGTTGTAGCCGCTGTTGTGTATTATCTGTTCGGAGCGGTATGGGCTGTTATTCCTGTTGTACTGGCGCTGTACTTTGCCTATTTCTTCCGCGATTTTCACCGCAGCATGCCCTATGACCCTAATATTTTATATTCTCCGGCCGACGGCACGGTCATGGGCGTAGAGGAAATTTATGACGACGAATATTTAAACGAGCCCGCTTTAAAGCTGACGATTTTCCTTTCCGTTTTCAACGTGCATACCAATCGCAGTCCTTTGGACGGCGAAATTAAATATCAACGCTATACCTGCGGCCAATTTGTGCCGGCCTACGAAAAATCTGCTTCCTTTGAAAACGAGCGTCATGCTATCGGCATTGACAACGGTCGGATGCGCTTTCTGGTCATTCAGGTAGCAGGCCTGCTGGCGCGCCGCATCGTGTCCTGGGTAACGGTGGGCCACCAGCTTAAACAGGGCGAAACCTATGGTATGATTAAATTCGGCTCCAGCACAGAGCTGATCGTACCGCGCAATGTGGAGATCACCGTGAAAAAGGGGCAAACCGTCGTTGGCGGCGTGACCGTAGTAGGGAGGATTAAGGCATAATGAACTACCGTCGTCTTATACCCAACAGCATCAGCTCCGCCAGCTTGATTTTTGGCATACTGTCTATTTTTAAAACTATTCAGGGCGATTTTTTCTACGCGCCCATCTTCATAGTCATAGCCGTAATCTTTGATTCCTTGGATGGCCGTGCCGCCAGAGCCTTAGGCGTGGGCGGCGGCGATTTTGGCAAGGAAATGGATTCCTTATGCGATATGTGTTCTTTCGGCGTAGCTCCGGCTATTATGATTTACCAGTTTGGTATGCAGGAGCTGGGAGTGCCAGGGCAGGTTATCGCAGCCTTATTTGCCGTAGGCGGCTGCTTGCGTTTAGCTCGCTTTAACTGTAATACTGGCGTTGTCCACGGTTATTTTCAGGGCATGCCCATTCCTGCGGGCGCTTGCTTTTTAGCGGCCTATGTTCTGAGCGGCTATCAGCTGAATGCTGTTATGACTGCTGCTATGACGCTGATAATCGCCATTATCATGTACAGTAACGTAAGATTTCCTGATTTTAAGGGCAAAGGCAATCCTATGTACAGGCTTCCTGTAATCATCGCGCTGGTTATCGGTGCGGTCATGCTCTTTGAGCGTCCTTCTGCCTGGCCCTTCATTTGTATGTTTACTTATACTATCGCCGGTATTATCAATCATATTTATCGCGCTGTAACCGGCAAAAATAAGTAACAAGACTTTGGGAGAAGTTTTGAGGGAGTAAAGGAGCCTTTTCATGTATACCTATTTTGATATAATCATGATACCCCTGCAATTATTGATTATATTTTTTACTGTTTATTACTTTTTTGTATCTTGGTTTGGCCTGTTCGGCAAGAAGAAGGAAGTAAAGATTTACGACGAAAGCAAGACCTTCGCGTTGGTGGTTTGCGCTCATAACGAGGAAAGAGTAATCGCGCAGCTGGTGGATAATTTACGCAGGCTGCATTATAACAACGCTTTATACGACGTTTTCGTGGTAGCTGATAATTGCAGCGATAATACGGCGCGAGTAGCCCGCGAAGCCGGCGCCTTAGTACACGAACGCTTCAGCGAAACGGGTAAGGGCAAGGGCTTTGCGCTGGCCTGGATGTTTGAGCGTTTGTTCAAGATGAAGCGCCAGTACGACGCTGTCTGCGTTTTTGACGCCGATAATTTGGTGCATCCAGATTTTCTGAAAGAAATGAACAGCCGTCTGTGCCATGGCGAAAAAATAATTCAGGGCTACATCGACGCGAAAAATCCTACGGATACTTGGGTATCTGGCGTGTTTGCGATATCCTTCTGGATTGTCAACCATGTATGGAGCCTGGCAAAATACAATATGGGGCTGAGCTGCTGCCTGGGCGGCACCGGTATGTGCTTTGATACGCAGGTCTTAAAGCGGTACGGCTGGCGTGCCACCTGTCTGACGGAGGATATGGAATTTACTATTCAGGCTATGATGGAAAATATCCCCACGACCTGGGCTCACGACGCTATTATTTACGACGAAAAGCCCTTGACCTTCAAAGCGTCCTGGAATCAGCGCAAGCGTTGGTCCCAGGGACATTTTGACGTAGCCGACCGCTATCTGCTGCCCATGCTGAAAAAGGCATTCAAAAAGCGCAACATCGTAATGCTGGACTGCTCCGTCAATTTAATTCAGCCTTACTTTTTGATGGTGTCTACCTTTTTCGTGCTGTGCAGCTATATCAACAGCATCGAGCCTTTTTACACTAATATTTTGTACAAGGTTATTCCCTTGGAGGTCTGGACGATTATTGGCTTCGGACAATATATTTTCCCGGTAGCAGTGCTGTGGAAAATCCGCGCTTCCTTTAAATCATGGATGTATCTGCTGCTGTATCCCTTGTTTATTTACAGCTGGGTACCTATTACGGCCTTAGGCTGGTGGCATCGCCATGACCATGAATGGAACCATACGCTGCACACCCGCGGCATCAGCTTCGACGACGTTATTATTCCGGAGGATGCAGTAAACGACGGGCCTAAAGAAGTAGTGTTCGCAAAAGAAAAAGAGAAATAAATTGTTATCTGGCTCCGCAGTAAAGGCTGCGGAGCTTTTTCGTATGCGAGCAGAAATGTTGCAAATTTTTCATACTTACATCAGCTTTGCTGATGGATAATGCAGTTTTTGACAGGTATTGAATGGTAAAAGTGTGCTATAATTATTATGTATAAAATTACGCGGCTTAATTTTAAGTCAGTGCTTAATATGCTCGCAAAAATGTGCTGAAATGCAGTTCTGATTTGTGATATAATTATAAGAATAGAACTCGTTTAAAGGAGCTAAATCTTGATTAAAGGAATTCTTTTTGATTTTGACGGCACGCTGGCTAATACGATTGATTTAATCGTAGCGGCGTTTGAATACAGCTGCCAAAAAATTTTAGGAGTAAAGCCCGCGCGAGAGGCCATTATCAACACTATCGGCCTGCCCTTGGCCGACGCCTTTATTGTGCTGACGAATGCTCCTGATAAATTGGAGGAGCTGCGAGCCACTTACGGTTGGTTCAACAAAGAGCATCACGACACAATGATCGAGCCTATTCCCGGCGTGAAGGCGCTGCTGGCCGCTTTAAAAAAACGCGGCTTTAAAATAGCCGTAGTTACGTCCAAAAAGCCGCCCATGCTGCAGCGAGGGCTGGATTGTTTGGGCTTGTCGCAGTATATTGACGCTCAGGTTACAGTGCTGGACACAGAATTTGGCAAGCCGCATCCTGCACCCGTACTTTTGGGCTGCCAGCGGTTGGGCCTGGAGCCGCAGGAATGCATTTGCGTAGGCGACAGCCCTTATGATATGCAGAGCGGCAGATCAGCCGGTACAGTAACGGCTGCCGTCAAATATACGGCCTTTGCTTTGGACAAGGTATTGCTGGAGGGCGTTCCCGATTTCGTTATCGACGACCCTGAAGCTTTACTGGATCTTATAGAACATTTAAACAGAACGGAGGAAGATGATTAAGTATGCGTAAAATTGCTATTATTGGCGGTACCGGTATCTACAGCCCCGAAGCCTTGAACGGCTTTGAACAAAAGATAGTAGAAACCCCCTATGGTCAGGCCTTATGCAATATCGGCCACATGGCAGGAAATCAGGTGATTTTTATTACCCGCCATGGAGTGGGGCATAAAACGCCGCCGCATAAGGTAAATTATCGCGCTAATATTTGGGCGCTGAAAAGCTTGGGCACCGAAGAAATTTTTGCAACCACCGCTGTAGGCAGCCTTAATCCGGAAATGAAGGCCGGACATTTTGTCGTTTGCGACAATGTGCTGGACTTTACTAAAAGCCGTATCAATACCTTTTACGATACGCCGGAGCGCGGCGTGGTGCATGCGGATTTTTCCTATCCGTACTGCCCGGCTCTGCGGGAAAAGGTTATCAAATGCCTGGAAAAAACCGATATTTCTTTTCATAAGCATGGCGTTTACGTTGCTACAGAAGGCCCGCGCTTTGAAAGCGCCGCTGAAATTAAAATGTTCGCTATGCTGGGCGGCGATGTCGTTGGTATGACCAATATGCCGGAAGCTATTTTAGCCCGCGAGGCGGAAATGTGCTATACTAACTGCTCCATCGTTACCAATATGGCGGCGGGAATTTCGCCTACGCCCTTATCTCACAGCGAGGTAGTGGAGGCCATGGGCAGGAGTATTCAAAATATGGAAAAGCTGATTACCGCCTTTATCGCTTACAACGAGCCTGCCGAAGCCAGCTGCGGCTGCCACGAGGCGCTCAAGGAATTTGGCGGCTTTAAGCTGTAAGGAGCCTGCGATGGTAGAAACGATGCATTGGCAGCAGGGTGTGCTGGAGCTGTTAGATCAGACCCATCTGCCGCAGGAATGTATATTTATCGCCTGCCGCGATTACGAGCGGGTGAAGCTGGCGATTCAGCGGCTGGAGGTTCGCGGTGCGCCGGCTATCGGCGCTGCGGCCGCCTTTGCTATGGTGCTGGGTGCGCGTCAGCTTGCCGACAAGCCCGACTTTTTAGGAGCGCTGAACGCTGTGCGCGCCGATCTTATATCCGCCCGGCCTACGGCTGTCAACCTGTCCTGGGCCGCAGATAAGCAGTACCAACTGGCAGTAAAGCTGCATGAGCAGGATTACGCGCCCTATAAAATTATTGGCGAGCTGGAAAAAGCCGCTGTCAAAATTTATAACGAAGATATTGCCCGCAATAAAAAAATGGGCGAGTACGGCGCTGCCGTGCTGCCGCAGGACGCAGTAGTACTGACCCACTGCAACGCCGGAGCTTTGGCTACCTGCGGCTGGGGCACGGCCCTGGGCGTACTGCGCACCGCTCATTCGCAGGGCAAGCTGCGTATGGTTTACGCTGACGAAACGCGGCCCTTGCTGCAAGGCGCGCGGCTGACAGCCTATGAGCTGGCAGAGGATGATTTGCCAGTGACGCTGATTACAGATAATATGGCGGCCTGGACTATGAAAACCAAGGGCGTCAACGCCGTGATTGTGGGTGCTGACCGTATTGCGGCCAATGGCGACGCGGCTAATAAAATAGGAACCTATGGCGTGGCCTTGGCGGCCAAAGCTCACGGCATTCCCTTTTATATTGCCGCTCCGGTAAGCACCTTTGATTTTACGCTGACCAGCGGCGAGCAGATTCCCATTGAGGAGCGGGCTGCCGAAGAAGTCAAAAGCTTCCGCAGCGAGCAGACTGCGCCAGCCGGTGTGGACGTTTTTAACCCGGCTTTCGACGTAACTCCGTCGGAGCTGATTGCCGGTATCATTACTGAATATGGCGTGATTCGCGCGCCCTATATAGAAAATATTCAAGAGCTGCAGAAGCAGAGCAAGGAGGATTTTTAGTACATGGAAAGCATCATTAAGGATATTAAGCTGGCGCCTTTAGGCCATCAGCGCATTGCCTGGGCCAAGGAATATATGCCCCTGCTGAATATTTTGAATGAGGAATACAGCAAGACGAAGCCCTTTAAAGGCTTGAATATGGTCGTAACCATTCATTTGGAGGCTAAGACCGCATATTTGGCGCTGGTGCTGAAAAATGCCGGCGCGAACGTAGTCGTAACCGGCAGCAATCCTTTGTCCACTCAGGACGAGATTGCCGCAGCCCTGGTTGACAGCGGCGTTACCGTTTTTGCAACTCACGCCTGCACTAATGAAGAATACGATATGTATCTGCGCGAAGCCCTGAAGGTAGAGCCCGACTTGATCATCGACGACGGCGGCGATTTAGTAAATATGCTGCACGGCGAACGCCGCGATTTGATTGGCAAGCTGCTGGGCGGCAGCGAAGAAACCACCACCGGCGTACATCGTTTGAAGGCGCTGGCTACCGCCGGTCATCTGGCTTTCCCCATGATTGCCGTTAACGACGCTTACTGCAAGTATTTGTTCGATAACCGTTACGGTACCGGTCAATCCTCCTGGGACGGCATTATGCGCACTACCAATCTGTCCGTAGCTGGCAGAACCGTTGTCGTAGCCGGTTACGGCTGGTGCGGCAAGGGCGTGTCCATGCGCGCCAAGGGCTTGGGCGCTAACGTAATCGTTACCGAAGTCGACCCCATTAAAGGCATCGAAGCGGTATTCGACGGCTTCCGTGTTATGCCCATGCAGGAGGCGGCTAAGTACGGCGATATTTTCGTTACCGTAACTGGCTGCAAGGACGTTATTACCAAAGAGCATATGAAGGTGATGAAGAACGGCGCAGTTATGTGCAATGCCGGTCACTTTGACGTGGAAATCAATAAGCATCATCTGGAGGAGCTGTCCGTTGCTGCTCCTTACGAGGTGCGCAAAAATATTATGACCTATACCATGGCCGACGGCCGCAAGCTGAATCTGCTGGGCGAGGGCCGTTTGGTAAATCTGGCCTGCGGCGACGGCCATCCCATCGAAATTATGGATTTGTCCTTCGCTATGCAGTTCCTGGCTATGAAGTATCTGCTGGAGCATAAGGGCGCTATGGAAAATAAATTGTATGTGCTGCCGGAAGAGCTGAATACGGAAATTGCCTCCTTGAAGCTGCACGCTATGGGCGCGGGCATCGATACTCTGACCGAGGAGCAAAAGGCTTATCTGGCCGCCGAATAATGATGGATAAGTATTTATCTGCCAACGAAGCCCGTGCCGCTATCGTGGAAATGGGGCACAGGCTGATAGAAAAGCGTTTGGTCGCCGGCTCCTGGGGCAACATCAGCTGCCGCGCAGGCCAGCAGACCATCGCGATTACGCCGTCCGGGCGCGGTTACGAGCATTTAGCGCCCAGCGACGTAGTGCTGCTGGATAATACGGGCTGCGTTGTCGACGGCGAGCGCATTCCGTCTTCGGAAAGCAAGCTGCATGTGGCAATTTATGCAGCCTGCCCTGAGGCCCAGGCCGTAATTCATACTCACAGTATTTATGCCAGCGCTTTAGCAGCCATGCGCCGTCCTGTTCCGGCCATCATCGAGGACATTGTGCAGATTTGCGGCGGCAGCGTTAACTGCGCCGAATATGCCTTTCCCGGTACGCAGGAGCTGGCCGACGCCGCAGTGAAGGCTTTGGCCGGACGCAAGGCGGCGCTGCTGGCTAATCACGGTGCGGTGTGCTGGGGCAAATCTCTTGACGACGCGCTGGTGGTTGCCGAAATTTTGGAAAAGGCGGCGCAGATTGCCGTTATCTGCTCCAGCTGCGGCGGCAAGGTATACGAGCTGGACGAGGCCGACGCCGCAGCAATGCACAGCTTTTACGAACAGCATTATTCCAAACGGCAAATGGGCGAAGAATAAGGAGTGATATTTTGAGCAAGCTGCTGATTAAAAATATCGAGCTTTTACATACTACCAACGGGCAAATGCAGTGCATTGCCGTGGAGAACGATAAAATTACCTATGTAGGCATAGACACGCCTGCGGATATGGAAGGCGCCGAAATTATCGACGGCAAGGGCAAGCTGGCTACGGCAGGTATGGTCAATACCCACGGCCACGTTTCTATGACGCTGCTGCGCAGCTATGCCGACGATATGGCGCTGATGGACTGGCTGGAAAATCAGATTTGGCCCATTGAAGCCAAAATGAACGCCAACGATATTTACTGGGGCGCTATGCTGGGCATCGTGGAAATGCTGAAAAGCGGCACGACCTGCTTTGCCGATATGTACGCCTTTATGGAGGACGTGGCCCGCGCCTGCGCCGAAACCGGCATTCGCGCCAACTTGTGCCGCGGTCTTATAGGCGTAGCTCCCGATAAAGACGTCAAACTGGCGGAAAATAATACGCTGGCTGAAAACTGGCAGGGCTACGACAACGGACGCATTCGCGTTACCTACGGCCCGCACGCGCCCTATACCTGCCCGGTGCCTTACCTGGAAAAGGTTATTGAGGCAGCGGCGGAACACAAAGCGGAAATTCAAATGCACCTGTGCGAAACAAAATTTGAAGTGGAAAGCTGCGTTAAGGAGCATGGCGTAACGCCCATCAAGCTGATGGACAGCCTGGGCATGTTCGAGCTGGGCACTATCGCCGCTCACTGCGTACACCTGACCGACGAGGATATGGATATTATGGCCGCTAAAAAAGTGCGCGTAGCCCACAATCCGCAGAGCAACCTGAAGCTGGCCAGCGGTATCGCGCCGGTTGCGGCTATGCTGCAAAAAGGCATCTGCGTTGGCCTGGGCACCGACGGCGCGTCCAGCAATAATAATCTGGATATGCTGGAGGAATGCCGTGCCGCAGCTATGCTGCACAAGGCTACTACTTTCGATCCGTTGGCAGTGCCTGCGTCCAAAGCCTGGGCGATGGCTACGGAGGACGGCGCTAAGACCTTGGGCTTTGCGCAGCTGGGTCGCTTGGAAGCAGGCCAGCTGGCGGATATTGTGCTGTGGGATATGCACAAGCCCTACTGGTACCCGCGCCACAACAAGCTGTCCCAGCTGGTTTACGCAGCTAACAGCAGCGATGTGGACACGGTTATTGTCGCCGGTAAAAAGGTTGTGGAGCAGGGCAGGCTGCTGACCTTCGACGAGGAAAAAATTTACGCCGAGGCTGAAGCCTGCGCGCAAAGGCTTATCAATAAATAAGAGCATCATACGAGGAGAAATATTATGGCAAAAATCATCACCAAGGAAAATATCGCTCCCGCTGTCTACGAGATGGTCGTGGAAGCGCCGCTGGTTGCGCATAAGTGCCAGCCCGGACAATTTGTAATCGTGCGCACCGACGAATACGGCGAGCGCGTACCGCTGACCATCGCCGATTTTGACAGAGAGCAGGGAACCATTACGCTGATTATTCAAGCTATCGGCAACAGCACTACGCAGCTGTGCACTGAGTTCAACGCAGGCGACGACATTCTGGACGTAGTAGGGCCTTTGGGCCGTCCGTCGGAAATGGGCAAATTCGGCACTGTGGTAGTTGTCGGCGGCGGCATCGGCGTAGCGCCGGTGTATCCTATCGCCCGCGCATACCACGAACTGGGCAATAAGGTTATCGCTATTATCGGCGCGCGTAATAAGGACCTGGTTATTTGGCAGGATAAAATGGCGGCCATCAGCGGCGAGCTGATCGTTACCACCGACGACGGCAGCGCAGGCCGCAAGGGCTTCGTTACCGACCCGCTGCGGGAAATGCTGGAGGCCGGCGAAAAAATCGATTTAACTCTGGCTATCGGCCCCGTTATTATGATGAAAAACGTAGCCGCAGTAACCAAACCCTTCGGCGTTAAAACTACCGCCAGCCTGAACACCATCATGGTGGACGGCACCGGTATGTGCGGCGGCTGCCGCGTCATGGTAGGCGGAGAAAATAAATTCGCCTGCGTCGACGGGCCGGAATTTGACGCGCATCAGGTAGATTTTGCTAATCTGGTAATGCGCCAGCAAATGTACAAGAACCAGGAAGCACTGGAATATAGCTGCGGAGGTCATTGCAAATGCGTGGAGGAATGAGAAACCCGATGCCGGAGCAGCCGGCTAATGTTCGCAATAAAAATTTTGAAGAGGTAGCTCTTGGCTACACCAGGGAAATGGCTGTGGACGAGGCGCAGCGCTGCCTGAATTGTCCCAAACCGCGCTGCGTGATGGGCTGCCCGGTAAACATAGAAATTCCGGCGTTTATCCACGCCGTAGCTCAAGAAGATTTTGCCGAAGCCTTTAAGATTCTGAAACGCAAAACTACGCTGCCCGCCGTTTGCGGCCGCGTGTGCCCCCAGGAAAATCAGTGCGAGGGCAAATGCGTTTTGGGCATTAAGGGCGAGCCTGTGGCTATCGGCCGCCTGGAGCGCTTTGTAGCCGATTACGCTCGCGAGCATGGACTGGACGCTGTGGACGAACCTCTGCCGGAGCGCAAGGGCCAAAAGGTAGCCATCGTCGGCAGCGGTCCCAGCGGCTTGACCTGCGCAGGCGATTTGGCTAAGCTGGGCTACGACGTGACCCTGTTTGAAGCTTTGCACGCGCCCGGCGGCGTGCTGATGTACGGCATTCCGCAGTTCCGTCTGCCAAAGGAAATTGTGCAGCACGAAATTGCCGCGCTCAAGCAAATGGGCGTGAAGATTGTGGTCAACGCCGTTATCGGCCGCACCTTCACTATCAAAGAGCTGATGGAGGAGGAAGGCTTCAACGCCGTTTACGTTGGCACCGGCGCAGGCCTGCCGCACTTTATGAATATTCCCGGAGAAAATTTAAACGGCGTTTATGCGGCCAACGAATTTTTAACCCGCGTAAATTTGATGAAGGCTTATCAATTCCCCCATGTAGCGACCCCCGTCTATGTGGGCAAGCGCGCCGCTATCGTTGGCGCAGGCAACGTGGCTATGGACGCTGCGCGTACTGCCAAGCGCTTGGGCGCGGAAGAAGTTTACATTGTTTACCGCCGCAGCAAGGAAGAAATGCCCGCCCGCAAAGAGGAAATCGGCCACGCCGAAGAAGAAGGCATCGAGCTGCGCCTTTTGAATAATCCTGTAGCCATTGTCGGCGACGATAAGGGCTGGGTAAAGGGCCTGCAATGCGTAAAAATGGAGTTGGGCGAGCCTGACGCCAGCGGCCGCCGCAGTCCCGTAGCTATCCCCGGCAGCGAATACGTGCTGGACGTGGATATGGTGGTTATGGCTATCGGCCAGGGGCCTAACCCACTGATTAAGGATACCACTCCCGATTTGGAGGTCAACAAGCGCGGCAATATCGTAGCCGACGCGGCAGGGGCGACCTCTATCCCCGGTGTTTTTGCCGGCGGCGATATCGTTACCGGCGCTGCTACCGTTATTTCGGCTATGGGCGCAGGCAAGAAGGCTGCCGCTGCTATCGACGAGTATTTGAGCAAATAAATAATATTTTTGTACATACAAAAGCTCCCGCTTCATAACGAAACGGGAGCTAAATTTTTGATTATAATTTTTCCCTTACGCTTTAGAACTTCCGAACAAGCTCTTGCGAGCGGTGAAGAAGAGGGCGATAGCCAGAATAAAGAGGACAGTCCCCAGAGCGGCGGTGATGATATGCGCAGCCATGTTAGCGGCGATAATCTGCACCAGAGCCACCAGCGTTACGCAGAACATAAAGATCATGGGGATAACAACCATCAGATTGTTTTTACCCACGCTCTTCAGCCATACGCCAACAGCCAACAGGGATAGAGCAGCCAACAGCTGGTTAGCAGCGCCGAAAATCGGCCAGATAGTCAGGTAAGAACCCAAGGACATATAACCGGACAGTACAACGGTAATAGCGGTTGCTACATACGGATTGGTCAGCATGCTGCCTTTAGCTGCGCCGCTTTCAGCTTCAATTTTGGTGAACAGCTCTTGGAAGATAAAACGGCCCAAGCGGGTAGAGGTATCCAGAGTAGTCATAGCGAATGCGGAAATGGTCAGAGCCACAAAGCCTTTAGCTACGCCGAAGGAGAAGCCCAAAGTAGTCATGAAAGTACCAACGCCGTCAGCAAATACGTTTACCGGGCCGCCGGCTTTGAGCAATTCAGTCAGCTTGTCGCCGCCTACATAACCAACGGCTACAACGGAAACAACGGCCAGCACACCTTCCAGCAGCATGGAGCCATAACCGATCAAGCGGGCGTTGCCCTCGCTGTCCAGCTGCTTAGATGTAGTACCGGAGGATACCAGGGAGTGGAAGCCGGAAATAGCGCCGCAGGCAACGGTTACGAACAACATGGGAAACATGGGATTGCTGCCATTGCCGGAGGGATCAAAGGTAGTGATTGCAGGCAGCTGCATGGTGGGCTGATACAAAATAATGCCAAGCAATGCGAAAGCGATGCAGGCATACAGCAGGAAGGAGTTCAGATAATCGCGGGGCTGCAGCAGAATCCATACAGGCGCGATAGAAGCGATAAAGATGTAGGCCATCAGAATGCAAACCCAGGTGTTTTTGGTCAAAACCAGCGGGAACATGTTGCCCAAAGCGATGCACACCACCAGCAGGATAACGCCGGCTACGGTGCCGATTTTAAAGCTCAGGCCGCCGCGGTATACTGCCAAGCCAAAGGCTACGGCCAACACGATAAAGAGCATGGAAGCGGTAGCAGCCTGCGGGCTGGCTACGAAGGTAGCGGCTACGATATTGGCGAAAGCAGCGATTACTACCAGCAGCGTTACATAAGCGAAAATGGAGAAGAGGAACTTGCCGCTCTTGCCCAAGGTAGCTTCGATGATTTGGCCGATGGTTTTGCCGTCAAAACGAACGGAAGCGAACAAAGAACCAAAATCATGTACGCCGCCAAAGAAAATGCTGCCGAATAAAATCCACAGCATAACAGGGACCCAGCCGAATACAGCTGCGGTAATGGGGCCAACGATAGGGCCTGCGCCTGCGATAGAGGAGAAATGGTGACCCATCAGCACTGCCGGAGGGGTAGGCATGTAGTCAACATCGTCGCGTAATCTTTCAGCCGGCGTTTTGCGCGTGGGGTCGATGCCCCATTGCTTGCACAGCCAGGCGCCGTAAACAGTGTAGGCAATGAAGAAAATGATCATTGAGCCTACTAATAACATAAAACCACTCATAAACAACATCCTTTCTTTTTCTTTGCGTCTTTGCAAATAAAGTTATGAGAAAAATAAGAGCATATCAGCACTATATATTGTGCCAAATATAGCAATAGTATAGCATATTTCAGCGTTTTGTCAACGAAATAGTCAGAAAGTCTTGAAACAAAAATACCGGAGTGAGAGAAAACCAAAAAGCTGTTAAGATAGATACAGAAATATCTTCCTAACAGCTGGAACTATATATTAATGAGGAAAATCGAAATAAGCGGCAGTTTTGCGTCCGGCCTTATTATATGAAAGCTGCCGGTTCGGCAGGTCTGCAATAAATACGGCCAGGTCCGACCACCCCTTGAGGGAAAAGCAATAGTCCTTGTGATATTTAAAATTAGTCAGCTCCTGCTGCACCGATGGCTCCAAACCATTTTCACAAACAAGAACTAAAGCGAACAGGCTGTTCATATGCTCCGTAGTCGTAACTAAATTCTGCATTTTTTGGCGCAGATAATTTAAATAGGGCTGTGCCATAGCCATAGTTAGCGGCTGCTCAAAGCGCTGCACATAAAGATATTCGTTATGCTGCACGCTGTAGGTTTTAATGCTTGGCACAATAAAATAGCCCTCGTCCGCCGCGTTCAGCTCCGCAACGAGAGCAAAGGGCAGCTCTTCCGGCGCAGGCTTGCGGTCAAAATAGCGCTGGAGCCGCTGCTGCAAAAGCTGTAAATAGGCTTGTCCGTCCATATTTCTACCGTCCTTCATCTATAAATAGGCGCATTTGCCTCGCTTTTATGCTTCTTTAGTATACGCTATCAGCGTCCGCTTGTCCATAGACTGTCGCAAAATCGCTTCTTGGTGTGAAGAATATGCTAATTTTATTTTGTAAGCAACATATAAAGATATTTTTATGATATACTATAGTTATCCTGATAAAATTTATACGAGGTGAGATACATGCAATTTCCAATTGTTTTGGGCGTCAGCGCCCGTCATGCGCACCTGTGCCGCGAGCATATGGATATTCTTTTCGGTAAGGGCAGCGAGCTGCATCCTAAAAAAGCCATTGGCCAGCCCGGCCAATATGCTTCCGAAGAACAGATTACTATGGTAACTCCCAAGGATTCTATGAAGCTGCGCGTTATCGGCCCGCTGCGTCCGGAAACTCAAATCGAGCTTTCTCTGACCGACGCCCGCAAGGTAGGGCTGAACGCGCCTATTCGCAACAGCGGCGACATCGCAGGCTCGGCAGGCGCTAAGCTTATTGGCCCGGCAGGCGAGCTGGAGCTTAAAGAAGGCATTATTATTGCAGCCCGTCACGTACATCTTTATCCTGAAACTGCCGCTAAGTACGGCCTTAAGGACGGCGATATTGTAGATATCCAAACGGAGGGCGAACGCAGCCTGACGCTGCATAACGTATTAGTACGCGCAGGCGTAAAGCACGCCGACGAGGTGCATATCGATACGGACGAAGCCAATGCCTGCAATTTGGACAGCGGCGTCATGGTGAATATCGTTTATCATAAATAAAACAGTAATCTACGGGGAGGGTTGACAATGAAAAAAAGTGCGGCGTTAGCAGCAGCGCTTGTTCTATGCGCCAGTCAGGCCTGGGCCTATGATAATTTACAAGCGGGCTACAGCGTTCAGGATAAAGAGCCGTTCTACAAAATGGCCAGCAGTAAGCTGTACGCTTATTCCAACTTCAGCTCGGCGTCCTTAGCTAAGCTGGAGCGCATGGACCAAACCAGCGTGCATTTAATAAACTATTATACTGCCGATGAAATGGAAAGTATCCTAGGCGAAAAATTCAGTACAGATTATTTTGTCAAGCAGTACGAGAAGATGGCTTTGCTGCAGCGCTCGCAGCTGGATGTGCGCACCGTTCCCAGTCTTCTTGTCGATATGGAGCGTTATGCGGCTCATGAAAATAAAAATAATCTTTTGCCGCAGCAGCAGCTTGTTCTTAAAGAACAGCTGCAAAAGCTAAAGCCGATTATTAGCGTAAGTAAAATCAGCGGACGAAATGTTATAAATATTTCTTATTTATATAAGCAAAATCAAGACCTGGTAGCCGTGGATACCAGCCTGTTATCCGCTAACGACCGGCTGTATATGTTATCTACGGTAACTATCGACGAGCAAGCGCTAGCAGAAACGCAAGCGGACGACGACGCAGCTGATGTAGAGCAGGACAACACATCTAAGACCTATTCTAAAAACGGCAAAACTACAGAAGCAGGCATGAGCTCCGGTAAATTCAGCAATAAATTAAGCGAAGCCTTAGCCAAAGCTCTGCAGGTTGAAAATGTCAACCCTGACGATATTGATAAAAGCAAGCTGAAATATTTTGCTCAAGCGCATAATAAGTTCGTCAAAGGCTTTAAAACGCTGGCTCCGATTGACGCTGCCGCACCGGTAAGCTTTACGGACGCTACCGCACAGAAAACTATGACGCTGCCGCAGGACTGGTTTTACGGTCAAATACAGTTCAAGGAAAAAGAAGCCGCAGGCACCTTTACTGTGGCCGCATCTTTGCCGACAATGCAGAAAATAGCCAGTGAATTAGATTATGTAGGTTTATTTTCTATTTTAGATACTGCTCCCGCTCACAGCACAGAAATAGATACGGAAGCAGGCACTGGTGACGGCGCGGCAGATGTGGTTATTCTGTCGCAAGAAGAGCAGGCTGAAAACGCAGCTTATCAAGCGAAATTGCAGGCTAAAGCGGAAGAAGAAACTCGTAAGATTCTGCGCAGCTTTGATAGCATGATGTTCACTTGCAGCTTTAGGATCAATGACAAGGATTTTCAAGAAATGCTGGCAATGCCGCGTACCAATCAGCTGGAAACAGAATTTTTCCTTCAGCAAAGCCTGGAAAATCTGAAGCGTTACAATAACGATTATTTTTCCTTGAAGGACTATTCCTACGACCTTGATTTTAGACAAGAAAAAGCCGTTATCAATATTAACAGCAAAATAAGCCTGTTAAAAGATTTTGAGTTTACTAATTTTCTGCGTTTAGCTTCCTTGTCTAATAACGTAGGCAGTATGTTATTTTATACGCATAAAAGCGACGCAGCGCCGGATGAGCAAATTATGAAAGATATCGACAAATGGCAATTTTGATTTGCTTGATTGATTGGCGCGAGTAATTTATCGCAAATGCGGAAATCGTTTGTGAGAAAAAGCGAAAATTTTACATAATATACATTATCGGACGTAAAATATTATATCACACTGCTGTTTGACGAAATTAGTTTTATCTGTTATAATGAAGCTGCAAAGTAAATCATAAACACTTGATTGGAGGTTCTGAACATGGGCAGAAGAAAAGCGCTTCCCCCTGATTTTGATGGCAATTATACCGAAGATATGCTTTCCGAGCGTCAGCGTAATATTTTGAAATTTGTCCGCGATTTTATTAATCATAAGGGCTATCCTCCCGCAGTACGCGAAATTGGCGCGGCTGTTGGTTTATCTTCCAGCGCCAGCGTACACAATCATTTAAAAAGATTGCAGGAGTTTGGCTTTATTCAACGCGACGCAGCTAAACCGCGCGCTTTGGAGTTAATGTCTGAAAGCGATGCCTGGAGAAATAAGCTGTTGGTTCCCGTACCGTTAGTTGGTAAGGTTACGGCAGGCGTACCGATTTTAGCAGTAGAAAACATCGAAGAAACTTATCCTATTCCCCGCGACCTGATTGGCTGCGACGACGACGTATTTATGCTTTCCGTTTGCGGCGACAGCATGACTAACGCCGGTATTTTGGATCACGACTATATTATAGCCCGCAAGCAGAATTTTGCTAATAACGGCGATATCGTAGTCGCTTTAATCGACGGCGAAGAAACTACGGTTAAGCGTTACTTCCGCGAACTGCGCAGCGTGCGCTTGCAGCCGGAAAACGATAAGTATAAGCCCATCGTAGGCTCCGACAATATTCAGGTATTGGGTAAGGTTATCTCCGTTTTCCGTATGCTGTAAGCTATTTGAGTGTAAAACAACTGCATAATAGCATTATAGTGACGTCATACTTATATCAAAACTATCCAGAGCAGCTCTATCAAGAGCTGCTTTCTTGCTATTCAAAGAATTATGCGCTACAATAATGATAAGTAAAATAAAGGAGAAAAATTTTTATGTCGCATCCTATTAAAGATATTATCGCCAGCGCACAGAACGCTTATGCCGCAGAGCAAAGCACCCGCAATCTAACCGCGCTGCTACAGGCCGTCAGCAATATTATGCAGGAGGACGCTGAAATATTGATTCCCGTTGTGCCCAATGCTGCGGGCGGCCAAATCAGTATTTTAACCCATACGGCGGAAGACGATTTAGTTTATGCAGCCGCTTATTCCAGTGCGGACGCCGTCGGCGGCTGCGATACAGCGAACACTATAGCCCGGCCTTTAATAAATTATTGCGAAGCCATTCTGCAAATGGAAGGAATTGCCGGTATCGTCTTTAACCCCCAGTCCCCTGCTCCCGTTACGCTGCAAAAGAAAATGCTGCGGGAGCTTCTGCAAAACGCGCAGCAGCAGCCTTTAAAAAGCGGCGTTTCGCTGTGGCGCGGCGACATCACCACGCTGGACTGCGACGTAATCGTCAACGCCGCCAACAGCTCGCTTTTAGGCGGCGGCGGTGTGGACGGAGCCATTCATCGCGCTGCCGGGCCGCAGCTGTTAGCCGAATGCAAAACTCTGAACGGCTGCCGGACGGGCGAAGCAAAAATTACCTTCGGCTACAACTTGCCTGCCCGCTACGTTATCCACACTGTAGGCCCCATTTACGCAGGCAAGGTCAGCCAACGCCTGGAGCTGGCCGACTGCTACCGCAATAGTCTTAACCTGGCCAGGGAATACCATTTGCACAGCATCGCCTTTCCCGCCATTTCCACCGGCGCTTACGGCTATCCTGTGGAGGAAGCGGCACGCATTGCGCTGCTGACCGTAACCCAATGGCTCAACAATAATCCCGACTATGCCATGAAAATTATCCTGACCTGCTATAACAGCGCCGTTTATAAAGCTTACCAAGAGCTTATCGACGCTGCCAAGCGCGGCGCACTGGCATAAAAAAATCAGCGTACCCTACTCTGCTTATCCATGCAGAACTTAGGGTACGCTTTTTATTTTTATGTATTCATATAGGTGGAAACAGCGTTTGTTTCCTATCGTGAAACGCTAGGGGAAACATTTATTTTGTTTATTCAGCTGTTGATAATAGCCGTAAACTTGTCTTTATTGGCTTCGATGGGCTGCTTGCCGCCCACAACGCACAGCAAGCCGTCGCTGAGCATATCCTCCACTACCTTGCCCAAGGCCTGCAAATCGGCGTTAGTCACGTCCAGCACCTCGTCGCGGATACGCTGACGCAGCTCTTCCGGAATCTGCTTCAAATATTGCAGCGCCGCCTGGTCCAAACGCATACTGTTGGTCAATGGCGTATCCATACCGCTGATGGTGCCGATAACGTATTTATCCAGCTCGCGGGCAGGAAATTCCACCGTTTGCAGCCAAGCAGGCAGCGTCTTGTAGGCCTCCAAAGATTTTGCCAGCTGCGGGTCACGGTAAGAAGCGAAAACGCCTAGGCCGTTCAGCTCAAAACGAGCCGTTGCGCCGTAAGCGCCGCCCTGAATACGAATCTTCGTCCACAGATATTCGTACCGCAAAATGGTTTCCAGCACCCGCATAGCGCCGGTATACTTATGGCCAAATTTGGCAAAGCTGCCGCCTGCCGCCACATACTGCACCTTGCCCGCCGTGGTGATGCCCTCGTTATGCCCTGGCACAGGCAAAAATTCCGGTGCGACGGCTACGGGAGCCTCCGGCAACTGAGCCGCAAAGTCCAAACATTGCGCCTTCACCTGCTCCTTATCCTCCGCGTCGCAGGAATAGAACAGCGTAAAGCGGCTCTTTTGGAAAAACAGCGCCAGCAAGCTTTGCAACTGCTGCAAAACAGCAGCGCCCTGCTCGGCAAAATTATCGCTGAGCTTTTTCAAAAATTGATAATAGCTGAACTGATCCTGCTCGTTGGCGCGAGCGCCCGCCGCGCAGTAGGAATATAAACGCGCAATAGCGACAGTCTGCCCGCGATTGAAAAATTCATCGTCCCAATCGGTTTTGATTTCTGCCAGCAGCTCCTGGAAGCGCTGCACATCGTTCAGCAAACTTTCCGTACCGATGGCCTGCAGCAAATCGAAAACATGGGGCAGATTTTGCAGCAAAGCTTTGGCCTTCACGCTGAAATATAAACGGTAAGCGTCCGCGTTTTCCGCCTCGGAAACGGCGCGCACGTTAAAGGTAATGCCGCCGGTGTACATAATGCCATAAGTAGACAGCTCCTGATAGCTGTAACGCTTTGTATTGAATTTGCCCAAAACGTCGGACAGCAGGAAGCATAAGGGCAGCTGCGCCGCCGGTACGCCGCTGATATCGAAATACCAATTAGTATAAGCAATTTTATTGGTAACGGCAGGAACGAAAACCAAACGCTGATTGGCTTCACCCTCCTCCACTTTTGCAATCCGCTCCGTCTGACGGCGGATATCGCTGCGCTGCAGAATGGGAATGGAAGCGCGGGCTTCCTCGCTGTCAGGTTCAGCCTGTAAGCGGTGCAGCTCGGCGCATTCGGCAGCGTACTGCGCCAGCTGCTCTTGCGTCATGCTTGCCTTCAACCGCTGCATTTTTTTCGCGGCGGCAGCCTGGTCGGCCTCCTCCTTGCCCGGCTGGGGCAGCAGCGTCACGATAACCTTATGCGTATTATCCAGCAGATAATTTTCAATCAGGCTTTCATAATAATTGCTGGCCAAGCCCTGGCGCATGGCGGCCAAAGCCTGCTCGTAGCGCAGGCCCTCAATCGGGTCGCCGCCGTACAGCCAGGTATCCAGCACGCCCAAACCGTAAATCAAGCCTTTGGGATAAGGCCCAAAATCAGACTCGCGCAGCTTAAATTCCGTAGAATTCAGCGACGCCTCCAGCAGCTTTTTATCGATGCCGTTAATCGTCAAATCCTGCAAGGTTTTATAAATCACGCTGATAAATTTATCGCGTAAATCCTTTTCGCTGCCCGCGGCGCGGATGCTGAACACAGGCTGCTGTAAGCTGCCGGTATAGCTGCCGCTGATGTTCTGCCCTACGCCCGCCGCCAGCAAAGCGCGGCGCAAGGGAGAGGATTCGCTTTCCAATAATACTGCTTCCAGCAAACGCAAGGACATACCGGTCTGTAAATCCACAGCTTTACCGGTAACTATGGACAATTCATGATAGGTTTTACCCTTGCAGTCCTCCTCTGCATCCACGGGATAGAAGGCTTCCACTTCCGCCGTCCGCGCCAAAGGCTGCTGCAGAGGAATTTCGGAATGCACCTGACCCGTTCTGCTAAAATGCGACAAATATTCCGCGTCCAGATAGGCCAGCGTGGCGTCGATATCCATATCGCCGTACAAATAGATAAAGGAATTTTCCGGACTGTAATAAGCCTTATGGAAGGCTTCAAACTGCTCCTGCGTCAGCTGCGGAATCGCGTCCGGATAGCCGCCGGACTCAAAGCGGTAGCAAGTATCGGGGAACAGCGCCTTCATCGCTTCGTTTTCCAAAAAAGCGTCGGGAGAAGAATAAACGCCCTTCATCTCGTTATAAACAACGCCGTTGTAGCTCAGCTCTCCCTCCGGGCTTTCCAGATTATAATGCCAGCCCTCCTGGCGCAGCGTATATTTATTTTCGTAAAGCAAAGGATAAAACACCGCGTCCAGATAAACGTCCATCAAATTATGAAAATCCTTGGCGTTGCGGCTGGCAACGGGATAAACAGTTTTATCTGGATAGGTCATGGCATTTAGGAAAGTGTTCAGCGAGCCCTTGACTAAATCTACAAAGGGTTCCTTTAGATGATATTTGCGCGAGCCGCATAAAGAGGAGTGCTCCAAAATATGCGCTACGCCGGTATCGTCGGCGGGAGGCGTGCGGAAGGCGACGGAAAACACCTTGTTATCATCGTCGTTAGCTAAATACAGCAGTCGCGCGCCGCTCTGCACATGCTCCATTAAATAAACAAGGGAATGCACCTCGTTGACCACGCTGCTTTGCACTACCTTAAAGCCGTGATAAATTTTATTTATTTCCAAATTCATATTGACCTCCTGTATTGTAGGTTTTGAAATCTATTTTGCCGCAATGGCATATGTTGTACATCAGCTCTCGCTTCTCCTTGCGGCTCGCGAATCCCTGTGTACAACATTATACCACACAATGATTCTTTCCGTCTTAAAAAGTATGTGAAGCCCATGCGTCCACAGCTTAAGGCTTGCACAAATCCCGCAGATTGCCTATAATAAGAAGTAAGCTGAAATTTGGAGGGATAGTAAAATGGAAGAAGCGCGCTTTACTCTGCGTATTCACCCCATCATTATGAATAAGATGAAGCATATAGCCAAAAATAACGGCCGTTCCGTCAATAAAGAAATCGAACAAATTTTAAAATGGGTCGTCGACGATTACGAGCGCAAATGCGGACGCATCGTTTTAAACGTAGACGAAATGCCCGCGGCGGGCAGCAAGCCCATAAAACCCGTCCCCGACCGTCCCATGGATATGCTTTTCAAAATCGAAAAATAAATGGTTCTCTAATAAATCTTGGGGCCTGACGAGAAAAATCAGACCTTATATATGACCTGCCTGCGGCTAAACATTGAATGTTCATTCCCCTAAGATTTTGCTGCAAAATAAGAAAAGCCAGCGTTCTTAAATGCTGGCTAACTAAAAGACTATAAATTATTTGATTAATAAATATTCTATTTATTCTTCAATTCTTCAAACAGCAGCTCATTGAGCACACGTATATATGTGCCCTTCATGCCCAGGGATTTAGTTTCTATCAAACCTGCGCTTTCAAATTTACGCAAAGCGTTAACAATGACAGAGCGAGTAATGCCTACGCGATCAGCAATTTTAGAAGCGACCAGCAAGCCTTCATTGCCATTAAGCTCGCCTAAAATATTAACGATAGCTTCCAATTCAGAATAGGACAGCGTAGAAAATGCAATCTGAACCATAGCTCTCTTGCGAATTTCATCTGCCACACGCGCTTCACGGTCATGTAAAATCTCTACGCCTAAAACCGTCGCCGCATATTCGGCTAACAGCAAATCCTCATCAGTAAATTTTCCATTGTATTTAGCGATGATAAGCGTTCCAATACGCTCACCCTTACCATAAATAGGCACAACGGTAGTCATTTTATCTTTGAAAATACATTTAGTCGCAGCTACAAATGAGCAGTTTTGATCCTGATGCGGAATATTAGCCACGGTTTCCTTAACACTCATAATAAAGTCAAGATAATCCTCAGGAAAACGCTTATCATCCAGCACCTGCTCGCGCATAATATCGCATTCAAACTCATGAATCAGAGCATAACCCTTAACGCCGCCCTTACGCCCAACAATATAAGTATTGGCCGCAATAACGTCACGCAGCAGCTTAGCAATAGCATTAAATTCTACTTTATCTCCACTTTGCAGCAGCTTATTGATTTTTCTTGTTTTCTCTAACAGCACCATAAAGAACCCCTCCTGTTCTCGTTACGCTCTGGGATGATTTTGCCTGTAGACAGCGGCTATCCTCTCCGTCGTTATATGTGTATAAATCTGTGTCGTAGCCAAATTAGCGTGCCCCAAAAGCTCCTGTACTGCGCGTAAATCCGCGCCGTGAGCTAATAGATGGGTAGCAAAGGAATGTCGAATTGTATGCGGACTGACATTTTTGCGAATGGCCAATTGGGAAATATACTTATCTAGAATACGGCGCACACTTCTGTCAGTCAAAGCTCCGCCTCTGCTATTAACAAAAACATAGTCATGCCCGGCTGCCTGATATTTTTGCATCAGCATAGCGCGTATTGTATAATAGCGACTCAGCGCGTCACAGCATTTATGCCCCAGCGGTACCAATCTTTCCTTATTACCTTTGCCTAATAAAATGACGTATCTGTTTCCTAAATCGATACGAGCCATCGTCAATCCGACCAGCTCGGACACGCGGCAGCCTGTAGCATACAATAGCTCTAAAACAGCCTGATCCCTACAGCCTAAAGCCCCGTCGTTCGGCAGCTCCAAAAGTTCGCTGACTTCTGCTTCATCCAAAAAAGAGGGCAGCTTCTTATCAAGCTTAGGAGAACGTATCTTATCTATAGGACTGGATTCTAAAATATTTTCTCTTACCAAATATTTGTAAAAGGAACGCAAAGCCGATATTCTGCGGGCAACTGTGCGTTTGGCATACTGCTTATCATTTAAATACGCCAAATAAGCACGGATATCCAAGGCTCCTACCCGCTCCCATAATAAAACTCTCTTTTGCCGCTGCTCCCAAAAATCCGCAAAGGCAGTCAAGTCCTTGCGATAATTAGACACTGTCAGCGGCGAGCAATTTTTTTCAACTGTCAGATACGTTAAAAATCTTTCAGGATATTGGTTTACGGCAGTAGACATATACGCATATCTCCTTGTTACATATCCTATCATAAAGTGCGACTAAGAGCAAGAGAATTTTTTTATTCTTCTCAATTTTCTAATAGATTGCTAAACTATATCAAGGCTTTTCCCACCAGTCCTCGCCTGCCAGGCGGTCCAAAATAATGGCCGCCGCGCCGCGCACGCACAGATGATTATAATCGCAGGGGCCGTACACAGGCTCTAAAATAAAATCAAAGCTTTTCATCGTTTCCGCTTCGATGCCGAAGCCCGTGCCGAACAAAAGCAGCACGGGACGGTCGCCCTCCTGCAGCTGCCTGCGCATAAAGCTGTAGGTCACGGTATTGGGATAAACGCGGGCGTCGGTAGTGACAATATAGGGACGCTTGCCCGTACGCTCCTCGATATCCGCAGCGGCAGCGGCAATATCCTCCAGCCAGCAGACCCGCGCCAAAGCGTCGGCCCTGTCCGGGTTATAAATTTTTCCGTAGCCCCGCTGCCAGTAGTCGATAATCTTGCTGATAATGCGCTTCTGTGGCTCCAGGGGATGAATAATATAATAGCGCTGCACATTATAGGTACGGCAGGTGCGGGAAATATCGTGAATGTCAAAATTAGTTACGGCGCTGGCAATAACCTGCATCCGCTTATTATAAATAGGATAGTGGACCAGTCCCACATATAATTCAGCCATTTTCTCCCTCCTCTGCGTTCGCTGACGCTGCGCTTTCTTCAGTGCGCAGCTCCTTAGCCGCCGCGATTTTACCGCGCAGCTCCTCCCAGAATTTGCGCTCGGACTTTTTCATTTTATAAGGCAGTTTGCCGTCGATAAGCCGCTTCTGCTCAGCCGTCAATAAATCGGGGCGAATAAAATAAGTGGCTTTCAGCGCCTCCTGCAAGCGCCAGCTGTTGATTAAAGCGTGGTTGCCGCCGCGCAGCACCTCCGGCACCGTCAACCCTTCAAAATCCACTGGCCGCGTGTACTGGGGATATTCCAAAATGCCCGTGCTGAAAGAATCCTCCTCGGCGCTGGCCAGCTTGCCCAAAACTCCCGGAATAAAACGGGCCACGGCGTCCATAACCACCAGCGCCGGCAGCTCGCCTCCCGTCAGCACATAATCGCCGATGGAAAGCTTTTCGTCCACCCAATGAAAAATGCGCTCGTCGAAGCCCTCGTAATGGCCGCAGACGAAAATCAAATCCTGACCGCAGGCCGCGTACTCCTCCACAATGCTTTGCTTGAGCGTGCGCCCGCCGGGACACATGGCGATAACCCGCGCGTTAGGCAGCTGCTCCTTGGCCTTGCGGATAGCCGCCACCATGGGCTCCGGCTTCAGCACCATGCCCGCGCCGCCGCCGAAAGGCGTGTCGTCCACCGTGCGGTGTACGTCGTGAGTAAAGTCGCGGGGGTTGACGCAGCTGATATCGATTAAGCCCTTGGCCTGCGCCCGCTGCAGAATGCTGTGGCTCGCCGCCTGCTCTATCTGCTCCGGAAATAAGGTTACAAATAAAAATTTCATGCTTCGTCAACCCATTCCGGCAGCGTTACCACAATGCGTTTTTCCTCCGGATTGATTTCTTTAACGTAAATTTTCAGCGCCGGCAGCAGAATATCCTTCGCGCCGGGCACGGCGATAACGTACACGTCGTTGCTGCCCGTAGTCAAAGCGTCCTTAAAGGTTCCGATCTGCGCACCCTGCTCGTCGTAAACCGGCAGCCCGATAAGGTCGGCCACATAAAATTGCCCTTCCTCCAGCTCCGGCAAATCGTCGGAGTTAATCAAAACCTCCTGGCCCCGCAGCAGCTCCGCTTCATTCATCGAATTTATTTCCGCAACTGTCGCCAGCACCATGCGCTTGTGAAAGCGGGCGTGCTTCAGCGTCAGCCTGCGTCCGTCCGCCAGCAATAAATAATCCAGCTCTAAAAATTGTTCCGGCTTTTCAGTCAATGGCAGAATACGAATATCGCCCCGCACACCGTGCGGAGCGACGATTTTGCCAATTACTATTTGGTTATTCATGGATCACTCGCGGAAGGCGATAATCTTGCCGTCTTCCGTAAGAATTTCCGCGCCCATCAAAGCATCGATATTGGTGCCCACGGTAATTTCCACAGTACGCTCTAAAGTACCGTGACCGATTTCGGCGCCCATTTCCAAAGCTTCGGCTCTTTTCAGCTTGGCTTCGGCTTCCGCTTTAGCGGCGGTGCGTTTTTGTCTTTCGATGTCGATTTGCTCACGCAAAGCCGGCAGCATGCTCAAATCGTTGGCAGCCTGATGCAAAGCCTTTTTGGCCTGGAATTCAAATTGCTCCAGATCAAGCTCCATATTCTTTATAGTGTTTTGGAGATCTCCAATAATTTTCAATTTTAAATCTTCAGTCACTTTCGCTTTGACAGCAACAGGAACCCTTACAGTCATTTTATCCATAGTTATACCATCCTCAATTATATAATCTCGACAATAACCTTTACATTTTCGCGGGTTGCCACTGCTTTCATCACGGTTCTGATAGCTTTGGCGATGCGGCCCTGTTTTCCGATAACTTTACCCATATCTTCAGAAGCGACATGGAGGCGGAGTACCGTAGTTGTTCCGGTAATTTCCTCCTCCACTGCAACTGCAGAGGGATTACTTACAAGAGACTTGGCCATTACTTCTACCAATTCCTTCATGTAGCTCACGCCCCTCTAAATTATTTTGCTGCTTTAGCTTCAGCAAATTGTTTCATAATGCCATTTTTGCTGAACAGGTTCTTAACGGTATCGGTCGGCTGCGCGCCTTTGGACATCCAGTCCACAGCTTTTTCTGCGTCGATTTTTACGTTAGCCGGATTAACGGTGGAATCGTAATAACCGATGGATTCGATGAATCTGCCGTCACGAGGAGAACGAGCGTCTGCTACAACGATACGATAAAAAGGAGCTTTTTTAGCGCCCATACGTTTTAAACGAATTTTTACTGCCATGTTGATTTTCACCTCCTTAAACTAATCTTGCACAACATGGGACTTTTTTATTAGTGTCCAAAGGGAAGCTTAAAGCCGCCCTTGGAAGCAAACTTAGCCATACCCTGCATCCGCTTCATCATCTTTTTGCTTTCTTCAAAATTTTTCAGAAGCTTATTAACGTCCTGCACGCGCATACCGCAGCCTTGGGCGATGCGTTTGGGGCTGCCGTTAATGATATCAGGATTGCGCCTTTCTTTCGGCGTCATGGAGCGAATGATGGCCTCGATGCGGTCAAATTCCTTTTCGTCCACCTTGGCCTCTTTCAGCTTTTGGCTGATGCCGCCCATGCCGGGAATCAAGCCCAGAATGGTTTCCAGCGAGCCCAGCTTCTTCACCTGCTGCATCTGGTCCAAAAACTGCTCTAAGGTAAATTCATCCTTGCGCAGCTTTTTTTCCATCTCCAGCGCTTTGGCCAAATCGGTAGTGGACTGAATTTTTTCCACAAGAGTCAGGATATCGCCCATGCCCAGAATACGGGAAGCCATACGGTCGGGATGGAAGGGCTCCAAAGCGTCCAGCTTTTCGCCCAAACCAATCAATTTCACCGGCTTGCCGGTTACGGCCTTCACGGACAGCACTGCGCCGCCGCGGGCGTCGCCGTCCAGCTTAGTCACGATTAAGCCGTCGATGCCCAGCTCGCTGTTAAAGCTTTCGGCAACGGTTACGGCGTCCTGACCGGTCATCGCGTCGACAACCAAAAGAATTTCCTGCGGATTAACCGCGCCTTTAATATTGCGCAGCTCGTCCATCAGCTCTTCGTTAATATGTAAACGGCCTGCGGTATCGATAATAATCGTATCACATGCCAGGCTATGCGCCTTTTCCAAGGATTTCTGCGCAATTTCTACAGGAGAAACCTTGTCGCCCATGGTAAACACGGGCACGTTAAGCTGCTCGCCCAAAACCTGCAGCTGGGTAATTGCGGCGGGACGGTAAACGTCGCCTGCAACCAGCAGGGGTCTTTTCTTTTTGCGCTTTAAATAATTGGCCAGCTTGCCGGCGGTCGTAGTCTTGCCTGCGCCCTGCAGGCCCACCAACATAATGACGGTCGGCGGCTTGGGAGCAACGGCCAGCTTGCTTTGCGTGCCGCCCAAAAGCTCTATCAATTCCTCGTTGACGATTTTAATAATCTGCTGGTGCGGGTTCAGCCCCTCGCTGACCTCGGAGCCCAAAGCGCGCTCCTTCACGCGGGAAACGAAATCCTTAACCACCTTAAAGTTTACGTCGGCCTCCAGCAAAGCCATGCGCACCTCGCGCAGAGGAGCCTTTAAATCCTCTTCCGTCAGCTTGCCGCTGCCGCGAAACATCTTTAACGCATTTTGTAATCTTTCGGATAAACTTTCAAACGCCATCTCTTTTACCTACCTTCGCCGCAGATTTTTTGCAGAATCCTGACGGCTTCGTCTTTTTTCTCTCTATCGTCACAGCCCAAAAGGCCCATAACCTCGTGCAGCTTTTGGTGCAGCGCCTCCTCTTGCGCCAGCACGCCCAAAGCCAGCTCGTAACGCTCCAGAATCTGCTCCACTCTTTTAAGCAGGTCGTGCACAGCCTGACGGGAAACGCCCAGCTCCTCGGAAATTTCACTCAAGGATAAATCGTCGTAAAAATATAAGCTCAGGCAGGCGCGCTGCTTGTCCGTAAGCAAGCTGCCGTAAATGTCAAACAGCCGGCCCAAACGCATACGCTGTTCAAAAATTTCTTCCGCTGACATAATCCTACCTCGACACAATTGACTCGACTTTGATAGTATACTCTAAGCCGCCGGCTTTGTCAAGTATTTTTACTTGTCAAAAGCAAAATAAGCGGCAAAAATAAAATTCACAAAATATTACAGCCTGCCGATTCACATAAACCGACAGGCTGTTTTGCCTATATGAAGCTTTTAAGGATTAACCCTGCTTGCTTTCAGCGATAATCTTTTCCGCCATCTTAGCCGGAACGTCCTCGTAATGATCGAATTTCATTTCAAAGGTACCTTGGCCTTGGGTAATGGCGCGCAGGTCAACAGCATATTCTGTAATTTCTGCATAGGGAACTTGGGCAGTTACAACGCTCATGCCCTCTTCCACGCTCTGCATGCCAAGGATACGACCGCGCTTTTGGTTCAAATCGCCGATAACGTCGCCCATCATAGAATCAGCGCAGGTTACATTTAAGCTGTAAATAGGCTCAAGCAGCACGGGCTTGCACATTTCCATTGCTTTCTTGAAGGCGATATTGGAAGCAGTTTTAAATGCCATTTCAGAGGAATCTACAGTATGGTAAGAACCATCCAGTAAGGTAATGCGCATATCGACTACAGGATAACCGGCCAAAATGCCTTTTTCCATCGCTTCGCGCATACCCTTTTCGACTGCGGGGATATATTGACGCGGAACAGCACCGCCGAAAATCTTATCGACGAATTCAAAGCCGCCTCCCGGAGGCAGGGGTTCCATCTTAATCACAACGTGCCCGTATTGACCATGGCCGCCGGATTGCTTCTTATGCTTGCCTTCTACTTCGGCAGTGCCGCGGATGGTTTCGCGGTATTCGATGATAGGAGCTTTAAGGATAGCTTCTACGCCGAACTTGCGCTGCATACGCTCCATAATGATTTCAATGTGCTGATCGCCCATACCGCTGATTAAAGTTTCCTTCGTTACCGGGTTCTTGGTCACGATAATCGTCGGGTCTTCGTCCATCAGACGGGTCAGTGCGGACATAATCTTGTCCTCGTCGCCCTTTTTCTTCGGATAAATAGCTCTGGTGTACATGGGCAGCGGGAAGTTGATGGGCGGGAATTCTACCTCGGCGTTCTTATCGCACAGGGTATCGCCGGTGCAGGTGTACTGCAATTTGGCAACCACGCCGATATCGCCTGCTACCACTTGTTTCATAGCAATTTGCGTTTTACCGCGCATCGTGAAGATATTGGCAATGCGTTCTTCCTCCTCGCGGCGGGAATTATATACCATGCTGTCTGCCTTAATACAGCCGGAGAATACACGGAAATAGCTGAGACGGCCAACAAAGGGGTCGGAGGTTGTTTTGAACACCAAAGCCGCCATCGGGGCGTTGGCGTCGCGAAGCTCTTCTTCGCCTGTTTCTTTATCGATAACTACATAGTCGTTCAAAATAGCCGGATAAGTAAAGTCGATGATGGCGTTCATCAGACGGCCCAAGCCGATATTCTTGTAAGCGCTGCCGCACAGCATCGGGTAAATGATAGCCTGGCGGATGCCCTTAATCAAGCATTTCATAATTTCTTCGTCGCTGATGGCTTCGCCTTCCAGATAACGCATCATGCAATCGTCGTCCGCTTCTACCGCGGCCTCGATCATCTTTTCGCGGGCGGCTTCAGCGGCTTCTTTATACTCATCGGGAATGTCTATTTCATCGGAGCCGTTGCCGTTGGCACGATAGGCTTTCATCTTATACAGGTCGATAATGCCCTCGAATTTGTCTTCCTTGCCCAAGGGCAGCTGCAATGGCAATACGTGCTTGCCGAACTTGCCACGCAGATTATCCAGAATGCTGTCAAAATCAGCGTTTTCACGATCCATTTTGTTGACGAAAATAATACGCGGCAGACCGACCTCCTCAGCCAGCTTCCAGCATTGCTCCGTACCAACCTGTACGCCGCTGGTTGCGCAGACAACGATCAAAGCGCTGTCAACCGCTCTGAACGCACCCTTAACCTCCGCTACGAAATCGGCGAAGCCAGGAGTGTCGATAAAGTTAATCTTGCTGTCGCGCCATTCTACAGGAGCCAGCGTAGCGTTGACGGAAACCTTACGTTTAATTTCTTCGGGCTCATAGTCAGTGGTGGTAGCACCGTCCTCAACCTTGCACATTCTGCTGATAGCTCCGCTGCGATACAGCAGGGCTTCGGTTACGGACGTGGTTCCTGCTCCACCATGACCCACAATGGCCACGTTTCTGATCTTATCACCAGTGTATTCTTTCATAAATAAATCCCCCTTAGGCATTTTTTTGATGCCTAATATTTCGTTGAATTGACTGATTATTCCTGCTAAAAGCAGTAAATTTAACTTATATTTTTCCTGCGACAGTTAAAGTGTAACGCAAGTAACACTATTATCTCTAGTCGTATAATTCTCAAGACCAATCGCAGGCAAAAGGGAGGGGCAGCTTTTCTATGCTTCCGCTCCCTTAAATTATTTACGGTATGAATCGCGTATGGCCGCGATTTGACGCACTCTTTCTGTAATATCGGCAGCCGCCAGAATGCCGCTGATAATCGCCGCGCCGTCGGCTCCCGTCTGCAATACCTGCTCGTAATTAGCCGCCGTAACGCCGCCGATGCCCACCATAGGTAATTTACTTACCTGACGAATAGTCCGCAGGTTAGCCAAGCCCAGCTCCTGCACGTCCTGCTTGGTGGCGCTGCCAAAAACAGCGCCGCAGCCCAGATAATCTGCGCCGTCGGCAATGGCCTGCAATGCTTCCTTGGGATTATGGGCAGAAACACCGATAACGTAATCATTGCCCATAATTTTACGGGCAGCAGCGCAAGGCAGATCATCCTGCCCCAAATGCACGCCTGCCGCTCCTACCGCCATGGCTAAATCCACCCGATCGTTAATAATCAGCGGTACGCTGTAACTATCGCACAAGGCTTTCAGCTCCAGGGCCTCCGCATACATGGGGCCGCCGTCGTTATGCTTGCTGCGGTACTGAACCAGCGTTACGCCGCCCTCTAAAGCCTGACGCACGCAGTCTGCCAGCGAACGCCCATGCAGCCAGCTATCGTCCGTAACAAGATAAATGCTGTAGTCTATCTGCGGCTTCATGATACCTTCTCTTCCGGCTTCAAATTTACTAAATTCCATTTAGTAGTCACGTGGTACACGCAGTCTAGCAGACGCGCCTTAAACATACCGGGGCCGTCCTTCTTTTCCAAAAAGTTAGCTGCCAGCTCCGCGCTTTGCCCCATAATAACTACTCCCAAGGCCGCAGCTACCAGCATATCCTTCGTCACGGCGGCGCAGCAGGCCACCAGCGTGCTGGTCATGCAGCCGCTGCCCGTAATATCCTGTAAAAGCGGGTGGCCATTATTCAGTACAACCGCCTGCTTGCCGTTGCTGATATTATCGATAGCGCCGGTTACGGCGAAAACGCAATTAAATTTAGCGGCGGCGTCCTTAGCTACCTTCAAGGCCTCGCCCTCCTGCGTACTTTCGTCCAGGTTATCCACGCCGTGGCCGCCGGTTTTACCCAGCAGCAGCGCCCGGCATTCGCTGAAATTGCCGCGTACAATGCTGATATAGCCCTTATGCAGCAGCTTTAAAGCAAAATTCAGCCGCATAGTGGAGGTCATTACGCCTACCGGGTCTAAAATAACCGGAATCCCCAGCTTTTTGGCTACGGCAGCGGAACGCTCCATAGCAATCTGTTTATTAAAGCTGATGGTGCCCAAATTCAGCACTAAAGCGTTCGCTCCGGCGGTGATTTCCTCAACCTCCTCCGGCTCGTCCGCCATTACGGGAGAAGCGCCAGCCGCCAAGGCCACGTCGGCGCAGCTTTCCGCCGTCACGTAATTAGTTATTTCATGCACTACCGGTCTTTGCTTACGCAGCTTATCCACCAGCTCGCCAAATGTATTTTTCAAATCCATTATTCCAATATACCAGCCTTTCTGTATAAATCCACAAAATGATGCGTAGGCCCGCAGCCGCTGCCCAAGGCAATGCCGTGAGCGATGGCTTGCGTAACGTATTCCTTGGAGGCCTGCACTGCTGCCTCTAGGCTCATTCCCTTAGCCAGATTAGCCGCTAAGCTGCTGGATAAGGTGCAGCCCGTGCCATGAGTATTTTTAGTGGAGATGCGCTGGCCGGTAAACCAGCGTTCTGTCTGCCCGTCAAACAGCAAATCGTCCGCCGTATCCTGCAAATGCCCGCCCTTCACCAGCACGGCCTTAGCGCCCAAAGAGATAATTTTTTCCGCAACCGGACGCATCTGCTCCCTGCGCTCCACCTTCATGCCGGTGATAGCCTCCGCTTCCGGCAAATTAGGCGTTACCAGCGTCGCCAGCGGCAGCAGCTCGCTGATCAGCGTAGCGCAGGCCTCCGGCGCCAGCAGCGGATAGCCGCTTTTGGAAATCATCACCGGGTCCACCACCACAATGGGCGGCGCATAACGGCGCAGGCAAGCGGCGATAGTCTTAATAATCTGCGGCTGGGACACCATACCTATCTTTACCGCGTCCACGCGGATATCGTCAAAGACGGCCTCGATTTGAGCCTGCACCACGTCGCAGTCAATATCCTGCACTTTGGTCACGCCGCAGGTGTTCTGGGCCGTAACCGCCGTAATTACGCTCATGCCGAAGGTACCGTGAGCGGCAAAGGTCTTAAGGTCGGCCTGAATGCCCGCGCCGCCGCTGGAATCGCTGCCGGCAATCGTCAATAAATGCTTCAACATATCAATCTACCTCATGTTTTATATTATTATACTCCCCCAGTCACCATTGGTGACAGCCCCCTCTAAGAGGGGGCAAAATGTCCTTCTAATATTTTACTTTTGCTCCCTCGGTGAGGGAGCTGGCGTTTTGCTTTGCAAAACGACTGAGGGAGTAATTTTGTACACAACCTTATACTCTTGCGCTTACTTAGGAAAAAGACCGAGGAGTGCTCCCCGGTCTTTCGTCAATAACAGCTTACAGAACCTCTTTAACCTTAGCTACCAGGTTATCGACGGTAAAGCCGTATTTTTCCATCATTACACCGCCGGGAGCAGACGCGCCGAAGGTAGTAATGCCCAAAACATTCTTTTCACTGCCGGTATAACGGCTCCCGCCGTAAGGCACACCGGCTTCTACGGCAAATTTTACTATGCCCTCTGGCAGTACGCTGGCCTTGTATTCCTCGCTCTGTCTGTCGAAAGCATCCCAGCTGGGCATGGATACTACGGTCGCCCCAATGCCTTCGGCTTCCAGCTTGGCCTGAGCTTCCAGAGCCAGCTGCACCTCGCTGCCTGTACCGATTAAAATAACCTTAGCCTCGCCTTTTGCCGGACTCAGAACATAAGCGCCCTTAGCGGCGTTTTCGTGAATAACATCGGCATAAGCGTGCAGTACGTTCAGCTTTTGACGGCTAAGCAGCAGGCAGGTAGGCTTATGCTTGTTCAAGCAGGCCTGCTGCCAGGCGGCAGCGGTTTCCAGCGCGTCGGCAGGACGGATAACGCTGACATTAGGAATCAAGCGCAGACCCATAGCCGTTTCAATCGGCTGATGGGTCGGACCGTCCTCACCCAAAGCAATACTGTCATGGGTCAGTACAAAGATAGCCTGAATGCCCATGAGCGCGGCCATACGAATGGTAGGACGCAGGAAATCGGCAAATACCAGGAAGGTGCCGCCGAAGGGAATAAAGCCGCCGTGCAGGGAAATACCGTTCAGCACAGTGCCCATAGCATGCTCGCGCACGCCAAAGTGAATATTGCGGCCGGTGCGGTCCAGCTTGGAGAAGAAGCCGCCGGCCTTCATAATGGTTTTATTGGAGGGACCCAAATCGGCGCTGCCGCCGACCAATTCCGGCAGCTGTGCAGCCAACACTTGAATAATATCGCCGGAGGCTTCGCGGGTAGCGTTCTTGGCGGTATCCTTGAAGATAGCCTCCAAAGCGGACAGGTTCACCAAAGTATTGCCTTCAATGCGGTCGGTCAGCTCTTTAGCCAGCTCCGGATATACTACTTTATAATCTTCCAGCAAAGCGTTCCAAGCAGTTTCGGCAGCAGCGCAGCCTGCCAGCTTAGCGGCAAAATGCTCCCTAACCTCCGCGGGAACATAGAACATTTCCTGCGGCCACCCAGCCTTTTCCTTAGTAGCTACCAAAGCGTCAGCGCCCAAAGGCTCGCCATGGCAGGAAGCGTTATCCTGCTTGGGGCTGCCAAAGCCAATGTGAGTGCGTACGATGATTAAGGACGGATGCAAAGTGTCCGCCTTAGCTTCTTTAATGGCCTCGGCCATAGCCTCCACGTCCTCGCTGTCGCCTACGCGCAGCACCTGCCAGCCGTAAGCCTTGAAGCGGGCTTCCACGTCCTCGGTAAAGGCGATATCGGTGCTGCCTTCAATGGTAATTTTATTATCGTCATACAAGTAGATCAGCTTGCCTAAGCCTAATGTGCCAGCTAAGGACGCGGCTTCGGAAGCAACGCCCTCCATCAGGTCGCCGTCGGAGGTCAAGCCGAAGGTGTAATGGTCCACGATGGGGAAATCCGGCTTATTATACTTAGCGCCCAGCATAGCTTCAGCGATAGCGAAGCCTACGCCCATGGAAAAGCCGTGACCCAAGGGCCCGGTAGAAACGTCTACGCCGGGGGTAAGTCCATATTCAGGATGACCGGGGGTTTTGCTGCCCCATTGACGGAAGTTTTGCAGCTCTTCCATAGGCAGATCGTAGCCAGCCAAATGCAGCATAGCGTACAGCAGTGCGCTGCCATGGCCCGGAGAAAGAATAAAGCGATCGCGGTTGAACCAGTTAGGGTTGGCGGGATTGTAGCTCATAAAGCGATCCCAAATAGTATACATCAAAGGCGCGGTGCCCAAAGGGAAGCCGGGATGGCCGGACTTAGCCTTTTCTACCTGGTCTGCCGCTAAAAAGCGCAGAGTGTTTACGCAAGCCTGATCAATTTTTTGCATTGAGAAAACCTCCAATTACTCAATTTTTCTATAAACATTATACCATGTTTCCTTGTGTTGTACATCTTTTTCTTTTTGACGGCGCAGCAGTAAGCAAACGCAAGCTGCATTCTTTTCATCCCCTCAGAAAAACATCACATAATATATGGGCAAATGGGTCAAGAAGCAAAGCGTTCCGCCTATCAGCAGACGGCATTCCCATACAAAAACGGCATAGCCCGCAGGCTACGCCGTTTTAAAAATCGCTATTATTTTAGTTGGCCTTGGTCAAAAACTTACCGTACATTTCGTGGTCTTCGGCCATCATCTTATCAGCATCTTCGCCGATGATGCAGGAGGGGTCGATGCCCTGCTTCATAAAGTAATCCTTGAACTCCTTGGATTCGCACACCTTTTTAGCGGCGGCACGCAAAACTTCAAGTTTCTCTTTCGGAGTATTTTTCGGAGCTACCAGCGCAGCCCAGGCGCGCACGGTCATATTATGCCCCAGCTCCTTAAAGGTGGGCACATCGGGATAAATTTCGCTGCGGGAAGCGGACATGGTAGCCAAAATTTTCAAATTGCCTGCATCCACCTGGCTCTTGAATACGGAAGGATCGGCCAAGGTAGCGTCGATATGCTTACCGGCCAAAGCGGCGGCAATATCAGCGGAGCCTTTCGGATAAGGAACGTGCTTAAATTGCACGCCGAATTCGTCCTCAAAAGACAGCGCTGCAATATGCCAGATAGCGCCTACGCCGGAATTGCCCATTTTTACCTTATCCGGATTAGCCTTGGCATAAGCTACGAACTCATTTAAATTATTATAGGGAGCCTCCTTCGGCACGATTAAAGCGGCCGGAGCGGCGATGGGAGCGCAGATAGCGGCATAATCCTTATAGGTATTTTTGCATTTGCCCTGATGCGGGAACATAGCCAGCTCTACCGTAACCATGCCTAAGGTATGGCCGTCGGGCTTAGCGTTGGCAGTTTCCACCATGCCGGTTACGCCGCCGCCGTCAGGCTTGTTGACAGGTACGAACTTGCTGCCTGCCAGCTCCTTTTCCATCATCTGAATCAGACCTCTGGCAGAGGTATCGGTGCCGCCGCCGGGCGCCTTGGGAATGATGACGGAAATATCTCCGTCGGCAGGATAAGCGGCC